>NZ_JAYJJS010000002.1:0-293459 GCF_020181635.2 Mycobacterium zoologicum | reverse complement strand
CCCCCCCCCCCCCCCCCCCCCCCCCCCCCCCCCCCCCCCCCCCCCCCCCCCCCCGACGGGGTGCGGGCGGCGGTGGACGCGTTGTCGAACGGGCATCCGGTCACCCGCGTCGACGGTGGCCGGGAGGCGGTATGGCGGATCGCGCCCGAGGACGAGCACGCCGCGTCGTTCTACCGCAACTCGGTGATCCACGCCTTCCTGGAGACCTCGATCGTCGAGTTGGCACTGGCGCACGCGGGCCGCGGTGAAGGCGACCGGCTCGACGCCTTCTGGAACCAGGCGATGCGGCTGCGGGACCTGCTGAAGTTCGACTTCTACTTCGCGGACTCGGCGGCGTTCCGCGAGAACATCGCCGAAGAGATGTCCTGGTTCTCCGACTGGGAAGCCCGCGTGTCGGCCGGCGGCGCCGAGATCGACGGGCTGCTCTCGCAGAAGAGCCCGGTGATGTCCGATGTCATGTTGCGGGTGTTCTTCGAGGCGTATGCGATCGTCGCCGATGTGCTCTGCGATGCGCCGGCCGACATCGGCGAGAAGGAGATGATTCAGCTGGCGCTCGGCGTCGGCCGTCAGTACGTGGCGCAGGGCCGGGTCCGCAGCAGCGAGTCGGTGTCCACCCTGTTGTTCGCCACCGCCCGTCAGGTGGTCGCCGACCAGGGCCTGTTGGGGAACTCCCCGGACCTGGCCGAACGCCGCGTCGCGTTCCGCAGCGAATTGCGCCGCATCCTCAAGGATTCCGATCACATCGGCCGGATCGCCCGACGGGAGTTCTTCGCCCGGGACGCCGAGGTGCGGCGACAGCGAGCGGCCCGCGATGACCGCTGACACCGCGACGCCCCGGCAGGGGTATCTGCCGGTGCTGTTGGGGGCGGCGCTGCTGGCCGGTGGCACGGCCGCCGGTATCGGAGCGCTGTCGCTGGCCGACGCGCTGACCGCCACCGGTCTGCCCGATCCGGGGCCGGCGACCACCCTGGGGCTGCCTTTCGTGCGCGCTGCCGGTGAGATCGCCGCGGTGCTGGCGGTCGGGTCGTTTCTGCTCGCGGCGTTTCTGGTGCCCCCGCAGGACAGCGGTGTCCTCGATGTCGCCGGCTATCGCGCGCTGCGGCTGGGCACGGTGGCGTCGGGCGTGTGGGCGGGTTGTGCGGCGCTGCTGGTTCCGCTGACCATCTCCGACGTCTCCGGGCATCGGCTGTCGGAGTTCCTCGACCCGGTACGGACGTGGTCGCTGGCCGGCATGGTCGACACCGCGTCGGCATGGCGCTGGACGGCGTTTGTGGCCGCGGGGGTGTTCCTGCTGAGCAGGTCGGTACTGCGCTGGTCCTGGACGCCGCTGCTGCTGGCCGGCTCATTGCTGACGCTGATCCCGTTGGGGCTGACCGGGCATTCGGCCGCCGGCGGCTCGCACGACCTGGCCACCAACAGTCTGCTGATCCACCTGGTGGCCGCCGGCCTGTGGGCGGGCGGACTGCTCGCACTGCTGGTACACGCGCTGCGCGGCGGCGAACACGCCGATCTGGCGGCGCGGCGATTCTCGGCGCTGGCGCTGTGGTGCTTTGTGGCCATCGGGCTGTCCGGTGTGCTCAACGCGCTGGTGCGGCTGACCCCCGCAGACCTGCTGACCAGCCCGTATGGCCGGCTGGTGGTGGTCAAGTTCGTCGCGCTGTGCCTGCTCGGTGTGCTCGGCTGGCGTCAGCGCCGGCGCGGGGTGGCGGCACTGCGCCAAAACCCGGACGAGCGCGCCCCGCTGATCCGGCTGGCCCTGATCGAGGCCGGGATCTTCGCGGCCACCTTCGGTGTCGCGGTCGGGCTGGGGCGCACCCCGCCGCCACCGCCGACGGTGCTGGACCCGTCTATCCCGATGGTCAAGATCGGCTACGACTTCGCCGGGCCGCCGACGGTGGCACGGATCCTGTTCGACTGGCGGTTCGACCTGATCTTCGGGACCGCTGCGCTGGTGCTGGCGGCGCTCTACGTGGGCGGGGTGCTGCGGCTGCGACGACGCGGCGACGCCTGGCCGGCCGGACGGACCACCGCCTGGCTGCTGGGCTGCCTGACGCTGCTGTTCGCCACCTCGTCGGGGACCGGGCGCTACATGCCGGCGATGTTCAGCATGCACATGATCGTGCACATGCTGGTCTCGATGCTGGTCCCGATCCTGCTGGTGCTCGGTGGGCCGACCACTCTGGCGCTGCGGGTGCTGCCGGCCGCCGGCCGCGGCGAGCCGCCCGGCATGCGGGAATGGCTGCTGGCCGCACTGCACAGCCGGGTTTCGCGCTTCCTGACCAATCCGATCATCGCGGCGGTGATCTTCGTCGTCGGCTTCTACGGCCTGTACTTCAGTACCCTGTTCGACTCGATCGTGGGCAGCCACGCCGGCCACCTGGCGATGAACGTGCACTTTCTGCTCAGCGGCTATCTCTTCTACTGGGTGGTGATCGGCGTGGATCCCACACCGCGGCCCCTCCCGCCGATCGCCAAGGTGGCGGTGGTGTTTGCTGCGTTGCCGCTGCACGGGTTCTTCGGGGTGCTGCTGATGGGCCTACAGAAGGTGCTGGGCGAATGGTTCTATGGCCCGTTGAATCTGCCATGGCACACCGATCTGGCCGGCGATCAGCGTCTCGGCGGTGGCATCACGTGGGCGGCGGGGGAGCTGCCGCTGCTGTTGGTGATGGTGGCGCTGCTGGTGCAGTGGCATCGCAGCGATGAGCGGACGGCCCGGCGGCTGGACCGGGCCGCCGACCGTGACGACGATGCCGAGTTGGCGGCCTATAACGCGATGCTGGCCGAAGTGGCCCGTCGCGAGCGTTAACCGAGCTGGCGGCGAGGACGGCGCTGCTCGCTTGAGTCCATAGTGGTAGCAGTCGAACCCAAGGAGACCGTTCATGACCGCACGTAAAACCATCGTGATCACCGGAGCCAGTGACGGAATCGGCGCCGTGGCCGCCCGCGCCCTGGCCGGGCCGGAGGTCGACCTCGTCGTCGTCGGCCGGTCGGCGCAGAAGCTGGCCCCGGTCGCCGCCGATACCGGTGCCACCGCGTTCACCGCGGACTTCGCCCGACTGGATGAGGTCCGCACCCTGGCTCAGCGGATCCGCGAGCACGCCGGCACCATCGACGTTCTGATGAACAATGCCGGCGGCATGTTCTCGCCGTCGCTGCGCACCGCCGACGGCCACGAACCCAACTTCCAGATCAACCACCTCGCGCCCTTCCTGCTGACCCACCTGCTGCGCGACCGGCTCGCCGCAGCCGACGGCGCGCTGGTGCTCAACACCTCCAGCGTCGGAAACCTGTTCGGGCACATCGACCTCGGCGACTTGGACTACCGGCGCCGCCGTGCTCTGGAGGCGCGTGCCTACGGTTCGAGCAAGCTGATGAACATCCTGTTCACCCGGGGCATCGCCCAGCGCTGGACCGACGACGGGATCATCTCGGCCGCAGTGCATCCCGGTCCGGCGGCGTCCAGCTTCGGCAGGGATTCGCGGTTCGTGGGCCTGCTCTATCGCACCCCGCTGCGCCACCTCGGGACGATCACCCCGGCCCAGGGCGCCGCACCGCTGATCGAGCTGGCCCGGCGCGGGGCGGACCCGGCGATCAACGGCGTCTACTTCCACCGCCATCGCGCCGAAGGCCGGGAGAACCGTCAAGCTCACGACCAGAAGCTGATCGACGGGCTATGGGAGATCTCCACCGGACTGGTCGGCCTGGACTGATCGCCACGGCTGGTTGCCGGTGCTTATGTCCGATCGGACCGCCCGGCCTCGGCAATCGCGTCGGCCTCCTGTTGGGTGGCCACCGACGGCCCGGAGCCCGGCAGTCTCTTGCCCGCCATCTCCGGGGTGAAACACAGCGTGATCGCGCCGACGATGCCCGCGCACATCAGGATGTAGGCCGGCACCATGACGTTGCCGGTGCCGGACACCAGCGTTTCGGCGACCAGGGGAGTGGTGCCGCCGAACACCGAAACCGAGATGTTGAAGCCGATCGCCACCGCGAAATAGCGCACCTTGGTGGGGAACAGGGCCGGCAGCGTCGACGGCGTGGTGCTGTAGAAGCACAGCAGTGCCACACCGATAATCAGCACCCCGAGCAGTCGCAGCGGATAGTTTCCGCCAGACCGGATCAACAGGAAGGCCGGCACCGATCCGACGATCAGCAGCCCGGCGCCCGTCCACAGGATCGGCTTGCGGCCTATTCGGTCGGACAGCGTGGCCATCGGCATCACCGCGACCAGCATCACGATCAGCGCCACCACGATCATCGCCAGCCCGTGACTGCCACGGATTCCGCCGACCTGCTTGAAATACGTCGGCAGATATCCGGTGAGCATGTAGTTGGTGACGTTCTCGGCCAGCACCAGACCCATGCAGATGAGCAGGCCACCGCGGTGTCGAACGACGATCCGCCGGAACTGCTGCCACCCGTTCGTGTGCGCTTCGTCATGGTTCTCGTTGAGTTCTTCGTAGGCCGGTGATTCATCGATCCGCAGCCGCATGTACAGCGTGACGATGGCCAGTGGCACCCCCAGCAGGAAGGGCACCCGCCAGCCCCAGTGCAGCATGTCTGACACCGGCAGTTGGGATTTCATCAACGTCACCACCGAGGCGCCGGTGATGTAGCCGCCCAGCGTGCCCAGCGGCAGGTATCCGGTCAGCGCGCCACGGCTGCGGTCCGGGGCGTGTTCGCTGACGTAGGTCATGGCGCCCACGTACTCACCACCGGTGGAGAAGCCCTGCAAGATCTTGGTGACGATCAGCAGGACGGGAGCCCAGACCCCGATTTTCTCGTAGGACGGCAGCAGTCCGGTCACGGTGGTGCCGATCGCCATCAGGGTGACGGTCATGATCAACACCCGCTTGCGGCCGATGCGGTCACCGAGCGCGCCGAAGACGACTCCGCCCAACGGCCGCACCGCGAAGGCTGCCGCCAGCGTGCCGAAGGTGGCGATCAGGCCGACTGCGCTGGAGCTGTCATTGGGGTAGAACACCTGCGCGACCGTGGTGGCCAGGAAGCCGTAGATGCCGAAGTCGTACCACTCCATGAAGTTTCCGACAGCGGTGCCTGCGATCGACCGACGCATCGATTTCGGATCCGAGACTCGGATGTCGTCGCGTGCCCACTGTCGGCGGCGGGTGTGTGCACCGCCGCCGGATCGGCCCTTGGTATCCACTGCAAGCAACGTATACCAACTCCGGACGGAGTTCCGGGTGGGATCGGGCGCCCTGTCGGTTTTGAGCGAGCCCTCTACGATGGCGGGCATGCGCAGGCTCCCCGTCGTCGTGACCGTTGCGAGCGCCGCCGCTGCCCTGGTCGCCGGTTGTTCACCCACTCCGTCCGAGTCGGTTACGACGACGTCCGGTATCTTGTCTTCGTCAGCGCCGTCCTCATCAGCGAGGTCGACGGCGGCGCCGGTACCTGCATCGACATCTCCCGCGACGACCACTCCGACGCCGGCGAAGAAGGCCAGTGAGCCACTGCCGGACGCCTCGGCGATCCTCAAGGAATCCGGCACTGTGACAGCAGAACTGGACAGCGTGCATCTGACCATGTCGGTGTCCGGCAATATCGAGAATCTGCCGATCATCGCGCTCGACGGCGATGTCACCCGGGTGCCCGACTCCGCGGCCAAGGGCTACGCCAAGATCGCCTACCGCGGCGGCCCGGCCTACGTCCGGTTCGTGATGTTCGGCGGCGATCTGTACGTGTCGCAGGAGCCTCGCCGGTGGGTCGACTACGGGCCGGCGGAGAACTTCTACGACGCGGCGAAGATTCTCAGTCCGGACACCGGACTCGCTGACCTGCTGACCGACTTCATCGATCCCGAGGTGTCGGGCCGCGAGACGATCGACGGCGTGCACACCGTCCGGATCACCGGCGAGGTTTCGGCGGCGGCGGCGAAGAAGATCATGCCGCAACTACACGCCGGGAAGCGCACGCCGTGCGCGGTCTGGATCCAGGAGACCGGCGATCACCAGCTGGTTCAGCTGCAGCTGGCCTCCGGCGCCGACGACGACGTGCAGATGACCTTCTCGAAGTGGAATGAGCCGGTGACCGTCGGCAAACCCCGGGTCTAGCGACCGGCTTCGGGAGTTATCCCCAGTTCGCCCTTCTTCCACGATCGCCCGTGCGCGGGGCGGTCGACCCGACCCGATTGTCGGGCTGTCTCGGCTCAATGGGTGCAGCGCCGGCGGGATCGCCCCGCCCGCCTTCAGGAAGGAAGCACACCATGTACGAGACAATGCTGACCGTGGTCGGCAACATCGCGACCGACCCCGTCCGCCGCCGGGCGGGGGAGCACGAAGTGATCAAGTTCCGGGTCGCCAGCAACTCGCGGCGGCGCAACCCCGACGGCAGCTGGGAGACGGGCAACTCGTTGTTCGTCACGGTCAACTGCTGGGACAAGCTGGTCGCCGGGGTGGGTGCGTCGTTGAGCAAGGGCCTGCCGGTGGTCGTGGTCGGCAACGTCTTCACCAGCGAGTACGAGGACAAGGACGGCGCGCGCCGGTCCTCATTGGAGATGCGAGCGACGGCGGTGGGTCCCGACCTGGCGCGTTGTTCGGCTCGGGTGGAGAAGTTCATCGCGGTCGGGCCCGACATTCCGCCGGCCGCTGCGCCCGTCGTCGAGGCCGACGAACAGGAGCCCGATGCCGATGACGCCGAGATGGACGGGATGGCGCTGACCGCCTGAGCGCAGCCGACGGCCGGGTGCGGCCACCCCCTAGGATGGTCGGCGAGTAATTCCGCGAGACCAGGAGGCGACACCCCGGCATGGCTGAGTTCATCTACACGATGAGGAAGGTCCGCAAGGCGCACGGCGACAAGGTCATCCTCGACGACGTCACGTTGAGTTTCCTGCCGGGAGCCAAGATCGGTGTGGTCGGCCCCAACGGCGCCGGCAAGTCGAGCGTCTTGCGGATCATGGCGGGTCTGGACACCGCCAACAACGGCGACGCGTTCCTGGCCCCGGGGGCCAGCGTGGGCATCCTGCAGCAGGAGCCGCCGCTGGACGACACCAAGACCGTCCGGGAGAACGTCGAAGAGGGCGTGCCGATCAAGGCCAAGCTCAATCGGTACAACGAGGTCGCCGAGCTGATGGCCACCGACTACTCCGACGAGCTGATGGAGGAGATGGGCAAGCTCCAGGAGGAGCTCGACGCCGCCGACGCCTGGGACATCGACTCGCAGCTCGAACAGGCGATGGACGCGCTGCGCTGCCCGCCGCCCGACGAGCCCGTCACCCACCTCTCGGGGGGCGAGCGCCGGCGGGTGGCCCTGTGCAAGCTGCTGCTGGCCAAGCCCGACCTGCTGCTGCTCGACGAGCCCACCAACCACCTCGACGCCGAGAGCGTGCTCTGGCTCGAGCAGCACCTGGCCTCCTATCCGGGCGCGATCCTGGCGGTCACTCACGACCGCTACTTCCTGGACAATGTGGCGCAGTGGATCCTCGAACTCGACCGAGGCCGGGCCTACCCGTATGAGGGCAACTACTCGACCTACCTGGAGAAGAAGGCCGAGCGCCTCGAGGTGCAGGGCAAGAAGGACCAGAAGCTGCAGAAGCGGCTCAAGGACGAACTCGCCTGGGTGCGTTCGGGCGCCAAGGCTCGGCAGGCGAAGAACAAGGCCCGCCTCGGCCGGTACGACGAGATGGTCGCGGAGGCCGAGAAGACCCGCAAGCTCGACTTCGAGGAGATCCAGATCCCGACCCCGCCGCGGTTGGGCAGTGTGGTCGTCGAGGTGGAGAATCTGGACAAGGGCTTCGATTCGCGCCAGCTGATCAAGGATCTGTCGTTCACGCTGCCGCGCAACGGCATTGTCGGTGTGATCGGCCCCAACGGCGTCGGTAAGACGACCCTGTTCAAGACCATCGTCGGTCTGGAGGAGCCGGACAGCGGCACGGTCAAGGTCGGTGAGACAGTCAAGCTGAGCTACGTCGACCAGTCCCGCGCGGGTATCGACCCGAAGAAGACGGTCTGGGAAGTGGTCTCCGACGGGCTGGACTACATCCAGGTCGGACAGAACGAAATCCCCTCCCGCGCTTACGTTTCGGCGTTCGGATTCAAGGGCCCCGACCAGCAGAAGCCGTCCGGCGTGCTCTCCGGTGGTGAACGCAACCGGCTGAACCTGGCGTTGACCCTCAAAGAGGGCGGGAACCTGATCCTGCTTGACGAGCCGACCAACGACCTCGATGTCGAAACGCTCAGCTCGCTCGAGAACGCCCTCGAACAGTTCCCCGGGTGCGCCGTCGTCATCAGCCACGACCGCTGGTTCCTCGACCGCACCTGCACCCACATCCTGGCCTGGGAGGGTGACGACACCAACGAGGCCAAGTGGTTCTGGTTCGAGGGCAACTTCGGTGCCTACGAGGAGAACAAAGTGGAACGGCTCGGCGCCGATGCGGCCCGTCCGCACCGAGTGACCCACCGCAGACTGACCCGCGACTAATGTGAACCCGGTAGCGGCAGCTGCCGGAACTCACGCGGGGCGGGGAGGGTTCAGATGACGGGGTCCATTCCACACGGATCGATGGCCTGGACACGTTTCACCGATCCATCCGATGTTCCCGAGTGGGTAGCCGCCGCCTACATCGAGAGCTATCGCGGCCCGCACAGCGACTCGCTGGGCGTCGATGACTCAGAAGCCGACTCGGCCGGCCGTGCCGCGGCGGCCGCAGTGGTTACCCCGGCGGTGCTGGCCGCCCACGCGCGGTTGGCGCGCGAACGCCCGGGTGCGGCAACCAGGGTCGCTGTCTACGCCGCCGACGATCCGGCCGGCTTCGGCCCGGCGCTTCAGATGATCACCGAACACGGCGGCATGCTGATGGACTCGGTCGCGGTACTGCTGCACAGGCTCGGGGTCGCCTACCTAGGGATCATGACCCCGGTGTTCACCGTGCAGCGCGATGCCGCCGGTGAATTGTCCAGTGTGGAGCCGAATTCCGCGGGCTTGAGCGGCGGTTCGAGCCTCGCCTCACCAGGCACCGAAGCCGGCGCCGAGACCTGGATCCACGTCCAGCTCTCGCCGTCGGTCAGCCACGGCACCCTGACCGAGATCGAGCAACTGCTGCCGCATGTGATGGCCGATGTCCGTCAGGTCGCCGCGGATTCCACCGCGATGCGCGAGGCGCTCGACGCCCTGGCCGCTGAGGTCGAAGCCGACGCGCACGGTCACTACGACGCCCCGGACCGTAACGAGGTGGCCAAACTGCTGCACTGGCTGGCTGATGGGCATTTCGTACTGCTCGGCTACCAGCGCGGGGTGGTGCAGGACGGGCGGGTGCTGGTCGAGGACGCCGACCGGATGGGGGTGCTGCGGGTGCGGGCGTCCTTGCGGCCCAGGCTCACCGGCGACAAGTTGCTCACCCTGGCGCAGGCCACCGTTCCCAGCTACATGCGGTTCGGTTCACGCACCTACGTCGTGGTGATCCGGGAGGACACCGGCGAGAGCATCGTCGCGCATCGCTTCGTGGGGTTGTTCACCGCCGGAGCCATGAACGCCGACGTCTTCGAGATACCGGTGATCTCCCATACCGTGCGCGAAGCGCTCGCTCTGGCCGAGAGCGAGCCCGGCCACCCCGGTCAGCTACTGCTCGACATCATCCAAACCGTCCCGCGCTCAGAGCTTTTCGCGGTCGACGCCGCCCAGCTTCTCAAGATGGCGATGGCGGTCTCGGATCTGGGGTCGCGGCGCGGTGCGCTGCTGTTCCTGCGCGGTGACCGAACCGGGCGATTCGTGTCCTGCTTGGTCTACCTGCCGCGGGACCGCTACACCACCCCGGTCCGGCTGCAGATGGAGGACATCCTGGTCGGTGAGTTCGCCGGGACCGGCGTCGAATACAGTGCCCGGGTCAGCGAAGCCCCCTGGGCGCTGGTGCATTTCATGGTCCGGCTCTCCGACGAACCGCAGGCGCGCACCGTCGACGTCTCCGAGGCCAACCGGGTTCGGATCCAGGGACGGCTGACCGAGGCCACCCGCACCTGGGCGGATCGGATGGTCGGCCTGGCGGACGGTGCGCTGACCGAGGCGCAGGCGCAGCACTACGCGGGGGCGTTCGCCGAAACCTATAAGCAGGCGGTCACGCCGGCCGAAGCCGTCGATGACATAGCAATCATCGAGCAGTTGTCGGACGACTCGGTGAAGTTGGTGTTCACCCACTACGGCGAGGCCGACGGAAGTCAGTTGGCCTGGTTTCTCGGCGGGCACGGCGCGTCGTTGAGTCAACTGCTGCCGATGCTGCAATGCATGGGGGTGGCGGTACTCGACGAGCGGCCATTCACCGTCACCCGCGCTGACGGTCTACTGGTGTGGATCTACAAGTTCAGGGTGTCGGCGCACCCCAGCATCGATATCCCGGAGACCGGAGCCGAACGCGACGCCGCCGAGCAACGCTTCGCCGACGGTGTCACCGCGATCTGGGAGGGCAGAGTCGAGGTCGACCGGTTCAATGAGTTGGTGCTGCGAGCCGGACTGACCTGGCAGCAGGTGGTGGTGCTACGCGGCTACGCAAAATACTTGCGCCAGGCCCGTTTTCCCTACAGCGAGAGTCACATCGCATCGGTGCTCAACGAACATCCGGGGACCGCGCGGGCATTGGTGGAGTTGTTCGAGGCGCTGTTCGTCCCGTCCCGGCCGGCCGGCGGCCGTGATGCGCAAGCCGCTGCCGCGGCTGTCTCGGCCGGCATCGACGCTGTGGTCAGCTTGGACACCGACCGGGTGCTGCGCGCGTTCGCCTCGCTGATCCAGGCCACCATTCGAACCAACTACTTCATCACCCGACCCGATTCGGCTCGCGCGCAGAACATTCTGGCGTTCAAGCTCGAGGCGCGCCTGATCGACGAACTTCCCCTGCCGCGTCCCAAGTTCGAGATATTCGTGTACTCACCACGCGTCGAGGGGGTACATCTGCGATTCGGCTTCGTGTCCCGCGGCGGGCTGCGCTGGTCGGACCGGCGGGAGGACTTCCGCACCGAGATCCTCGGGCTGGTCAAGGCCCAGGATGTGAAGAACGCCGTCATCGTCCCGGTCGGGGCCAAGGGCGGATTCGTGGTGAAGAACCCGCCGCTGCCCACCGGTGACGCCGCGCTCGACCGTGACGCCACCCGCACCGAAGGAGTGGCCTGCTACCGGCTGTTCATCTCCGGACTGCTGGAGATCACCGACAACGTCGACCACGCCACCGGTGCGATCAGCACGCCGGCGCAGGTGGTGCGCCGCGACGGCGACGACGCCTACCTTGTGGTGGCCGCCGACAAGGGCACCGCCAGTTTCTCCGACATCGCCAACGACGTCGCGAAGTCCTACGGATTCTGGCTCGGCGACGCCTTCGCCTCCGGCGGCTCGGTCGGCTACGACCACAAGGAGATGGGCATCACCGCCAAGGGTGCATGGGAGGCGGTCAAGCGGCACTTCCGGGAGATGGGCGTGAACACCCAGACCGAGGAGTTCACCGTCGTCGGTGTGGGGGACATGAGCGGCGACGTATTCGGCAACGGAATGCTGCGCAGCCGACACATCCGGCTACTGGCTGCGTTCGACCACCGGCACATCTTTCTCGACCCCGATCCGGACCCGGCTCACTCCTTCGCTGAACGGCAGCGGATGTTCGACCTGCCCCGATCCAGTTGGGACGACTACGACAAGTCGCTGATCAGCGAAGGCGGCGGCATCTACCCGCGCGATCTGAAATCGGTTCCGGTCAGTCCACAGGTGGTAGCGGTGCTGGGTCTCGACGAGGGCACCACCGAGCTGACCCCGCCGGCACTGATCCGCGCGATCCTGCGCGCGCCGGTCGACCTGCTGTTCAACGGCGGCATCGGCACCTACGTCAAAGCCGAGACCGAATCCGACGCCGACGTCGGTGACCGCGCCAACGATCAGGTCCGGGTCAATGGAAATCAAGTGCGCGCCAAGGTGATCGGCGAAGGCGGCAACCTGGGCGTCACGCCGCTGGGCCGCGTCGAGTTCGACCTGGCCGGCGGCCGGATCAACACCGACGCGATGGACAACTCCGCGGGGGTGGACTGCTCCGACCACGAGGTCAACATCAAGATCCTGATCGACTCCCTGGTCACCTTCGGCAAGGTGGACCCGGCCGACCGGGCGCAGCTGCTGGCGTCGATGACCGACGAGGTCAGCGCGCTGGTGCTCGAAGACAATGCCGCCCAGAACGATCTGATGGGCACCAGCCGCGCCAACGCCGCCAGCCTGCTGCCGGTGCACGTAGAGCAGATCCGGCACCTGGTCGCCGACCGCGGCCTCAACCGGGAGCTGGAGGCGTTGCCGTCGGAGAAGGAGATCATCCGCCGCGCCGACGCCGGGCTGGGGTTGGCCTCACCGGAGCTGGCGACGCTGATGGCCCACGTCAAGCTGACCCTCAAGGCCGAGGTGCTGGCCACCGACCTGCCCGATCAGGAAGTGTTCGCCGCCCGGCTGGCGCAGTACTTCCCGAGTGCGCTGCAGCAGCGCTTCGCCGACGAGATCCGCTCGCACCAACTGCGCCGCGAGATCGTGGCCACCATGCTGATCAACGATGTGGTGGACACCGCCGGAATCACCTACGCCTACCGGATCACCGTGGATGCGGGCGTCGACCTGATCGATGCGGTGCGGGCGTATGTGGCCACCGATGCGATCTTCGGGGTGGGCGAGTTGTGGCGCCGGATCCGGGCGGCCGGTGAATGCGACGGACTGCCGGCCGCGGTGACCGACCGGATGACGCTGGACCTGCGGCGGCTCATCGACCGGGCCGGGCGCTGGTTGCTCAACTATCGACCGCAGCCCCTGGCGGTGGGTGCGGAGATCAATCGGTTCGCCGAGCAGGTGCGGCTCTTGACGCCGCGGATGGCCGAGTGGCTGCGCGGCGCCGACGCCGACATCGTCGCCAAGCACGTCGGTGAGTTCAGGGCGCAGGGTGTGCCCGAGGATCTGGCCGCCGACGTCGCCGTCGGCCTGTATCGCTACAGCCTGCTCGACATCATCGACATCGCCGACATCGCCGAACGCGATGCCGCCGAGGTGGCAGACACCTACTTCGCTTTGATGGATCGGCTCGGCACCGACGGACTGCTGACCGCGGTCGCCGAGCTGCCCCGCGCAGACCGTTGGCATGCGTTGGCGCGGTTGGCGATCCGTGACGACATCTACAATTCGGTGCGAACGCTGTGCCGGGATGTGCTGGCGGTCGGAGAACCGGACGAGGACGGGGTGCAGAAGATCGCCGAGTGGGAATCGACCAACGGGTCACGGGTGGAGCGGGCGCGGCGCACGCTGACGCAGATCTATGACTCCGAGCAGCGGGATCTGGCCACGCTGTCGGTGGCGGCGCGGCAGATCCGCAGCATGACCCACGCCAGCGGTCAGGTATCGGTTTCATGACCGCCAAACCAGGTTTCGTCGCGGCGGTTCCGGTGCGCTGGTCGGACATCGACATGTACCAGCACGTCAACCACGCGGTGATGGTCACCATCCTCGAAGAGGCGCGGGTGCCGTTCCTGTCACCGGCGTTCGCGGTCGACATCACCACCACCGGCCTGCTGATCGCCGAGGTGAAGATCGGCTACAAAGGCCAACTGCGGCTGATGGATTCGCCGCTGCAGGTGACGATGTGGGTGTCACGGCTGCGGGCGGTGGACTTCACCATCGGCTACGAGGTCCGCTCGGTGCACGCCGCGCCGGACTCCAAGCCCGCGGTGATCGCCGAGACCCAGCTGGCGGCGTTCAGCATCGACGAGCAGAAGCTGGTGCGGCTGTCGCCGGAGCACCGGGCCTACCTGGAGAAATTCGTGCACTGAGCTGCAACAGGCATCGAAATGTCGATAAAGTTTGGCGCACCATGAGCGACGACGCCAGTTCTCTTCCCGCGGAGGCACGGGCCCGTGTGCTCATCGACCAGCAGCTCACCCAGGCCGGTTGGCAGGTTCAGGACAAGAAGAACCTCAATCTGTTTGCCGGTCAGGGAATCGCGGTCCGCGAGGTCATCATGAAAGCCGGGCACGGCCGGGTCGACTACCTGCTGTACGTCGACAAGGCCGTCGTCGGCGTCATCGAGGCGAAACCGGCAGGCACGCCGCTGTCGGGAGTCGAATGGCAGTCGGCCATGTATGCCGACGGGCTCCCCGCAGACGTGCGGCTCAAAGCGACGACCCGGGACGGCCGGCTACCGTTCGTCTTCGAGGCATCGGGCGTCGAAACCCACTTCACCAACGGTTTCGACCCGGCGCCGCGGGCCCGGCTGATCTTCAACTTTCCGCAACCGGCCACCTTGGCCCGAATCCTGCGGGACGCGCAGAATCCGCGCGAGCGCCCGACGTGGCGTGCCAAGGTCCGCGACCTGCCGGCTCTGGACACCACCGCGCTGCGCCCTGCACAGATCACCGCCATCAACGGCGTCGAAACCAGCCTGGCCGATCAGCGCTTCGACCGGTCCCTGGTACAGATGGCGACCGGCGCCGGTAAGACCTATACCGCCGTCACCGAGGCCTACCGGCTGCTCAAGCACGGTGGTTTTCACCGAGTGCTGTTCCTGGTCGACCGGAACAACCTCGCCGATCAGACGCTGGCGGAGTTTCAGAACTACCGCACCCCCGACGACGGACGCCGATTCACCGAGCTCTACAACGTCGCCAAACTGTCCAGTGCGGGGCTGCTGGGGTCGACCAAGGTGTCGATCTCGACGATCCAGCGGGTCTACAAGTTCCTGAATGAGGGTGAAGTCAGCGACGCCGACGATCCCGGCCTCGACGAGTTCACCCCGGACGTCCCGGTGACCGTCGCCTACAGCGCCGCCCTTCCCCCGGAAACGTTCGACCTGGTCATTGTGGACGAGGCCCATCGCAGCATCTACGGAGTGTGGCGCGGGGTTTTGGAGTATTTCGACGCCCACATCGTCGGGCTGACCGCCACCCCGGGCAAGCAGACCTTCGGGTTCTTCCGGCAGAACCTGGTCTCGGAGTACACCTATCCGGAGTCGGTGGCAGACGGTGTCAACGTCGACTTCGACATCTACCGCATCCGCACCAAGATCAGCGAGCAAGGTAGCCGGATCGACGCCGGAACCATCGTGCCGAAAGTCGATCGCCGCACCCGTGTGCAGCGCCTCGAAACCCTTGATGAGGACCTGGAATACGGCACGACCGACCTCGACCGCAATGTCACCACCCCCGATCAGATCCGCACCGTGTTGGAGACCTTCCGGGACCGGTTGTTCACCGAGATCTTCCCGGGGCGCTCCACCGTGCCCAAGACGCTCATCTTCGCCAAGGACGACAACCATGCCGAGGAGATCGTCACCCAGGTCCGGCAGGTGTTCGGCAAGGGCAACGACTTCGCCGCCAAGATCACCTACAACGCCCGCAATCCCAAAGAACAACTCCAGGCGTTGCGCACCAGCCCGGCCCTGCGGATCGCGGTCACCGTCGACATGATCGCCACCGGTACCGACGTCAAACCGCTGGAATGCGTGTTCTTCATGCGCGATGTGCGCTCCGCCCAGTACTTCGAGCAGATGAAAGGTCGTGGGGCGCGCACCATCGCCTCCGCCGACTTTCGGTCGGTCACTCCCGATGCCGACAACAAGACCCGATTCGTCATCGTCGACGCGGTCGGGGTCACTGAGCATCCGTTTGTCGAGCCGCCGTTGAACCGGCAGAAATCGGTGAGCCTGAAGAAGCTGCTGGACAAGGCCGCCGCGCTGACCCTGACCGAGGACGAGGCGGCCACGCTGGCGTCGCGGCTGGCGAAGCTCGAACTCGACCTCACCGATGAGGAACGCCACGAGCTCGACGACGTTGCCGGGCGGTCTGTGCGTGACATCGTGCGGTCCCTGGTCGGCGCGGTTGATCCGGCGACGACCTCAGCGGAGGTCATCGAGCGGGCCGTTCAACCCATTGCGTCAAACCCGGAGCTGCGCAACCGGATTCTGGAGCTGCGCCGTGCCCATGATCGGGTGATCGATGAAGTCAGCAGCGACGAGCTCCTGGAGGCCGGCGGGGTGGTCGACACCGAGCGGGCCCGCTCGATCGTGGAATCCTGGCAGGCGTACCTCGATGAGCACCGCGACGAGATCACCGCGATTCAGCTCGGTTACGAGGCCGGTCAGCAGCGCATCGACTTCGCGCACATCCAGGGACTGGCGGTCCGGATCGCGCGCCCGCCGCACAACTGGACGCCCGAAATCCTCTGGGATGCCTACGCGGCGGTCGACGCAGCCAAGGTGCACACCTGCGCGACCCATACCCTCACCGACCTGGTGTCGTTGATCCGGTACACCGTCGGCGTCGACGACGAACTGGTTCCCTACGGTGAGCGGGTGCGCGAGAGGTACGCGGGCTGGCTGGCCCAGCAGCAACAGGCGGGTGTGGAGTTCAGCGCCGCCGAACGCTGGTGGCTGGACCGGATGGTGGCGGTGATCGCCAGCTCCGCGGGCATCCGCGTCGAGGATCTCGACGACGCACCGTTCAGCGAGCGCGGCGGAACCGACGGGGCGATAAGGGATTTGGGGGAGCGGGCGGGAGAGTTGGTTGACGAGTTGAATGCGGAGCTGACGGCGTGAGGTGGCCGTTGGTGCAGCTCGGGGATCTCATTGAGGATATCACCGCAGGCAAATCGTTTGGCGCTTCAAACGCGCCTGCGGAAGAAGGGCATTGGGGCATCATCAAGGTAAGTGCGATGACGTGGGGCAAGTTCAAACCAGAGGAGAACAAGGCCGTACCGGCCGAGCTTGCAGACCCGAGGTTTGAGATTCGCGAAGGTGATCTACTTGTAAGTCGGGCCAACACAGCCGAATATGTGGGAGCCAGCGTCCTTGTCCCCGCTGTTCGCCCGAAGCTACTTCTGAGCGACAAGAGCCTTCGACTGACGCCCAAGTCCAGCGTTCACCCGGAGTGGCTCTGGTACACGCTACAAGCACCCGCGGTTCGCAGTCAGATTCGCGAATTAGCCACTGGTACAAAAGATTCAATGCGCAATATATCGCAGTCAGCTTTGCGCACGATTCAGATCCTGTTCCCGCCGCTCGACGAACAACACCGCATCGTCGACCTCCTCGAAGACCACTTGTCGCGTCTCGATGTGGCCGGGATTGGAATCGCTAGATCGATCAAGCGCCTCGACGTGCTGCGTGGTGCAGCACTCGCTGAGTGTGTATCCGAGGCTGAGTCCGCTGCTGACTGTCGGATCATGGAACTCGGCAATCTTGGCCGGGTAGCAACTGGGGCGACACCGCTCAAGAGCAACAAGGCCTTTTACGACAACGGCACAATACCTTGGATCACCAGTGGCGATCTTCATCAAGGCCATATCACCGAGGCGTCGCAATTCGTCACTGAGCGTGCTTTAGCGGAGACCAGCCTTAAGCTCTTTCCGGCCGGTTCCATCTTGGTTGCGATGTATGGCGAAGGGCGTACGCGAGGCACCGCTGCGCACCTAGCGATTGCGGCAACAACGAACCAGGCTTGCGCTGCAGTGATAGTTCAAGAGCCCGAGCTTCGGCCATGGATACGTCTGGTGCTTGACGCTAACTATGTCGGACTGCGGCGAATGGCTGCCGGCGGAGTCCAACCGAATCTCAACTTGTCCCTGGTGCGTGCCATTCAGATCCCCGTGCCGGGTGCGCGTGTACAGGAGCAACTGCTGGCTAGGATGCTTGAGATCGATACTGCGCGTGAGCGTTTGAAACGTTCGTTGGACGCTGCGCATGCCCGGGGCCTGAATCTGCGGAGTTCCCTCCTCGCCGCAGCCTTCTCCGGCCGCCTGACAGGCTCACCCTTTGACCTGTCAGCGATTGACGAGACGATCAACGCATGAGCGGCAAGCAGATCAAGCTGTTCCTCGTCGACGGCACACCCGGCGGATTGACCACGGCGGAGATCACCAACTGGACCGGCCATGTGCTCTCTGGCAGCCGTTCGGACCTGGCGGATCTGCTCAAGCGTGACGAAGCCCAACGCACCGGGGCCTACATCCTGCTGGGTGATGACGAGGCGGCCGTCGGCAACACCCGCTGCTATATCGGGGAAGCCGACATCGTCGCCGAACGGCTGCGCTATCACCAGCGGGAGAAAGATTTCTGGGACCGGGTGGTGGTCATCACGTCCAAGGACGCCAACCTGACCAAGGCCCACGGCCGTTACTTGGAGTCTCGGCTGATCGCGTTGGCGACACGCGCCGGCCGGGTCACGCTGGAGAACGGCACCGCTCCCGCGCTCCCGGCGCTGCCCGAGGCGGACGCCTCGGATATGGACTATTTCGTGTCCCAGCTGCAGATCGTGCTGCCGGTGCTCGGCGTCAACGCCATCCGGGTTCCGGTGGCCAAACCCGTGGCGCCCGCGGCTTCCCCAGCGGCCGAATCACCGATCTTCCGGCTCCGGCACGCCAAGCTCGGCGTCGATGCGCAAGCCCAGCAGATCGACGGGGAGTTCACCGTGCTGCCGGGTTCGCTCGTCGTCGGGGCCTGGCACGGCGTCGGCAAAGCCGACAGCACCATGAAGGCCTACGCCTCCTATCGGGCTCAGCACGAGCAACTCATCGCCAACGGCGCCATCGCGGTCGACGGTGCGATCGGCCGGATCACCCGTAGCGTCGTGTTCACCTCCCCATCGACCGCCGGTGCCGTCGCGCTGGGCCGGTCCTGCAACGGCCGGCGCGAGTGGATCTCGTCGGAAGGGACCTTCGGCGCGTGGGAGAGCCGGGGGGTCGAGTAGTGCCGGCAGCGTTGGGCAGCGGCACCGACCTGTCGGAGGCGACTGCCACCATGTGCAAACGGGGTGCAGTTCGACGACGAGGGCAAAACAGCGTGGACGGTCCGCAGGTACATGGCGAGGTACCGGAGCAAAAGAATTGCCCCGGCGCGGCGACCGCGGGAGCGGCCTCGTCCGGGGCTTACCGTAATCAGGATACCCTCGCCGATGGGGCCGCGCCAGCGTCCGTCGATATCACTGAGTTGAGCAGGCTACTGAGCGCGGGTCGGCTTGCGACGTATATCGATGCATGCGGAGGTAACCAGGAAAGGGCCTTGCGGTTGTACGCCTGGAACGTGGCAGTGGCGTCGGCGTTCTGGGGCGGGTTCAATGTGCTCGAAGTCGCGGTGCGCAATGTCATCCACAGCCAACTGGCGCGACTTGCCGGGCGGGAGGACTGGTGGACCGGAGGACTTCGTTTGCATCCGTTTGAGCAGCAGCGCATCGCGGACGCGATTTCGACGGCGCGACGGGCGAAAGGTGACAGGATGCTGCCCGGGCATGTGGTCGCCGAGCTCAGCTTCGGCTTCTGGACGGGTTTACTCGCCAACCGCTATCACCAACGACTGTGGGTACCCGCGCTGAGCCAGGCATTTCCGTGCCTGACGGGCCCGCGCCGTGAGCTGCATCGCCAGCAGGAGAGTCTGCGCAAGCTGCGCAATCGGATCGCCCACCATGAGCCGATCTTTGGCAGGGACCTCGCTGCAGATCACGATCGACTCATGAGCGTCTTGAGTGCGATTTCGCCTGCCGCAGTTGTGTGGGTTCAGAGCAACTCACGCGTCCCCGATGCCCTCGCCGGCCGCACGTCAGTGACGACTGGCGTTGCAAGCAGCACATTCTAGGAAGAGGCGGCCATATGGCGACCGACAATGATGATGTCAGGGTTACAACAGCGTCTGATTCGCGTCGTCTTGTCGACAAGCTCTGGTCCTACTGCAATGTGCTGCGCGATGACGGCGTCGGCGTCATCGAGTACACCGAGCAGCTCACGTACCTGTTGTTTTTGAAGATGGCGCACGAGCGGGCCACCCGAAAGCTCAACCCGCAGCAGATCGTTCCCAGCGAGTACTCGTGGCAGACGCTCCTGGACGCCGAGGGCACCAGACTTGAGGTCAAATACACCGAGATCCTGGTCGCTCTCGCCCAGCAGCCCGGCACGCTGGGCACCATCTTCCGCAAGGCGCAGAACAGGATTCAAGACCCGGCAAAGCTCAAACGGCTGATCGTCGATCTGATCGACAAAGAGAACTGGTCAGCGTCGGGAACCGACCTCAAAGGCGACGCCTACGAGTCGCTGCTGGCCAAAGGCGCCTCCGACAAGGGCTCCGGAGCCGGTCAATATTTCACCCCGCGCGATCTGATCCGGGCGATCGTCGACGTGATTGACCCCACGGCCACCGACACGGTCGTGGACCCGGCCTGCGGCACCGGCGGTTTTCTGCTGGTCGCCCACGAACACGCCGCGAGCGATGCCGACAACCTCACCCCGCCGCAGCGCAAGCATCTGCGTGACGACTTCGTCTCCGGCTACGAGCTGGTCGACGGCACGGCTCGGCTGGCCGCGATGAACCTGCTGCTGCACGGCATCGGCACCGCCGACGGCGACTCACTGATCGACGTGCGAGATGCCCTGGTCGCCGACCCCGGTCAGCGTTGGTCAGTGGTGTTGTCCAACCCGCCCTTTGGCCGCAAGTCCTCGCTGACGATGGTCGGTGCTGACGGCCGCGAGGTCCGCGAGGACATCGAGATCGAGCGGCAGGATTTCGTCGTCACCACCAGCAACAAGCAGCTGAACTTCTTGCAGCACATCATGACGATCCTGGACATCAACGGCCGCGCCGCCGTCGTCCTACCTGACAATGTGTTGTTCGAGGGCGGTGCGGGGGAGACATTGCGGCGGAAATTGTTGGCCGACTTCGATCTTCATACGATGCTGCGTCTGCCCACCGGGATCTTCTACGCCCAGGGCGTCAAGGCCAATGTGCTGTTCTTCGACAAGAAGCCCGCCTCCGAACAGCCCTGGACCACCAAACTCTGGGTGTACGACTTGCGTACCAACCAGCATTTCACGCTCAAGCAGAACCCGTTGCGCCGCCAGCACCTCGACGAGTTCGTCGATCTCTATCTCAGTGGCAAGCCACGCGACGAACGTGTCGAGTCGGAGCGGTGGAAGGCGTTCAGCTACGACGAGGTGATCGCCCGCGACAAGGTGAACCTCGACATCACCTGGCTGCGCGATGATTCACTGGAGGACACCGACAACCTGCCGGCACCCGAGATCATCGCCCGCGAGATCGTCGAAGACTTGACCGCTGCCCTTGCTGAGTTCGAGGCGGTGGCGGCGGCTCTGGAGGCTGCGGCGAACGGGCCGAGGTAGCGGGGTCAACCGTTGGTCAGCATGGCGTCGAGCAGGCGGTGCACCACGTTGCTCACCTCGGCGCGCGTCTGCTCGGGGTCGTCGGCTGTCGCGATCAGCATCGCGGCCTCGTCCAGTGCGCCGATCAGTACGTGTGCCAGCGCGCGGACCGGCTGTTCGGGGAGTTGCCCGGCTTTCATCGCCTCGCTGAGCAGTTGCTCGGTCATGCCCAGGCTGTAACGCTGTGCCACATCGCGAAAGCCGTCCCAGCCCAGGACATTCGGGGCGTCGAGCAGGATGATCTGGCGTACCTCGGGGTCGTCGGCCACTACCAGCCAGCTGTCCGCCGCCGACCGCAACGCGGCGGCGGGAGTGGTAGCAGCGGAGGCGGCCACCGCATCGGCAAGGCGCGCCATGATGTCCGCCTCGACGGCCTCCACGACCGCCAGGAACAGCGCCGCCTTGTCCGGGAACTGGTGATACATCGCGCCGCGGGTCACGCCGGCGGCCTCGGCGATCTCGGGCGTGCCCACGGCGGCATACCCGCGCGCCCCCCACAACGTGCGGGCAGCGCTGGTCAGCGCAGCGCGAGTGGCGGCCGAGCGCTCGGCCTGCGTCCGACGCTTGATTTCCGTACAGGCTGTCGGTAAGTTATCGGCAGGTTGCACGTAACTATGTTAGGAGCTTCCCATGCCCACCGTTGACATTGACGCCGGAACCATTCACTACGACACCGCGGGCCCGCAGGACGGGCGCCCGGTGTTGTTCGTCCACGGCTACGCCATGGGCGCCTCGCTGTGGGGGCCGCTGAGCGCACGCCTGGCGAAGCAGAATCTGCGCTGTATCGCCCCGAACTGGCCGCTGGGCGCGCATCCGCAGGCGCTGCGGGCCGGCGCGGACAGGACCTTGCCGGGGATCGCCGCGATGGTCGACGCGTTCATGGGTGCGCTCGGCCTCGAGGACGTGGTGTTGGTGGGCAACGACACCGGGGGCCTGGTCAGCCAACTGGTCGCAGTCGACCACCCGGACCGGCTCGGGGCGTTGGTGTTGACCAGCTGTGACGCCTTCGAGCATTTCCCGCCGCCCATCATCAATCCGTTCATCGTGGCCGCCAAGACCGCGTTCACCTTTCGGGTTGCGCTACAGCCGATGCGGCTGCGCGCGTTTCGGCACTACGCCTACGGGAAGCTGGCGCACCGCGACATCCATGACCTGGTGCGCGAATGGGTCAAACCCGCCCTGCGCGACGCGGCGGTCGCCGAGGACCTCCGTCACCTCACCAAGTCGCTCAACCAGCAGACCTCCCTCGATGCCGGGGCGCGACTGTCCGGGTTCACCAAACCGGCCCTTGTCGCCTGGTCCGCCGACGATCTGTTCTTTCCGGTCGAAGACGGCAGGCGAGTGGCCAAGACCTTGCCCGACGCGCGGTTCGAACTCATCGAGGGCGCGCGAACCTATTCGATGATCGATCAACCGGACCGGCTGGCAGATCTGGTCGCCGAATTCGCCAGTGCCGCAAGTGGTCCAGGGGCCCGTAGTCGACTCTGAGGTGACCCGGCTGTTCAGATCAGCCAGGCGGCGGTGTTCGGTGCCAACTCGGCGCCGGACAGCGGCCCGCTGATGAGCAGCAGCTCGCCGTCGGGCAGCGCCACCGGCTGCGAACCGGTGTTGAGCACGCAGACCAGGGTGCCGCGC
The DNA here is from genome assembly GCF_020181635.2 of Mycobacterium zoologicum. Taxonomy (NCBI): domain Bacteria; kingdom Bacillati; phylum Actinomycetota; class Actinomycetes; order Mycobacteriales; family Mycobacteriaceae; genus Mycobacterium; species Mycobacterium zoologicum. Next base: position 270,677 of record NZ_JAYJJS010000002.1, on the reverse strand, counting down.
CGGAACACCACGGCGCCCTCCGGTGCCGGCAACCACTGCAGCCCGGCATCGAATCCCGCCTGCTCCCGGCGGATTTGGAGTGCCCGCCGGTACAGCGACAACGTCGATTCGGCGTCGTCGAGCTGGCGCTGAACGGTCAGCGACACCCAATCAGACGGCATGGGCAGCCACGTCTCGGCCTGCTCGGAGAAGCCGAACGGCGGTGTGTCGCCTGCCCACGGCAGCGGCACCCGGCAGCCGTCGCGCCCGCGTTCGGTGTGCCCGGAGCGCTCCCAGACCGGGTCCTGCAGCGCGGCGTCGGGCAACTCGACCTCCGGCAGCCCCAACTCCTGGCCGTTGTAGACGAACACCGTGCCCGGCAGCGCCAGCAGGACCAGTGCCATCGCCCGCGCCCGGGCCGGGCCGACCGCGCCGTCGCCGTACCGGGTGACCGACCGCTGCACGTCGTGGTTCTCCAGCGCCCAGGTGGGGTTGGCGTCGACCGAGGCGACGGCGGCCAGCGAGTTATCGATCGCGTCGCGGATCTCGCCGGCGTCGAAGTCGGCCTGCAGCAGCCGGAAATTGAAGGCCAGGTGCAGCTCGTCGGGCCGCAGGTAGGCGGCGAACTGGGCGTTGTCATGCACCCAGACCTCACCGACACTCACCGCGCCCGGATAGTCGTCGATCACCCGGCGGATCGCGCGGTGGATCGCATGGACGCCGGGCCGGTTGAACCGCGGGTCGTCATCCTGATGGGTGAGCAGCTTGATGTCGGTGACGGGCATGTCCGGCAGGCCGGGCGGCTTGGCCATGCCGTGCGAGACGTCGATGCGGAAGCCGTCCACCCCGCGGTCCAGCCAGAACCGCAGGGTCTTCTCGAAGTCCGCCAGCACCTCGGGGTTGTCCCAGTTCAGGTCCGGTTGCTGGACGTCGAACAGGTGCAGATACCACTGACCGTCGGGCACCCGGGTCCAGGCCGGCCCGCCGAACACCGATATCCAGTTGTTGGGCGCCTGCTCCCCGTCCGGTCCGCGGCCATCGCGGAAGAAGTAGCGGTCTCGGGCGGGACTGCCCGGCTTGGCTGCCAGCGCCTCGACGAACCACGGATGCGCCGAACTGGTGTGGTTGGGCACCAGGTCCATGGTCAGTTTGAGTCCGCGCTCATGGGCGGCCGCGACCAAGCGGTCCAGCGCCGCCAGGTCCCCGAACAGCGGATCGATGTCGCGAGGGTCGGCGACGTCGTAACCGTGGTCGGTCATCGGCGACACCATCACCGGGTTGAGCCAGAGCGCGTCGACGCCCAGCTCGCGCAGGTAGTCCAGGTGCGCGGTCACCCCGTCCAGATCACCCACCCCGTCGCCGGTGCTGTCGGCGAACGAGCGGGGATAGACCTGGTAGAACACGCAGCCTTCCCACCACGGGATACGGTCGCCGGTGCCCATCAGATCGGCGCGTTGACCAGAAAGTCCGCCACCGTGTGCAGGTAGTCCAGCAGCTCGGCGCGGTGCGCGTCGTCGAGGGTCTCGCGGTCGACCTCGCCGACCGCGGTCACCATGCAGCGCAGCCACGCGTCGCGTTGCAGCGGGCCGATCCGGAAGGGAATGTGCCGCATTCGGAGCCGCGGATGGCCACGGAGATCGCTGTAGGTGCGCGGGCCGCCCCAGTACTGCTCGAGGAACATCCGCAGCCGATCCTCGGCGCCGTCCATGTCGTCGTCGGGGTACATCGGCCGCAGAATCGCGTCCTGGGCCACCAGTTGATAGAACCGCGACACGATCGCGTGGAAGGTGTCCGCACCACCGACGGCGTCGTAAAAGGAGAGTTCTTCTATCGGCTGCATCGCCCCCCATTGTGGGCCATCTGTGGGATGGTGCCGCCACCCGCGGTGTGAACACACGGCAAATGGGCGTGCGACCAGTGCCGAATCATGGTGAACTGGTCGGCGGAGGATCTATGGTGCAGCACTTAAGCCGGCGATGAAGCGTCGGGGCCACCGCAAGACCGGTGCCCCCGCGGCGAGCCTGACCGGGCTTGCCGCCGCCCCATGCCTGCACTCGGTCGCCCATTCGTTGCCCGACGACGATGCCGCCGCGTCGATCTGGAACAGACGCCGGGTTCTGCTGCTCAACTCCACCTACGAACCGCTGACCGCGCTGTCGCTGCGGCGCGCCGTCGTCATGCTCATCTGCGGTAAGGCCGACATGGTGCACGACGACCCGTCGGGGCCCGCCATCCACTCGGCCACCCGCACGGTGCCGGTGCCGTCGGTGATCCGGCTGCGGTCTTATGTCCGGGTGCCCTACCGCGCGCGCATCCCGCTGACCCGGGCCGCGCTGATGCACCGTGACCGGCACTGCTGCGCCTACTGCGGCGGCAAGGCCGACACCGTCGACCACGTGGTGCCGCGCAGCCGGGGCGGGGACCACTCCTGGGAGAACTGCGTGGCCGCCTGCTCGGCCTGCAACCACCGCAAGGCGGATCGCCTGCTGACCGAACTCGGCTGGACGTTGAGCCTGGTGCCCACCTCACCGAAAGGACAGCACTGGCGACTGCTGGCGGTGATCCACGACCTGGACCCGGTGTGGATGCGCTACCTGGGCGAAGGGGCGGCCTGAGGCGCCACGTGGCGCCGATACCAGCGTCGCCCGTGCCAGCGCTGGTAGTGCCATACCGCGGCGGGCAACATCCCCCGACGATGCAGCCAGAAGCCGGCCGGCGGGTCCAGCGCAGGCGGTCGGCGCTCCAGGGTGATCTCACCGAGCACTACGCCCTCGCCCTCGTTGACGCCACGTTCGGCGACGACCGTGCCGTCCGCGGCGGCGATCAGGGTGGCCCCCTCGAAATGGCCGCGGTAGCGCACGGGCAGCCAAGGCATGGCGCAGGTCAGATCACCGGCGTGAGCGGCATGCACCACGGGTGCGCCCACGTATTGGGCGAACGATGCCGCCGACCATCGGGCGGTGCGGGCGTTGGTGCGTTCGAGGCGATCGAAGAGTCGGTGCGGACGCCAGCGCGGAATCGACCACCAACCCGAGCCCGTCATCACCAGATCCACCCGGCCGCGCAGCCGTCGTACGGTCTGGGTGCGCATCAATTCCCAGCACACCGCCGCACCCACCGTGTGCTCGCCCGCGCTGAGCACACCGTCGTCGTCGCCGCAGGTGTAGAACGCGTTCTCCCACATCGTGGGCAGGTCCTTGTCGTGCCGGCCCACCACGCCGGTGGGACCGGCCAGCAGATAGGCGTTGCGGACATGGCCGTCGGCGTCACGGCACAGAAACGACCCGCCGACCAGCGCGCGGTGCCGTCTGGCCAACGAGGTCAGCAGGTCGGTGGCCGCACCGTCCGGCGGCAGGGCCGCGGTGGCCAGCGACTCGGCGAACCCGATCCCGGTGGTGAAGAACTCCGGCAACGCGATGATGCGTGCACCGGCCCGGCCCGCCTCGCCTCCGAGCCGTTCGCAGGAGGCCAGGTTGGTGGCGACATCGCCGAGCACGGCCTCCAACTGAACTGCCGCCGCCAGCACCATGACGCTGACCATAGTCGGGTGTCGTCGCGAACTCGGCCCGGGTTCTCGCACCGATCGATCAGCGGTGGGATACGGTCTACGGCGTGAGCGTGTTGGAATTCCTCGGCTACTTCATCGCCATTCCGGCCTTGCTGGTGTCGCTGCTGGCGGCGCGGGTGCTGTCCTACAAATCGCCGCGCGCGGCCACCTACCGGATGGCCGACGGCTGGACGCATCCGCCGATCCTGTGGGCGGCCACCGACGAGCGCGTCGGCGGGCACGGTCACGGCGCAGCCGAGTTCAGCCTGGGAGGTGGAACCAGTGGCAACTGGTGAGGTCGCGACCATCGATCCGGCGGACCTGCCGTACGGCTCGGCGATCACCTACAGCGGCCGGGTCTCGGGAGTCACCGAGCCCGGTGAGCTGTCACTGCACTACCCGTTCCCGACCAAGGACCTGGTGGCGCTCGACAACGCGCTGTCCGACGGTTCACGGGCGGCCAAGGCCCGGTTCGCCACCTACATCGGTGACCTCGGTGCCGACAGCGCTGCCCGGGCGGCTGAGATCCTGGCCAAGGTGCCCACCCCCAACGATGCCGTGCTGATCGCGGTCTCACCAGACCAGCGGCTCATCGAGGTGGCCTACGGCGCCGGCGTGGCCGATCGGATCGCCCCCGCGGCGGCACCGCAGGGTGTGGCCGCGGCCACCGCGGCGTTCACCGAAGGCCGGCTCGTCGAAGGTTTGATCAGCGCGGTGCAGCTGATCAGCGCCGGGATCTCCCGGCCCTAGCAGCCCCGCTTGCCGGTGGTCGTTGTGCTCGTCCCCCGGTCACACCGCGCCTGGCTGGCCAACATCGACCGACAGGCGGTCGCCCCGCAGGCGTTGGCCGACATCGTCCGCAGCCAACGCATCACCCGCGACAGCTTCGGCATTCTCGATGCGATGGAGCAGATCGCCGATCCGGATGGCAAGAGCTACTTCGCTATCGGTTGCGACACCCGGCCCGACGACGCCCGGCGTGCGACCCTGCTGACCTACATCCTCAACGCCGGCACCGGCTACGGCGGAACCCGCTGCGATTTTGCCGCGACACCCTACGGTGCCGCCGAGATGCACCGGATCATCGACCGGCAGTGGTCGAACCGCTGGAGCTATGCGGCGATTCGTCGGGTCTGCGACTCCGGCGGTCGGCTGGTGACCACCCCGAACGGGATGCTGATGGGCTTGGGCGGCAACCGTATTCACTCCCACTTCAGCCGACGCGGTGGCACCACCTGGGGTGATCTGTTCATGGTCAGCATGAATCAGGTCGACGACCCGGCCGGTCGGCTGCGAGCGATCATCGAAACGGGACGGGCTCATGCGGGTGGCCCGGGCCTGGACCGGTTGCTGCACCACGAGGAGATCCACGCCCAGCAGTGGGCCGAATTCGGTCCGGTGCAACTGCCCGCACGCTATCTGGCCGAAGAGACCAGGGTGCGGATCTTCGGCGGTACCAACCGATTCGAGAAGCAGGCCGGGTTGTCCGACGGGGGATACCGCTGATCAGGCGGTATCCACCCCAGCGGCATCGAAGTTCCGCGCCCGCAGTGACCGCTCGACACCGGCCCGGCCCTCCGTCACCAGGCGTCGCAGCGCCGGCGGCAACTCCGGGTCGGACAGGAACTTCTCCGCCGCGTCCAACCCGGCTTCGCTGACGTCCCACCCCGGGTACAGGCCCACCACCACGGTCTGCGCCACCTCGCTGGAGCGGCGCTGCCACACCCCGTTGATCGCCTCGAAGTAGCGCGCGGTGAACGGCGCCAGCAGCTCACCCTGCCCGGGCTGCACAATTCCGGCGATGATCGCCCGCCCGGTGATGTTGGCCAGCGTGTCGTCCTCGATCACCTGCTGCCACGCCGCCTTCTTGACCTCCGGTTGCGGGCGGGCCGCCGCGGCCTGGGCCCCCTGACGCTGACCGGTTGCGGTCGGGTCGCGCCGGACCTCGGCGGCGATCAGCTCCTCGTCGGCCACACCGCCGCGGGCCAGTGCCACCACGATCCGCCAGCGCAGGTCGGTGTCGATCGACAACCCGTCCAGACCTTGAGCGGCGGGAACGGCGTTCAACAGTTCCGCCAACACCGCGGTGTGCCGCTCGGCGAGCACCGAGGTGCACAGCGCATTGACGAAGGCCAGCTGGTGATCGGACCCGGCCTCGGCTGCGCGGGCCAACTCCAGCAGACGGTCGGCGAATGCCGGCCAGCCATGCTCGGCCGCCCATCCCGGTTCGGCATAGAACCCCAGCGCGGTCTGCGCCTGCAGCAGCAACCGCGAGGCGACGCCGACTTCGGTCTCGGCGCCGATCCCGCGCTGCACCAGCGCCAGGAAGTCCCGGGCACGCATCTCGGCCTCGCGGGTCATCTCCCAGGCCGCCGACCACACCAGGGTGCGCGGCAACGGCTCGGCGATATCGGCGATCCGGTCCAGCGCACTGGCCAGCGACTCCGCATCCAGGCGCAGGGCGCAGTAGGTCAGGTCGTCATCGTTTACCAGGATCAGCTTGCCGCGCGAAACCCCCACCAGGCCAGGCACGGCCGTAGCTGGTCCCTCGATGTCGAGTTCTTCGCGATGCACCCGCACCAGCCGGCCGGAGCCGGTGGGGTCGTCGTCGTAGATGCCGATGGCCAGCCGGTGCACCCGGGTCTCGCCGGCCCCCGGGGCGGCGCCGTCCTGGGTGACGGCGAACCGGGTGAAGCGCCCGGCGTCGTCGAGATCGAAGTTCGCCCGCAGGGTGTTCAATCCGGTGGTCTTGAGCCACTGCGCACCCCAGTCGGACAGGTCTCGGCCGGACGCCTTCTCCAGTGCCGCCAGCAGGTCGTCGAAGGTGGCGTTGCCGAAGGCGTGCGTCGCGAAATAGTCGCGCAGGCCGGCCAGGAAGTGATCCAGGCCGACGTAGGCCACCAGCTGCTTGAGCACCGATGCGCCCTTGGCGTAGGTGATCCCGTCGAAGTTGACCTCCACCGCGGCCAGGTCGGGGATGTCCGCGGCGATCGGGTGCGTCGAGGGCAGTTGGTCCTGGCGGTAGGCCCACGACTTCTCCGCGTTGGCGAAAGTCGTCCAGGCACTGGTGTATTCGGTGGCCTCGCTCTGGCACAGCACCGAGGCAAACGTGGCGAACGACTCGTTGAGCCACAGGTCGTCCCACCAGCGCATGGTGACCAGGTCGCCGAACCACATGTGCGCCATCTCGTGCAGCACCGTTTCGGCGCGGCGCTCATAGGACGCCCTGGTGACCTTGCTGCGGAAGACGTAGTCCTCCAAAAACGTTACGGCACCGGCATTCTCCATTGCTCCGGCGTTGAACTCCGGTACGAACAGCTGGTCGTACTTGCCGAATGCGTAGGGGATACCGAAGTTCTGGTGGTAGAAGCCGAATCCCTGCTTGGTCTCGGTGAACAGTCGCTCGGCGTCCATGTGGTCGGCCAGCGAGGCCCGGCAGTAAAGGCCCAGCGGAATCTCACCGTGGCTGTCACGGTAGACGTCGGTCCATTTGGCGTAGGGCCCGGCGATCAGCGCCACCAGGTAGGTGCTCATCTTCGCGGTGGTGGCGAACGTGTGCACGCCGTCGTCGATCGAGGCCGTGGCGCTGTTGGAGACCACCTGCCAGTGCGCCGGTGCGGTGACGGTGATGTCGAAGGTGGCTTTCAGGTTAGGCTGGTCGAAACAGGCGAACATCCGCTTGGCGTCAGCGGTTTCGAACTGCGAGTAGAGGTACACCTCGTCATCGACGGGGTCGACGAAGCGATGCAGGCCCTCGCCGGTGTTGGAGTAGAGGCAGTCCGCATCGACCTCGACGGTGTTGTGCTCGGCCAGTCCGGTCAGTGCGATGCCGACCGACTCGTCGTAGCCCGAGACGTCCAGTGCGCGGCCGTTGAGGGTGGCGCTGCGAACGGACTGGGCGGCGATGTCGATGACGGTGTCGGCGCCGGGCAGGGCGTCGAAAGTGACGGTGGTCGTCGAGCGGAACGTCTGCTCGCCGTCGGTCAGGTCAAGCGCGACCCGGTAGTTGTCGACGGTGATCAGCGCGGCTCGTTCGGCGGCCTGGTCGCGGGTGAGGTTAGGGAGTGCCACGCCCGCCAACAGTAGACGGCGTGGGGTGTCGGTGGCCGCCAGACCGGGCTTTAATGGTCCCCATGCGCATCGCAGCTTTGGTTTTCGCCGCGCTGGCCGCGGCGGTGCATGTCTACATCTTCGTGCTGGAGTCGCTGCAGTGGACCGCTCCGCGCACCCGAGCAGTGTTCGGGACCACCGCCGAGGAAGCGGAGACCACCAAGTTGTTGGCCTTCAACCAGGGTTTCTACAACCTGTTCCTGGCGGTGGTGACGGGGCTCGGTGTCGCCGCGGTGGCACAGGGCTGCACGAGTGTCGGAGCGGCGCTGGTGTTCGCCGGCGCGGGTTCGATGCTGGCCGCGGGACTGGTTCTGATTGCTTCGTCTCCCGCCAAGGCCCGCGCCGCCGCCGTGCAGGGTGTGTTTCCGGCCCTCGCGGTCGCGCTGCTCGCCCTGAGCCTGTAAGAACCCGCCAATTTCCGAGAGGATCGCCTGTGACCGTGAGATCGAACGCCGAGTTCTGGTTTGACCCACTGTGCCCGTGGTGCTGGATCACCTCGCGGTGGATCCTGGAGGTCGAGAAGGTCCGCGACATCGACGTCACCTTCCACGTGATGAGCCTGGCCGTGCTCAACGAGGGCCGCGATGACATCTCCGCGGAGTACCGCGAGGGCCTCAAGCAGGCGATGGGCCCGGTTCGGGTGGCGATCGCCGCCGAACAGCAGCGCGGCAATGAGATCCTGCGCCCGCTCTACGCCGCGATGGGAACCCGGATCCACAACCAGAACAACAAGGATTTCCCCGACGTCATCGCCGGCGCACTGGCGGAGGTGGGGCTGCCGGCCGAGTTGGCGGATGCGGCCACCACCGACGTCTACGACGAGGCGCTGCGCAAGTCTCACCACGCCGGCATGGACGCGGTCGGCAAGGACGTCGGCACCCCGACCATCCACGTCAACGGGGTGGCGTTCTTCGGCCCGGTGCTCTCCCGGATCCCGCGCGGCGAGCAGGCCGGAAAGCTGTGGGACGCCTCGGTGACGTTCGCGTCCTACCCGCACTTCTGGGAGCTCAAGCGCACCCGGGGTGAAGCGCCGCAGTTCGACTGACCCCACTCCCCGCGACCGTGCACTCCGGTCCGCCATTGGGCCAGTTGGGGGTGGACGCTGGTGCACGCTCGCGGGAGGGGCGGCCGGCGGGGTCTGACACAATGACGGCCATGCGCGTCTACCTCGGCTGCGACCACGCCGGCTACGAACTCAAAGAACAGATCCTTTCCCACCTCACCAAGGCCGGCCACGAGCCGATCGACTGTGGGGCCTTCAGCTACGACGCCGACGACGACTACCCGGCGTTCTGCATCGCCGCGGCAGCGGCAACGGTGGCCGACCCGGGCAGTCTCGGAATCGTGATCGGCGGCTCCGGTAACGGTGAGCAGATCGCGGCGAACAAGGTGCCGGGCGCGCGGTGCGCGCTGGCGTGGAGCACCGAGACCGCGCAGCTGGCCCGCGAGCACAACAACGCCCAGCTGATCGGCATCGGCGGCCGGATGCATTCGACTGCCGAGGCACTCGCGATCGTCGACGCATTCGTGAGCACCCCGTGGTCGAATGCCGAACGCCACCAACGGCGTATCGACATCCTGTCCGCCTACGAGGCCGACCACCAGGCGCCGCCGGTTCCCGGCGCTCCCGCCTGACCCGATCTGACATGCCCGAGGGGCACATCCTGCACCGGCTGGCCCGGTTGCATCAGCGCCGCTTCGCCGGTGCCCTGGTTCGGGTGTCCAGTCCGCAGGGTCGTTTCGACGCCGGCGCCGCCGCGGTCGACGGGCACTCGCTGACCCGCGCCGAAGCCTGGGGCAAGCACCTGTTCCACCATTACGCGGGCGGCGCGATCGTGCGCGTGCACCTGGGTATCTATGGCCAGTTCAGCGAGTTCGACGTGCGCGACGGCGCAGTGCCCGAACCGGTCGGCCAGGTGCGGATGCGGATGATCGGCGCCGAGTACGGCACCGATCTGCGCGGGCCGGCGGCCTGCGAGGTCATCGACGAGGCACAGCACGCCGATGTGATCGCCCGCCTCGGGCCCGACCCGCTGCGCGCCGACGCCGATCCGGACCTGGCATTCAAGCGGATCATCAAGTCCCGCAAGGCTATTGCGGCGCTTCTGATGGATCAGTCGGTGTTGGCCGGTGTCGGCAACGTGTATCGCAGTGAGGTGCTGTTCCGCCACCGGATAGATCCGTACCGGCCCGGTACCGACGTCGACGAGGGGGACTTCGCCGCGATCTGGGCAGACCTGGTGGCGTTGATGAAGGTCGGGCTGCGTCGCGGCAACATCGTCGTGGTCCGGCCCGAAGACGACCACGGCGCGCCCGCCTACGCACCGGGCAAGCCGCGCACCTACGTCTACCGCCGCGCCGGCGATCCGTGCCGGGTGTGCGGGACCGCGGTGCGTACCGCTGAACTGGAGGGCCGAAACCTGTTCTGGTGCCCGTCCTGTCAGTCGTGACGCAGCGCTGACAGGGGACTCCCAGCGAAAGCCCATGAGATTGAACGTGTTTCGCGGGGTTGGTGGGTCGGCGGCGCGGGTATAAATGGCCGAATCAAATCGATCAGCAAATTGGTTGCCGCCGTCGCGGTGGCCGCAGGGGCGGGGCTGGCCGGCGTCGGCATCGCAATTCCAGCACGGGCTCTGCCGGCGCCCATGCCGATGTATCACTGGTGCCCGGGGCAAGCCTGGGACCAGGCGTGGGGCATGAACTGGGACAACAACGAGTGCCATGACGATCATCACCGCGATCGTGACGGCAACGACCACAGTCGCGATTTCGGTGGCGACCAGCGGGGGCCGGGGGACCAGCAAAGGCAGGGCGACCAGCGGGGGCCCGGCGATTTCGAGCACCAGGGCGACCAGCCCGGGTTCGGCCAGCACTGATCCCGGCGGCGTCAGTCGTCGTAGATTCCCTCGCGCCGGGGCGGTATCGCCACGCCGAGCGCGCGGTAGATCTCGTTGGACAGCACAACGCTGCGCGGGTCGGCGTTGGCCTGGGTGTGGTCGAAGCGGTTCATCACGTACCCGTAGCCGATTCGGTGCTCGAGGTCGACGAACGCGAATGACCCACCGAGCCCGCCGTGGCCGAAGATCCGCCGGTTGGGGCCGTTGACGCCCTCGGCGTTGAGCATGTAGCCCAGGCCCCAGCCATGCTCGGCGACCCGGGGGCCCAGCACCAGATCCGTCTCGGTGCCGCCCTGCAGCACCCTCAGCCGGTCCATGGTGGGACGGCTCAGCAGCTTCTCCTGCGCCAGTGCGTTATAGAACGTGGCCATACCCAGCGCTGAGACCTGGGCGTTGGTGCCGGGGAACTCCAGCTCGCGCCACAGGGTCAAGTCGTTGGTGGCGATCTCGTCGTCGGGGGCGAATCCCATCGCCACCGCCAGGCCCGCCTTGGAGTGGTCGTCCAGCGAGGTCGGGCGTTTCGGGGCGCCGGCCGACGCCAGCATCTCCCGGATCGTCGGCTTGCCCACCGGGTCGGTGCAGCGGTAGGGCTGCTGGTCGGCCGGTACCCCGATGTGCACCTCGGCGCCGATCGGACCGGCGACCTCGCGCCGCAGATACTCGCCGACGGTCATGCCCGTCACCCGCTTGACGACCTCGCCGATGATGAACCCGTAGGTGGTCATGTGATAGCCCTGCGCGGCACCCGGGCGCCACCACGGTTCGGCCGCGGCGAGCCGCTCGCAGACCAGATCCCAGTCGGTGACGTCGCGCCAGTGCATCGGCTCGCGCGGCCCGATCGCCCCGGAGCGGTGCGCCAGCACCATCGCCAGCGAGATGTCGCCCTTGCCGGCCCGGCCGAACTGCGGCCAGTAGTGCGCCACCGGGATTCGCAGGTCCAGTTCCCCGGCTTCGGCGAGCCGGTGCACGCAGGTGCTGGTCAGGCCCTTGCTGCCGGACAGCACGGTGCCCAGGGTGTCTTCCTGCCAGGGCCGCACGCCCTCGGGGTCGGCCGAGCCGGCCCACAGATTGACGACGAGTTCGCCGTCCACGTACGCCGCGACGGCAGCGCCGAGTTCCTCGCGCTCGGTGAAGTTGCGCTCGAACTCGTGGCGCACCTTCTCGAAGCGCGCGGAGCACGTCCCGTGGATCTGGACGTGCCGTGTGCCGGCCATGGAGTGCCTTCCTGCTTTTGGCGAATCCCCTTCGGCGGGGTCTTCTTCCTCGGTGTCGACCGGACCCCGCGAGGCTTGTTAGGAAGGATAGGTCGGCGGTGGGGCGCCCGTACAACAGGCTGGGGCACAGACCTGGCCCCAGCCGTCGTCCGGGGACCGCATCGGCCCTGGTGGAGCGGGCGACGGGAATCGAACCCGCGTAGCTAGTTTGGAAGACTAGGGCTCTACCATTGAGCTACGCCCGCATGAATGGCTAGAGCGAGACTGTACCGGCGTGGCCGACTGCAAATCCAACTGGGACCCCTGCGGGGGCGTGCGGAGCGGGCGGCTGCATTGCCGTCGTCGCCGGGCCGTAAGATCGCCTGGTCAGTGCGGGGTGTAGCGCAGCTTGGTAGCGCATCCGCTTTGGGAGCGGAAGGCCGCAGGTTCAAATCCTGTCACCCCGACCAGCAGCGCGCGCCGCACCGGCATGACCGTCCATCACCGAAATATCGAGGAGTACGCCCGTGAAGAGCACCGTCGAGCAGCTGACCCCGACCCGGGTTCGCATCAACGTGGAGGTGCCGTTCACCGAACTGAAGCCGGACTTCGAGCGCACCTACAAGGAGCTGGCCAAGCAGGTGCGGATGCCGGGCTTCCGTCCGGGCAAGGCGCCGGCCAAGCTCATCGAGGCGCGCTTCGGCCGGGCCGCGGTGCTGCAGCAGGTGGTCAACGAGGCGCTGCCCAGCCGCTACAGCGAGGCGGTTACCACCTCCGAGCTCAAGCCGCTGGGCCAGCCCGAGATCGAGGTCACCAAGATCGATGACGGCGACCAGATCACCTTCACCGCCGAGGTCGACGTTCGTCCTGACATCGCCCTGCCCGACCTGGAGCAGATCAAGATCAGCGTGGACCCGATCGAGGTCGCCGACGAAGAGGTGGATGCCGAGTTGGAATCGCTGCGCGCGCGGTTCGGCACCCTGACCGGTGTGGACCGGGCGGCGGCGGCCGACGACTTCGTCTCGATCGACCTGGGCGCCACCATCGACGGCGAAGAGGTCCCCGGTGCGGCCACCGAAGGCCTGTCGCACCAGGTGGGATCCCGCCAGCTCATCGACGGGCTCGACGACGCGATCATCGGACTGTCGGCCGGTGAGAGCGCGACGTTCACCACCAAGCTGGCCGCGGGACCGCAGGCCGGAAAGGACGCCGACGTCACCGTCACGGTGCAGGCGGTCAAGGAACGCGAGCTGCCCGAGGCCGACGACGAATTCGCGCAGCTGGCCAGTGAATTCGACACCATCGGCGAGCTGCGGGACAACCTCGTCGAGCAGGTGCGCAGGACCAAGCGCATCCAGCAGGCCGAGAAGGTCCGCGAGGCGACGCTGGAGGCCCTGGTCGAGCAGGTCGAGATGCCGCTGCCCGAGGCCGTGGTCAAGGCGCACGTCGACAACGCTCTGCACAACGCTCTGCACGGTCTTGACCACGACGAGAACAAGTTCGCCGAGTCGCTTGTCGAGAAGGGATCCTCGCGCGCCGAGTTCGACGCCGAGACCCGCGCCGAGGCAGAGAAGTCGGTCAAGACGCAGCTGCTGCTCGATGCACTCGGCGACGAGCTGGACATCCAGGTCGGCCAGAACGACCTCACCCAGCACCTGGTGCTGATGTCGCGTCAGTACGGCATCGCGCCGCAGCAGCTGATGGGCTTCCTGCAGCAGAACAACCAGCTGCCCGCGGTCTTCGCCGACGTACGCCGGGGCATGGCGCTGGCAGCAGCCGTGCGTGCCGCCGCGGTCAGTGACACCGCCGGCAACGAGATCGACGTCACCGAGTTCTTCGGCGGCGGCCAGGTCGACGACGCCGCTGACGAGGCCGCTGAGGCCGCTGAGGCCCTTGACGAGGCTCTGGAAGCCGAGGCCGAAGGCGACGAGTGACGCTGTGAGCGAACGAGGGCGGTTCGGACCGTCCTCGCAGCCGCGGTTTGGTTAGGGTCGTAAACATGTCTCGGCAGACGAATCTCGAGAAAGCAGGTATCCCACTGTGAGCCAGCCCGGTCTGAATCTCGTCGACTCGGTGTACGAGCGGCTACTGCGAGAACGCATCATCTTCCTGGGGTCTCAGGTCGACGACGACATCGCCAACCGGCTGTGCGCCCAGATCCTGTTATTGGCCGCCGAGGACCCGACCAAGGACATCTCGCTCTACATCAACTCCCCTGGCGGTTCGATCAGCGCAGGGATGGCGATCTACGACACCATGGTCCTGGCCCCGTGTGACGTTGCCACCTACGCGATGGGCATGGCCGCCTCGATGGGTGAGTTCCTGCTCGCCGCGGGCACCAAGGGCAAGCGATACGCCCTGCCGCACGCCCGGATCCTGATGCACCAGCCGCTGGGCGGGGTGACCGGCAGCGCCGCGGACATCGCCATCCAGGCCGAGCAGTTCGCGGTCATCAAGAAGGAGATGTTCCGGCTCAACGCCGAGTTCACCGGCCAGTCCATCGAGCGCATCGAGGCCGACTCGGACCGCGACCGGTGGTTCACCGCCCCCGAGGCCCTCGAGTACGGCTTCGTCGACCACATCATCACCCGCGCCCACGTCAACGGAGATGCCAAATGAACCCCGAAACCTTGCGAGCCACCGCGCCGCAGGCGCGCTACATCCTGCCGTCGTTCGTGGAGCACTCCAGCTGGGGCGTCAAGGAGTCCAACCCGTACAACAAGCTGTTCGAGGAGCGCATCATCTTCCTCGGCGTGCAGGTTGACGACGCCTCGGCCAACGACATCATGGCCCAGCTGCTGGTGCTGGAGTCGTTGGACCCGGACCGCGACATCACCATGTACATCAACTCCCCGGGTGGCTCGTTCACCTCGCTGATGGCGATCTACGACACCATGCAGTACGTGCGGGCCGACATCCAGACCGTGTGCCTGGGTCAGGCCGCCTCGGCTGCTGCGGTGTTGCTGGCGGCGGGCACGCCGGGCAAGCGGATGGCGCTGCCCAACGCCCGGGTGCTGATCCACCAGCCGTCGCTGTCCGGAGTGATCCAGGGCCAGTTCTCCGACCTGGAGATCCAGGCCGCCGAGATCGAGCGGATGCGCACGCTGATGGAGGGCACGCTGGCCCGCCACACCGGCAAGGACCCCGAGCAGGTCCGTAAGGACACCGACCGCGACAAGATCCTCACCGCGGCCGAGGCCAAGGAGTACGGGATCATCGACACCGTCCTGGAGTACCGGAAGCTGTCGGCTCAGACGGCCTAGTCTCTCCGTCGAACAGTCGCGAAAGCCCCCTGGCAGCACCGCTACAGGGGGCTTTCGCGACTGCTCGCTGACAGGGCGGCGATGTCGGCCGGGCGCACCCGGCAGCAGCCGCCCACGATGCGGGCGCCGGCGGCCACCCATCCCGGCACCAGGTCGGGGGAGAAGCGCGCCGGCCCGCTCCAGCCGCCACGGACCCAGCGTTCCCCGCTGTTGGGGTAGGCGATCACCGGCTTACCGGTGACGCGGCGGGCGATCTCGACGGCGTTCCGCACGTCGCCGGGCGCGCAGCAGTTCACCCCCACCGCGACGATCTGCGGCACGCCCGCGGCTACCGCGAACGCCTCCGCCAGGGGCTGCCCGGCCCGGGTCGTGGTGCCTTCGATGGTGTAGCTGAGCCAGGCCGGTACGTCCGTTTGGCGTATCAGGTTCACCAGGGCTTCGGCCTCATCAACGTCCGGCACCGTCTCGCATGCCAGCACGTCGGCCCCGGCGTCGGCCAGGATTTCCAGGCGGGGCCGGTGCCACGCCGTCAGCTGCGCGACCGAAAGCCCGTAGCGGCCAAGGTATTCCGAGCCGTCGGCCCGGGCGGCGCCGTACGGGCCGACCGATGCGGCCACCCAGTGGCCGCTTCCGGCGGCGTCACGGGCCAGCTCGACGCTGCGGCGCAACAGCAGTTCCGCGTCCGCCCGCCCGATTCCGCGGGCGGCGAAGCCCTCGAAGCTCGCCTGATAGCTGGCGGTGGTCGCGATCTGGGCGCCCGCGGCGAAGAAGGCTCGGTGTACGGCGGTGATCTCATCCGGGGCATCGATCAGTGCCCGGGCCGACCACAACGGGTCCCGGGAATGGTTCCCGGAAAGCTCAAAGCCGCGGGCTTCCAGCTCCGTCGCCAAGCCCCCGTCGGCGATGAGCACGGCTCCGGTCGACGAGCGCTTGCGCGAGGAGAGCCGGGGCCCATCGGGCACGGTATCGTCGGGAACGGCGAACCCCACGTCCGCCACTGTAGGGCTCCAGATAACACCTGCAACACGCTTGCGCCGCGCCAGCGCGTCACGCGCCGCGTCGGCAGCTCGGGCGATATGTTCTTGGGCAGACAGGTACCGGGCGTAGAAACCAAATACCAACGACGCGATTCGGCCTTATCGGTCGCCTCGCAACCGAACGAGCGGGTAGCGTCGGGGAATACACACCGATCCCCGACGACAGACGGCGAACAGGAAGTAGGTCCTCACGCACCATGGCGCGCATCGGAGACGGCGGTGACCTGTTGAAGTGTTCCTTCTGCGGAAAGAGCCAGAAGCAGGTCAAGAAGCTCATCGCGGGTCCGGGCGTCTACATCTGCGATGAGTGCATCGACCTGTGCAACGAGATCATCGAAGAAGAGCTCGCCGACGCCGACGACGTGAAGCTCGACGAGCTGCCCAAGCCCGCCGAGATCCGGGAGTTCCTGGAGGGTTACGTCATCGGTCAGGACACCGCCAAGCGGACGCTGGCCGTGGCCGTCTACAACCACTACAAGCGCATCCAGGCCGGCGAGAAGAGCCGCGATTCGCGCTCCGGCGAGCCCGTCGAGCTGACCAAGTCCAACATCTTGATGCTCGGACCCACCGGTTGCGGTAAGACCTACCTGGCTCAGACCCTGGCGAAGATGCTCAATGTCCCGTTCGCAATCGCGGATGCCACCGCGCTGACCGAGGCGGGCTATGTCGGCGAGGACGTCGAGAACATTCTGCTCAAGCTGATTCAAGCCGCCGACTATGACGTCAAGCGCGCCGAGACCGGCATCGTCTACATCGACGAGGTCGACAAGATCGCCCGCAAGAGCGAAAACCCGTCGATCACCCGCGACGTCTCCGGTGAGGGCGTTCAGCAGGCGCTGCTGAAGATCCTGGAGGGCACCCAGGCCTCGGTTCCGCCGCAGGGTGGACGCAAGCACCCGCATCAGGAATTCATCCAGATCGACACCACCAACGTGCTGTTCATCGTGGCCGGGGCGTTCGCCGGCCTGGAGAAGATCGTCTCGGACCGAGTCGGCAAGCGTGGCTTGGGCTTCGGTGCCGAGGTCCGTTCCAAGGCAGAGGTCGACACCGTCGACCACTTCGCCGAGGTCATGCCCGAAGACCTGATCAAGTTCGGGTTGATCCCGGAGTTCATCGGCCGGCTCCCGGTGGTGGCCTCGGTGACCAACCTGGACATGGAGTCGTTGGTCACGATCCTCTCCGAGCCCAAGAACGCTCTGGTCAAGCAGTACACCCGGCTGTTCGAGATGGACGGGGTGGAGCTGGAGTTCACCCCGGACGCGCTGGAGGCCATCGCCGACCAGGCGATCCACCGGGGCACCGGCGCGCGTGGCCTGCGGGCGATCATGGAAGAAGTCCTGCTGCCGGTCATGTACGACATCCCCAGCCGCGACGACGTCGCCAAGGTCGTCGTCACCAAGGAAACGGTGCAGGACAACGTGCTGCCGACCATCGTGCCGCGCAAGGCGTCCCGGTCGGAGCGCCGCGACAAGAGCGCTTGACCCCGGTGGCGCTCCGCGCCGCCGAAAGTTACTCAGCGGTAGCGGACGTTTCTTAAAGTTGGCCTGCTGTCTATAGTGATGAAAACCACATTTCCGCTCTTGGCTGACTCAGAACCCTGCCCTGACGTCGGGGTTTAGCGGTCATGCGGTGGAGTTTCGACACGGTGTGGCGTCGAATACTCTCTAAGAACGGTGCAATAATCGGTACTGCCAGTGACAGAAAAAAAATGTGGGTGCGCCAGACGTGCTGTGCGAGCCCGATCAGGACAGTGATGGAAGGCGGGGCCGTGGGTCCGAGCGGTAACGGAGCCGGGTCGGCGCCCGGGCGTCAAAAACTCGAAAAGGTCGTGATCCGCTTCGCTGGTGACTCCGGCGACGGCATGCAGCTCACCGGCGACCGATTCACCTCCGAGGCGGCGCTGTTCGGCAACGACCTTGCCACCCAACCGAACTACCCCGCCGAGATCCGCGCACCTCAGGGCACCCTGCCCGGTGTCTCCTCGTTCCAGATCCAGATCGCCGACTACGACATCCTGACCGCCGGTGACCGCCCCGACGTGTTGGTGGCGATGAACCCCGCAGCGTTGAAGGCCAACATCGGCGACCTGCCGCGCGGTGGCATGGTGATCGTCAACTCCGACGAGTTCACCAAGCGCAACCTCGCCAAGATCGGCTACGAGACCAGCCCGCTGGAGACCGAAGAGCTCTCCGAGTACGTGGTGGTCCCGGTGGCGATGACCTCGCTGACCCTGGGTGCGGTCGAGGCGATCGGCGCCACCAAGAAGGACGGCGCCCGCGCCAAGAACATGTTTGCACTGGGTCTGCTGTCCTGGATGTACGGTCGGCCGATCGAGACCAGCGAACAGTTCATCCGGGAGAAGTTCGCCAAGAAGCCCGACGTCGCCGACGCCAACGTGCTGGCGCTCAAGGCGGGCTGGAACTACGGCGAGACGACCGAGGCGTTCGGTACCACCTACGAAATCTCCCCGGCCAAGCTGCCGTCGGGGGAGTACCGCCAGATCTCGGGCAACACCGCGATGGCCTACGGCGTGATCGTGGCCGGTCAGCTGGCCGACACCCAGGTGGTGCTGGGCACCTACCCGATTACCCCGGCGTCGGACATCCTGCACGAGCTATCGAAGTACAAGAACTTCAATGTGCTGACGTTCCAGGCCGAAGACGAGATCGCCGGCATCGGCGCGGCCATCGGCGCCTCCTACGGTGGGGCGCTGGGCGTCACCAGCACGTCGGGCCCGGGGTTGGCGCTCAAGGCCGAGGCGCTGGGCCTGGCCGTGATGACCGAGCTGCCGCTGCTGCTGATCAACGTACAGCGCGGAGGCCCCTCGACCGGCCTGCCGACCAAGACCGAGCAGGCCGACCTGATGCAGGCGCTCTACGGCCGCAACGGCGAGTCGCCGGTCGCGGTGCTGGCGCCGTGCACGCCGTCGGACTGCTTCGACGCGGCCATCGAGGCCGTCCGGATCGCGCTGACCTACCGCACCCCGGTGGTGCTGCTGTCCGACGGGGCGATCGCCAACGGGTCGGAGCCGTGGCGCATCCCGGATGTCACTGCGCTGGAGCCTATCGAGCGCAACCTCGCCAAGTCCGACGAGCCCTTCCAGCCGTACGCGCGTGACCCGGAGACGCTGGCCCGTCAGTTCGCCATCCCGGGCACCCCGGGGCTGGAGCACCGGATCGGTGGACTGGAGAAGGCCAACGGCACCGGCGAGATCTCCTACGAGCCGGCCAACCATGACCTGATGGTCCGGCTGCGCCAGGCCAAGATCGACGGCATCAAGGTTCCCGACCTCGAGGTGGATGACCCGACGGGCGACGCCGAGCTGCTGATGCTGGGCTGGGGCAGTTCCTACGGCCCGATCGCCGAGGCGTGCCGACGTGCCCGGCGCGGCGGTGTCAAGGTCGCGCAGGCGCACTTGCGTTATCTCAACCCGCTGCCGGCCAACCTGGGCGAGGTGCTGCGCCGCTATCCGAAGGTGGTGCTGCCGGAGATGAACCTGGGCCAGTTGGCGCTGCTGCTGCGAGGCCGCTACCTGGTCGACATTCAGTCGGTGACCAAGGTGGCCGGCAAGGCCTTCCTCGCCGACGAGGTGGAGGCCATCATCGATGACGCATTGGCCGGCACCTTGGCCGATCGGGAGAACGAGAAGGCGTCGCTGGCCAGGGCCGCGGCGGTCACCATTGCAGGAGCGAGCTGATGACAACCACCGAATCCGGCACCTCCCTGGTCGGCACCGACCTGGGGCTGACTGCCCTGAGCGGTGTTCCCACCACCGATGAGCCGCAGAAGTCCAAGGACTTCACCTCCGACCAGGAGGTGCGCTGGTGCCCGGGCTGTGGCGACTACGCAATCCTGAACTCGATGCGCAACTTCCTCCCGGAGCTGGGATTGCGCCGGGAGAACGTGGTCTTCATCAGCGGGATCGGCTGCTCGAGCCGGTTCCCGTACTACATGAACACCTACGGTGTGCACTCGATCCACGGCCGTGGCCCGACGTTCGCCACCGGGCTGGCGACCGCCCGCGAGGACGTGAAGGTCTTCCTGATCACCGGTGACGGTGACGCATTGTCGATCGGCGGCAACCACCTGATCCACACGCTGCGCCGTAACGTCAACATCACCATCCTGTTGTTCAACAACCGGATCTACGGTCTGACCAAGGGCCAGTACTCGCCGACGTCGGAGACCGGCAAGATCACCAAGTCGACGCCGTTCGGCTCGCTGGACAACCCGTTCAACCCGGTCTCGCTGGCGATCGGCGCCGAGGCGACCTTTGTCGGGCGGGCGCTGGACTCCGACCGCAAGGGCCTCACCGAGGTGCTGCGCGGCGCTATGGAACACCGCGGATCTGCACTGGTGGAGATTCTGCAGGACTGCCCAGTCTTCAATGACGGCTCCTTCGACCTGCTGCGCAAGGAAGGCGCCGAGAACCGGCTCATCAATGTCCGTCAGGGCGAGAAGGTGACCTTCGGTGCCGAGGGCGAGTACTGCGTGATCAAGTCCGGCTACGGCCTTGAGGTTGCCAAGACCGCCAACGTCTCGGCCGACCAGATCGTCGTGCACGACGCCACGCTGGCCGACTCCTCCTACGCGTTCGCGCTGTCGCGGTTGTCCGAGCAGGATCTGTCGCACTTCCCGATGGGAATCTTCCGCAAGGTCAGCAAGCCCACCTACGACGACCAAGCGCGTGCGCAGGTCGCCGAAGCCCGGCAGGCCTCGGCGCACGACTCCGCCGCGCTTCAGGCGCTGCTGCGGGGCCGCGACACCTGGACCGTCGACTGACGCCGTGACCGGCCGCCTGGCCGGTGTGGTCCTGGCCGGTGGTGAATCGCGCCGGATGGGCCGCGACAAGGCCACCCTGACCGTGGCCGGCTTGTTCGACGGCCGGACCCTGGTCGAACATGTGGTGTCGATGATCGGGCAGCGCTGCGATCCGGTCTTCGTGGTCGCCGCCGCAGGCCAGTCGCTGCCCGACCTTCCCGCGCAGGTGTTGCGTGATGAGGTGCCCGGGCAGGGACCGCTGCCGGCCCTGGGACTGGGCCTGGGTGCTGCTGCTGGGGCAGGCGCGGATCATGCGTTCGTCTGCGCCGTGGACATGCCGAACCTGACGTCCGAGCTGATCGACCGGCTGACCGAATCCGCCCGCGCGTCGGGTGCTGATGTCGTGGTGCCGGTGGCGGGCCGGGACCACTACCTGGCGGCGGTCTACCGCACCGCGCTGGCCGGCACCATCGCCGGGCTGGTGGCGGCCGGGGAGCGCCGGGTCGGTGCGTTGATCGACACCGTCGAGGTCCAGCGGATCGAGCTGGCCGATGCAGGCCCACTGACCAATCTGAACTCTCCGGACGACATCGCCGGGCGGGCGTGAACTGATCCGTCGACAGCAAATAGTGGTCGAGGGATTTAATAATGGATATCGGGCTCTCGCCGCTTACCGAAATATATCTCCGTGTTATCTCGGTAATATTTGAACATTATTGGTCGTGTGATGAATTTTGACGGTTCCGGCCGCTGTGGCCGTTGGTTCGTCCAAAACCGTTGCAGCAGAATCGATTTAGTGCCATCAATGTGCTGAGATGAGCTCAGGGTGCGGGTTCGCCGGCTCGGTTATCGGCGGGTGGATTTTATTCGCCGTACAAGGCGGCCGGCAGGTTTTGCAGGCATGAGACGTCGCTACGCGGCGCGATTGGGACCCGCCCGTCGTCTGGGTTTGCGCGAGACGTGACGTGGCCGGTCCGCAGGGCGACCACCTGCGGTTTATGCGTCGTGTGGGGCTGGTGTGGCGATCGCTGAGCCGCCCCGGAGGCCCGCGGGAGTGTGAAATCCTGCCATTTCCGGTGGCCTAGGCCACAAAATATCCGTGATTTGACTCACGGCCTGCACGGCATGGTCGGAGGTGGTCCGACCGTAAAAGTCATTGCTGACCTGCTAAAACCATTATCGCCCGCGGTGTGATGGTTTCGTTATCTGTTCGAAATGCTTACGTCATGGTGCTGGACGAGCCGTATGAACATTTCGTAAGTTTCCTTCGGCCCAAATAAGGGGCAAACAAATTGAATCGACGGAACCGCGTGTTAGCGGGGCCGCGGGCGGCCCCTCAATGCTTCCGCGGTGCCGGGTGTCATCCCGGCGGGCAGATCTTGCCCCCGCTGTCGTGCCTGAACCGAGATGGCACGTCTCGAAGACCACTCCCCGCCTGGAGCACCCAGGCATGCCAGCCCACGCTGTGGGCGCACTTCGGAGCGCGCACTGCGAAAGGAACGATGTTGAAGAACGTCCGCAAGCCCCTCACCCTCGCCGCGATCGCCGGTGCACTGATCACCGGTTCGGTGGCTCTCTCCGAGGCCACCGCGCACGCGGACAGCGTGAACTGGGACGCCATTGCGGCGTGCGAGTCGGGTGGCAACTGGTCGATCAACACCGGCAACGGCTACTACGGCGGCCTGCAGTTCAACGCCGGCACCTGGCGTGCCAACGGTGGCAGCGGCATGCCGCACAACGCCAGCCGGTCCGAGCAGATCCGGGTCGCCGAGAACGTCCTGCGCAGCCAGGGCATCGGCGCGTGGCCGGTCTGCGGTCGCCGCGGCTGACCTGACGCATCTCTGACGGCGCCGGACTGTTTCAGTCCGGCGCCGTCGCCGTCGGCAGGTTCGGGTCGGCGGGTAGCGTCGGCCACATGCCCGACACGTCACGTGAGCTCGATGTCGTCGTCTACGGGGCGACCGGATTCGCCGGGAAGCTGACCGTCGAATACCTGTCCCGCGCCGCAGGCGGCGTCCGGATCGGCCTGGCGGGCCGCTCGGCTGACCGGTTGCGCGCGATCAGAGATTCCCTCGGCCCAGCGGCGCAGGACTGGCCGATCGTGGTCGCCGACGCCGACAAGCCCGAGACACTGGACGCGATGGCGGCCCGTACCCGGGTGGTCATCACCACCGTCGGCCCCTACACCCGCTACGGCATGCCCCTGGTCGCCGCCTGCGCGGCCGCCGGCACCGACTACGTCGATCTCACCGGTGAGGCGCTGTTCATGCGAGAGAGCATCGACCTCTACCACAAGCAGGCCGCCGACAACGGGGCCCGGATCGTGCACGCCTGCGGCTTCGACTCGATTCCATCGGACATGAGCGTGTACGCCCTTTATCGGGCGGTCCGCGACGACGACGCCGGCGAGTTGCTCGACACCGACTACGTTGTGCGGAGCTTCTCCGGTGGGGTGTCCGGCGGCACCCTCGCCACGATGATCGAGGTTCTGACCACCGCCGCCAACGATCCGGACGCCCGACGCGAAATGTTCGACCCTTACACGCTCAGTTCCGATCGTCCCGCCGAACCCCGATTGGGCCCCGAACCGGACCTGTCCTGGCGCCGGGGCCGCGACATCGCACCCGAACTGGACGGAATCTGGACCGCCGGCTTCGCGATGGCGCCCGTCAACACCCGCATCGTGCGGCGCAGCAACGGACTGCTGGACTGGGCGTACGGACGTCGTTTCCGCTATTCCGAGCACATGAGCGTCGGCTCGTCGGCCGCGGCACCTGCGCTGTCTGGATTGGCGACCGGGATAGGCAAGGTGGCGTTCGGGCTCGGGGGCTACATTCTCCGGCTGGTGCCGACCGGACTGTTGGAACGGGCATTGCCCAAGCCGGGAACCGGTCCGAGCCGGCGCCGCCGGGAGAACGGCCACTACCGCATCGAGACATACACCACCACCAGCACCGGGGCCCGCTACCGGGCCGTCATGGCGCAGCAGGGCGACCCCGGTTACCAGGCCACCGCGGTGTTGCTGGGAGAGAGCGCCCTGGCGCTGGCGTGCAACCGCGACCTGCTCTCCGAGCACCTCGGTGTACTCACCCCGGCTGCAGCGATGGGCGACGCCCTGCTGGTCAGGCTGCCAGCCGCCGGGGTGAGGCTGGAAGTGTCCCGGCTGAACTGACGGACCGAATCGACCGGTGCCCTGCGGCTGGTCTTTCCGCTAGTGTCGTTTTCGACCGCTGCCACAGCAGCACACAGCAACGAAGGTGGATGAAAACCATGGCCGGCCTCGACGATCTCTTCGCGCAGATCCCCATTCAGGACATTGCCAACCAGCTCGGTGCCGACTCAGGGGAAGTGGACAACACCATCCGCACCCTGGTGCCGGTGCTCGTCGGCGGCCTGAGCGAGCACGCTCAAGACCCGGGTCAGGCCGACAACATCGCCAACGCCGCCAACACTTTCGCGGCTCAGGGACTGTTGGACAACGCTCTGGGCGCCAGCCACTCCGAGGGCCAGCAGCTGATCTCGACGATCTTCGGTGGCAACGACACCAACCAGGTCGCCTCGGCACTCTCGGGCGCCGGCGCGGGCAACAACGACCTGCTGCAGAAGTTGCTGCCGATCCTCGCCCCGATCGTGCTCGCCTACATCGGCAAGCAGCTGACCGGGAACAAGGCCGAGCCGGCACAACAGCAGGCCTCCGGCGGCGGCCTCGGCGACGTGCTGGGCGGCATCCTCGGTGGCATGGCCGGTGGTGGCGGTGCCAAGAACCAGTCGATGGGCAGCATCCTGGGCAACATGCTCGGCGGCAAGACCGGCGGCGCCATCGGCGACATCCTCGGCGGATTGCTGGGCGGCAAGAAGTAGCAACCCCTCGCAAAGCCCCCGGACCGCCCGGTCCGGGGGCTTTCGCGTCGTATCGGCGGGCCTTCCTAGAATTGACCGGTGACCGACACCCCCATCGCCGCCGATCCCGAACACCTGCCCAAATCCTGGGAGCCGGGTGCGGTAGAGGACGCGATCTACCAGCGCTGGGTGGACGCCGGTTACTTCACGGCCGACCCGGCCAGCGCCAAGCCGGGCTACTCGATCGTGCTGCCGCCGCCGAACGTCACCGGCAGCCTGCACATGGGTCACGCGATGGATCACACGCTGATGGACGCGTTGACCCGGCGCAAGCGGATGCAGGGCTATGAGGTGTTGTGGCTGCCGGGCATGGACCATGCCGGCATCGCCACCCAGAGTGTGGTGGAGCGGCGCCTGGCCGCCGTCGGCCAGACCAAGGAAGAGCTGGGCCGCGAACGCTTCGTCGAGCAGGTCTGGGACTGGAAGCGTGAGTCCGGCGGCACCATCGGCACCCAGATGCGCCGGATCGGCGACGGGGTGGACTGGAGCCGCGAGCGGTTCACCATGGACGACCGGCTGTCGCGGGCGGTCCGCACCATCTTCAAACGGCTCTACGACGCCGGTCTGATCTACCAGGCGGAGCGGCTGGTGAACTGGTCGCCGGTGCTCCAGACCGCGATCAGCGACCTCGAGGTCAAATACTCCGACATCGAAGGCGAACTGGTGTCGTTCCGGTACGGCTCGCTAGACGACTCGCAACCCCACATCGTGGTGGCCACCACCCGGCTGGAGACCATGCTCGGCGACACCGCAATCGCGGTGCACCCCGACGACGACCGCTACCGCGACCTGGTCGGAACCAGCTTGGCGCACCCGTTCCTGGCCACCGAGATCGTGGTGGTCGCCGACTCCCACGTCGACCCCGAATTCGGAACCGGCGCAGTCAAAGTCACGCCGGCTCACGATCCCAACGACTTTGAGATCGGGCTCCGTCACCAGCTGGCGATGCCGACGATCCTGGACCCCAAGGGCCGGATCACCGGCACCGGAACACAGTTCGACGGGATGGACCGCTTCGAGGCGCGGGTCGCGGTGCGCGAGGCGCTGGCCGCCGAAGGTCGCATCGTGGCAGAGAAGCGGCCCTATGTGCACAGCGTCGGGCATTCCGAGCGCAGTGGTGAGGTGATCGAACCGCGGCTGTCCATGCAGTGGTGGGTCGACGTCTCCTCGCTGGCCAAGGCTGCCGGCGATGCGGTCCGCGACGGCCACACCGTCATTCACCCCAAGAGCCTGGAGCCGCGCTGGTTCGGCTGGGTCGACGACATGCACGACTGGTGTATCTCCCGCCAGCTCTGGTGGGGGCACCGCATCCCGATCTGGCATGGGCCCAACGGCGAGAAGGTGTGCGTCGGCCCGGATGAGACCCCGCCGCAGGGGTGGCAGCAGGACCCTGACGTGCTGGACACCTGGTTCTCCTCGGCGTTGTGGCCGTTCTCCACGATGGGCTGGCCCGACCGTACCCCTGAGATCGAGAAGTTCTATCCGACTTCGGTTCTGGTCACCGGCTACGACATCCTGTTCTTCTGGGTGGCCCGGATGATGATGTTCGGCACCTTCGTCGGGGACGACGAGGCGATTACCCTGGGCGGCACCCGCGCGCCGCAGGTGCCATTTCGGGATGTCTTCCTGCACGGCCTGATTCGCGATGAACACGGCAGCAAGATGAGCAAGTCCAAAGGCAACGGTATCGACCCGCTGGACTGGGTGGACAGCTTCGGCGCCGACGCCCTGCGGTTCACTCTGGCCCGCGGGGCCAGCCCCGGCAGCGACCTGTCCATTGGCGAGGATCATGCGCGCGCATCGCGCAACTTCGTCACCAAGTTGTTCAATGCGACCCGCTTCGCGCTGCTCAACGGCGCTCGGCCGGCGCCACTGCCGCAGTCCGATGAGCTGACCGATGCCGACCGGTGGATTATCGGCCGATTGGAAGAGGTTCGCGCCGAGGTGGATTCGGCGTTCGACAGCTACGAGTTCGGGCGTGCCTGCGAGGCGCTGTACCACTTCGCCTGGGACGAGTTCTGCGACTGGTACGTCGAGTTGGCCAAAACCCAACTGGGGCAGGGGTACACCCACACCACCGCGGTTCTGGCGGCGGTGCTCGACACCCTGCTGCGGCTGTTGCACCCGGTGATCCCGTTCGTCACCGAGACCCTGTGGCAAGAGCTCACCGGCGAGGAGTCCCTGGTGATCGCCGACTGGCCGTCGTCGTCCGGCGTCGCCTTGGACCGGGTTGCCGCGCAACGGATCACCGACATGCAGAAGCTGGTGACCGAGGTGCGTCGCTTCCGCAGCGATCAGGGCCTGCGGGACCGGCAGCGGGTTCCGGCCCGGTTGACCGGTATCGACGAGGCCGATCTGGCCAGCCAGGTGGCCGCGGTGGCTTCCCAGGCATGGCTCACCGAGCCCGGCGCGGACTTCGCGCCGTCGGCCACCGTCGAGGTGCGCCTGGGCGGAGGCACCGTGGTGGTGGAACTGGACACCTCCGGCACCGTCGACGTCGCAGCCGAGCGCCGGCGGCTGGAGAAGGATCTGGCGACCGCGCAGAAGGAGCTCGCCGCCACCTCGGCGAAACTGGGCAACGCGGAGTTCCTCGGCAAGGCGCCCGAAGCGGTGGTGGACAAGATCCGGGCCCGCCAGCAGCTGGCCGGCGACGAAGTGGAGCGGATCACCGCTCGTCTTGCGGGCCTGGCGTGACCGAGCATCCGATCAACACCGGCGAGCCGACCCCGGACGAGATCGCCGCGCTGCTGCAGGTCGAGCACCTGCTCGACCAGCGGTGGGGCGAGACCACGATCGAGCCGAGCCTGACCCGGATCAACGCGGTGCTCGAACTGCTGGGCTCCCCGCAGCGCGGCTATCCGTCTATCCACGTCGCGGGCACCAACGGCAAGACGTCGGTGGTGCGGATGATCGACGCGTTGCTCACGGCGTTCTCCCGCCGCACCGGGCGCACCACCAGCCCGCACCTGCAGTCGGCGGTCGAGCGCATCGCCATCGACGGCCAGCCGATCAGCCCGGCCAAGTACGTGGAGACCTACGCCGAGATCGAGCCCTTCGTGCAGATGGTCGACGCATCCTCGCAGGAGGACGGGGGACCGGCGATGAGCAAGTTCGAGGTGCTCACCGCGATGGCGTTCGCAGCCTTCGCCGACGCCCCGGTCGACGTCGCCGTGGTGGAGGTCGGCATGGGTGGGCGCTGGGACGCCACCAACGTCGTCGACGCCCCGGTGGCGGTGATCACCCCGATCAGCGTTGACCACGTCGAATACCTCGGTGACTCCCTCGCCGGAATCGCCGAGGAGAAGGCCGGCATCATCCACGCCTCCACCGATGAGCTGGCCGACACCGTCGCAGTGATCGCCCGCCAGGAACCCGAGGCGATGGAGGTGTTGCTGGCGCAGTCCGTGCGCGCGGACGCGGCTGTGGCCCGGGAGAATTCGGAGTTCGCCGTTCTCGGCCGCCAGCTCGCGATCGGCGGCCAGATGCTGGAGCTGCAGGGCTTGGGCGGGGTGTACTCGGAGATCTTCCTACCGCTGCACGGGGAGCATCAGGCCCGCAACGCGGTGCTGGCACTGGCGGCGGTCGAGGCGTTCTTTGGCGCGGGTGCCGACCGGCAGCTCGATGTCGACACGGTCCGGGCCGGGTTCGCCGCGGCGCGCAGCCCAGGCCGGCTGGAGCGGATGCGCAGTTCGCCCACGGTGTTCATCGACGCCGCGCATAATCCGGCCGGCGCCGTCGCCCTGGCCCAGGCGCTGACCGAGGAATTCGGATTCCGGTACCTGGTCGGCGTGGTCAGCGTGTTGGGAGACAAGGACGTCGACGGGATTCTCGCCGCGCTGGAGCCGGTGTTCGACACGATCGTGGTGACGCACAACGGATCTGGGCGGGCAATGGATGTCGATGCGCTGACCGCGATGGCGGTGCGGCACTTCGGTGAGGACCGGGTGGTGACCACCGAGACGCTCGGCGACGGGATCGACGCGGCGACCGCCTTGGTGGACGAGTTCGACTCCGACGGCGAAATCGCCTCGGGGACAGGCATCGTGATCACCGGCTCGGTGGTCACCGCCGGAGCGGCCCGCACGCTGTTCGGAAGGGACCCGGCATGAGCGAACAGGCGCAGACTCCTGACCCGTGGCGCGGTTTCCGCGGGATCATGGCCCTGACTCTGATCCTGGAGGCCATCGTGGTGCTGTTGGCGCTGCCGGTGGTCAGCATGGTCGGCGGGGGCCTGACACCGGTGTCGCTGGCCTACCTGCTCGGCCTGGCAGTGGTGCTGTTGCTGCTCTGCGGAATCCAGGGCCGACCGTGGGCGATCTGGGCCAATCTGGGCGTGCAGGTCGTCTTGATCGCGGGATTCGCGGTCTATCCGGGTGTCGGCGTGATGGGGCTGGTCTTCGCCGCGGTGTGGGGGCTGATCGCCTATTTCCGGGCCGAGGTGTTGCGCCGCGGCTGACCCGCCGGAGTGTTCGGTACGCTGTCGCCCGTGACTGAGCGGACTTTGGTGTTGATCAAGCCGGACGGTGTCAACCGTCGGCTGGTGGGCGAAATCATCAGCCGGATCGAGCGCAAGGGCCTGACGCTGGCCGCGCTGGAGCTGCGGCCGGTGCAGCAGGCGGTGGCCCGCAAGCACTACGCCGAGCACGACGGCAAGGCGTTCTTCGCCTCGCTGCTGGACTTCATCACCTCCGGGCCGGTCGTTGCCATGGTCGTTGAGGGGGAGCGGGCGATCGAGGCGTTCCGGCAGCTGGCCGGTGGCACCGACCCGGTCGCCAAGGCCACCCCGGGCACCATCCGCGGTGACTTCGGGCTGGAGACCCAGTACAACCTGGTGCACGGTTCGGACTCGCCGGAGTCGGCCGAGCGCGAGATCGCGCTGTGGTTCCCTGACCTGAAGCCGTCGGCTCCGACGTCGCCGATGACGCTGGCCTGAGGCCGGACTTACGGCCTTTCGCACGGACTCGCGCCGTTGTGTGGGATACTGGCCAACGGGTGAACGTCGCCGGATCGGTGTCCGACACCCGAATGAAGACTTAGGCGAGTGCGACGGTCGCGCTGAAGTGATGCGGCGCCGATCGCCGGTCCTCATTCAGCCAGGCACCGAGTCGGTTCCACCCGAGCCCCTCGGAGCGAGACCACTACAAGCCCGGGGAATCGAACCGGGCGAATAACGAGAAGCCCTCGCGTGGCCGCGTCGAAATGACGCGCCCGGGGGCTTGAGGAGACTTACGTGTCAGACGGTTCTCTTTTCCAAGGCTTTGAAGGCCCCGCGTCGGACCCCGGCTCGGACCCGGCACCTGCACCGGCCGAGCACCAGGTGCCGGCCGAGCATGAGGAGCTGCCGGACCGGCTTCGAGTCCACTCGCTGGCGCGGGTCCTGGGCACCACCAGCAAGCGGGTGCTCGATGCCCTGATCGAGCTGGACGGCCGGACGCGCAGCGCCCAGTCCAGCGTGGACCGCGTCGAGGCGGTTCGGGTCCGTGACCTGCTGGGTTCCACCGATGCCTCGGAAGCCCCGGAGGTGGCGGAAGGGTCGGCCGAGGTCGCAGACGAACCAGAGTCCCGGCTACTGCTGGAGACCGTCCCGGAAGCCACACCCACCCGGGTGGACTACATGCCGTTGTTCGTCGCACCCCAGCCGGTCGCCTACCAGCCCCCGATCGTCCGTGAGACCGACGACGACCTCGACGAAGACGACGACGACACCGCCGGCGCAGACACCGACGCCGACACCGACGACGAGAACGGCGACCGCCCAGCCAACCGCCGGCGCCGCCGGGGACGCCGGGGACGCGGCCGGGGTCGCGGATCCGACGGTTCGGCCGATGACGGAACTGATGGCTCTGATGGCGCCGACGACTCCGAAGACGATGTCGCAACCGACTCCGACGAGGCCGGCGACGGCGAGGAGGAAGCTGGCGACGACGAGAACGGATCGGGCGAGGACGCGGGCAACCGCCGTCGCCGCCGTCGTCGTCGTCGCAAGTCCGGCGCCGGGGACGACGACGACACCGCATCGTCGGACGACCCGCCCAATACCGTCGTGCACGAGCGGGCCCCGCGGGCCAAGTCCGGCAAGACCGGCCGCGGTACGGGCGACGACGAGATTCAGGGCATCACCGGCTCGACCCGGCTGGAGGCCAAGCGGCAGCGTCGCCGCGACGGCCGTGACGCCGGGCGCCGCCGCCCCCCGATCCTGAGCGAGGCCGAGTTCCTGGCCCGCCGCGAGGCCGTTGAACGCCGGATGGTCGTTCGGGACCGGGTGCGCACGGAACCGCCGCATCAGGGCGCGCGCTACACCCAGATCGCCGTGCTGGAAGACGGCGTGATGGTCGAACACTTCGTCACGTCGGCGGCATCGACGTCGCTGGTGGGCAACGTCTACCTGGGCATCGTGCAGAACGTCCTGCCGTCGATGGAGGCCGCGTTCGTCGACATCGGCCGGGGCCGCAATGGTGTGCTCTACGCCGGTGAGGTCAACTGGGAGGCTGCCGGCCTGGGTGGCGCCAACCGCAAGATCGAGCAGGCCCTCAAACCTGGCGACTACGTCGTGGTGCAGGTCAGCAAGGACCCGATCGGACACAAGGGTGCCCGGCTGACCACGCAGGTGTCGCTGGCCGGTCGTTACCTGGTGTATGTGCCGGGGGCGTCGTCGACCGGGATCAGCCGCAAGCTGCCCGACACCGAGCGGCAGCGGCTGAAGGAGATCCTGCGTGAGGTGGTGCCGGCCGACGCCGGCGTGATCATCCGCACCGCGTCCGAAGGTGTCAAGGAAGCCGACATCCGCTCCGATGTGGAACGACTCCAGGAGCGCTGGACCCAGATCGAGGCCACCGCCGCGGAGACCCAGGCCAAGGCCGCCGGCGCCGCCGTCGCGCTCTACGAAGAGCCCGACGTGCTGGTCAAGGTCATCCGGGACCTGTTCAACGAGGACTTCTCCGAGCTGGTGGTCTCCGGTGACGACGCCTGGGCGACGATCAACGACTATGTGGGTTCGGTGGCGCCCGAGCTGGTTTCGAAGCTGACCCAATATCAGGCTCCCGAGGGGCCCGACGGGCAGGCGGGACCGGATGTGTTCGCGGTGCACCGCATCGACGAGCAGCTTGCCAAGGCGATGGACCGCAAGGTCTGGCTGCCCTCGGGCGGCACGCTGGTGATCGACCGGACCGAGGCCATGACGGTCGTCGACGTCAACACCGGCAAGTTCACCGGCGCCGGGGGCAACCTCGAGGAGACGGTGACCAAGAACAACCTGGAGGCCGCCGAGGAGATCGTGCGGCAACTGCGGTTGCGCGACATCGGCGGCATCATCGTCGTCGACTTCATCGACATGGTGCTCGAGTCCAACCGGGACCTGGTGTTGCGCCGGCTGACCGAGGCACTGGGCCGTGACCGCACCCGCCACCAGGTCTCGGAGGTGACTTCGCTGGGCTTGGTGCAGCTGACCCGTAAACGGCTGGGCACCGGGCTGATCGAGGCGTTCTCGACCAACTGTCAGCACTGCGCCGGGCGCGGAATCATGCTGCACGCCGACCCGGTGGATTCGGCCGCTCCGGGCCGCAGGTCGGAGTCGAGCAGCGGCAGCCGTCGCAGTAAGCGCTCCCGCAAGCCCAAGGTCGACGAACCGGCCGTGGCCAAGGTTCCGGTGCACACCCCCGGTGACCACCCGATGTTCAAGGCGATGGCCGACCGTCACGAGGACGACGAGTCCGAGGACGGCGTCGGGGTCGAGGGCGAGAGCGCCGACGCCGAGGTGCAGGGCACCGACGCCCGAGCAGGCGTTGACGTCGATCAGCAGGCGGCGTCTGAGGTGGTCGACGACGACCTGGACGAGGCTGACGACACCGACGAGGTCGACGACTCGGATGAGGATGAGGACGCTGACTCCGACGAGGACGAGGTCGACCTGGACGGCGACGACGACGAATTCGACGAGGACCTGGAAGGACTCGACGATGACTCCGATGAGGACGACGACTCCGACGAGGACGATGACTCCGACGAAGACGACGAGGATCACGACGACGACGAGGAGTCTGACGAGGAGGCCTGGCCGGCCGCTTCGGCCTATGAGGCCTATCAGCGGCCCCCTCGGCGCCGCGCCGCTGCCCGTCCGGCGGGTCCGCCCAGCTGACAAAGACCCGGAAGAGGCCGGTTTGACCCTTTAGTTGCTGGTCAAGTACCCTAGACCAGTTGTCTGCAGCCGGGTATCGCCCCGGCCCGGCGGGCAGAACCCAAACCACCTGCGCAAGTCCCGATGGCGTGCGCTGTGAGCGGCACCCGAGAAGTAACCGAGAAGTAGAGGTAGAGACCAACGATGGCGACGTACGCAATCGTCAAGACCGGCGGCAAGCAGTACAAGGTTGCCGTCGGTGACGTGCTCAAGGTCGAGAAGCTCGAATCCGAGCCGGGTGCCTCCGTCTCGCTGCCGGTCGCGCTGGTCGTGGACGGCAGCACCGTTACCACCGACGCCGCCAAGCTGGCGAAGGTGTCGGTCACCGGTGAGGTGCTCGAGCACACCAAGGGCCCCAAGATCCGTATCCACAAGTTCAAGAACAAGACCGGCTACCACAAGCGGCAGGGTCACCGTCAGCAGCTGACCGTGCTCAAGGTCACCGGAATCAAGTAGGAGCGAACGAGATGGCACACAAGAAGGGCGCTTCCAGCTCACGTAACGGTCGCGACTCAAACGCTCAGCGACTCGGCGTCAAGCGGTTCGGCGGCCAGGTGGTCAAGGCCGGCGAGATTTTGGTGCGGCAACGGGGTACTCATTTTCACCCCGGCATCAACGTCGGGCGCGGTGGCGACGACACGTTGTTCGCCACGGCCCCCGGTGCGGTCGAGTTCGGTGCGAAGCGCGGCCGCAAGACCGTCAACA
Organism: Mycobacterium zoologicum; assembly: GCF_020181635.2. Lineage (NCBI taxonomy): Bacteria > Bacillati > Actinomycetota > Actinomycetes > Mycobacteriales > Mycobacteriaceae > Mycobacterium > Mycobacterium zoologicum. Next base: position 237,112 of record NZ_JAYJJS010000002.1, on the reverse strand, counting down.
TCGTGCCTGTCGCCCGCGACTAGTCGCCGGCGTAACTGGGCGCCGCAGGGCGCCGGATAGGTAGTAGCGCCATGTCCCGGTTTGTCGACCGCGTCGTCATCCATGTGAGCGCGGGCGACGGGGGCAACGGCTGCGCGTCGATTCACCGCGAGAAGTTCAAGCCACTCGGCGGCCCGGACGGCGGTAACGGAGGACGCGGCGGCAGCGTGGTGCTGGTCGTCGACCCGCAGGTGCACACCTTGTTGGACTTCCACTTCCGGCCGCACATCGCCGCGACGTCGGGAAAACAGGGGCAGGGCAACAACAAGGAGGGCGCGGCCGGCGCCGACCTGGAGATCAAGGTTCCCGACGGCACCGTGGTGCTCGACGAGCACGGCCGGATACTCGCCGACCTGGTGGGCGCCGGCGCCCGCTTCGATGCCGCCGCCGGTGGCCGCGGCGGATTGGGCAACGCGGCCCTGGTGTCGCGCGCCCGCAAGGCGCCCGGCTTCGCGCTGCTGGGGGAGAAGGGCGAGACCCGCGATCTCACCCTGGAACTCAAGACGGTTGCCGACGTCGGCCTGGTCGGCTTCCCGTCGGCGGGAAAATCCTCACTGGTGTCGGTGATCTCGGCGGCCAAGCCGAAGATCGCCGACTACCCGTTCACCACCTTGGCGCCCAACCTGGGAGTGGTCTCCGCTGGTGATCAGACCTACACCGTCGCCGACGTTCCGGGTCTGATCCCGGGTGCCTCGGCCGGTCGTGGCCTGGGGCTGGACTTCCTGCGGCACATCGAACGCTGCGCGGTGCTGGTGCACGTGGTGGACTGCGCCACCATGGAGCCGGGCCGCGACCCGGTCTCCGACATCGACGCGCTGGAAGCCGAACTAGCGGCCTACACGCCCACCCTGCAAGGGGATTCGGCGCTGGGCGATCTGGCTGAGCGGCCGCGGGCGGTGGTGCTCAACAAGATCGACGTGCCCGAGGCGCGGGAGATGGCCGAGTTCGTCGCCGAGGAGGTGGCTGCTCGGGGCTGGCCGGTGTTCAGCGTATCCACCGCCAGCCGGGAAGGCTTGCGGCCGTTGATGTTCGCGCTGGCTGAGATGGTCGTCGAATATCGTGCCGCGCAACCCGAGCCGGTGGCGCGCCGGCCGGTGATCCGGCCGATCCCGACTCGGGGCCAGACCGGCTTCACCGTCGAATCCGACGGCGACGGCGGCTTCATCGTCCGCGGTGAGCAACCCGAGCGCTGGATCAACCAGACCAACTTCGACAACGACGAGGCCGTCGGTTACCTGGGTGACCGGTTGGCCCGGCTCGGCGTCGAGGACGAACTGGTGCGACGCGGCGCCACACCCGGTTGCGCGGTGACGATCGGGGCGATGACCTTCGACTGGGAGCCGGCCACGCCGGCCGGAGTCGACATGACCTTGTCCGGTCGGGGCACCGACGTCAGGTTGGAGCAGACCGACCGGGTCGGGGCCGCCGAACGCAAGGTGGCGCGCAAACAGCGCCGAGAGCATTCGGAGGACACGTGACCGGCGGCGGTGCGCGAGAAGCGATTCGCACCGCGCGCAGCGTCGTCGTCAAGATCGGTACCACCGCACTCACCACCGAGTCGGGGATGTTCGACGCGGGCCGGCTGGCCGGGCTCGCCGCGGCCATCGAGGCCCGGATGAAGGCCGGATCGGACGTGACGATCGTGTCCTCGGGCGCGATTGCCGCCGGCCTGGAGCCGCTGGGACTGTCCAAGCGGCCCACCGATCTGGCTACCAAGCAGGCTGCCGCCAGCGTGGGACAGGTGGCGCTGGTCAACGCGTGGAGCGCCGCCTTCGGTGAGTTCGGCCGCGCCGTCGGGCAGGTGCTGCTCACCGCGCAGGACGTGTCGATGCGCGTGTCGCACACCAATGCCGCCCGAACGCTGGACCGGTTGCGGTCACTGCACGCGGTCGCCATCGTCAACGAGAACGACACCGTGGCCACCAACGAGATCCGCTTCGGCGACAACGACCGGCTCTCGGCGCTGGTGGCGCACCTGGTCGGCGCCGACGCGCTGGTGCTGCTCTCCGACATCGACGGCCTGTACGACGCGGACCCTCGCAAGGGTCCGGCGCGGCTGGTCCCGGAGGTGGCCGGCCCGGACGACCTCGCCGGCGTGGTGGCCGGCGAGGGCAGTCATCTGGGCACCGGCGGGATGGTGTCGAAACTGTCGTCGGCTCTGCTGGCTGCCGACGCGGGTGTGCCGGTGTTGCTGGCCGCCGCCGGCGACGCAGCAGCGGCGCTGTCCGAGGCGTCGGTGGGCACCGTGTTCGCTCCTCGCGCGCAACGGCTTTCGGCGCGCAAGTTCTGGGTGCGCCATGCCGCCGACGCGGCCGGCACCCTGACGTTGGATGCCGGTGCGGTCGAGGCGGTGCTGATCCGGCGGCGGTCGTTGTTGCCGGCCGGGATCACCGCCACCTCGGGCGCATTCCACGGCGGTGACGTCGTCGAACTCTGCGACCCGGACGCGACGGTGGTGGCTCGCGGCGTCGTCGGCTATGACGCGGTGGAGCTGGCCGCCATGATCGGGCGTTCCACCACGGATCTGGCACCTGATGCCCGCCGGCCGGTGGTCCACGCCGACGACCTGGTCGCAGTCTGACACCCACCGGCATGAGCACCGTTTTCACCATCGAAGGGGCAGGCTGGAGCGGCTTGCTGCGATTCATGTGCCGTGGCGCTGTCGCCAAGGGCAAGAAGGTGCGGAACGTCAAGTACCCCAACACCTATTTCGACGGCCTGCGCTATGTCCCAGCGGTCGAGGCGGTGCGGCGCGGTGCGCAGGCCCTTGACGACATGCTGACCGCACACTTCGCCGGCCGGCCTGACGCCGACGATGTGCTGGTCTACGCCGTGAGCATGGGCTCGCAGGTGGCGTGCAAATGGTTGCGCGACTACGGTCCGGGCACCTCGATCCCGGTCGGCAGGGTGTCGTTTCTACTGCTCGCCAATCCCGAGCAGCCGTTCCATGGCATCTATGCGGCCGACCCGAAGCTGGTGTGGTTCATGACGTTGCCCGACTACGGCGGCGTCGGCGTGCCGCCGAACACCCCGTTCGCGGTGACCGATGTGTGCCGCCAGTACGACGGCATGGCGGATTTTCCCAACCGTCCCGCCGCACAAGTCAGTTGGCTGGCCGTATGCAACGCACTGGTGGGACTGGTGACCGTGCACAACAACTATTTCCGGGTCAACCTGGAGAGCCCCGACAACCTCCGGGTCCGGCGTGGCAACGTCAGCTACGTGTTGTGTCCCACCCGGCGCAGGAGGCGGCAGCGGATCGAGGGCAGCTATGACCGCTCGGCCTGGAGCTACTGAACGGCGGAGCGGAGATACAGTGCGCCCCAGACGATCTCGGTCAAAGCCGCGGCGAGTTCGGAATCATAACCCGCATCTCGGGTCGGCAGGGTCTGCTGGCAGGATCGTTCCACCATCCACGTGAGTGCGCTCGCGGTGGCATCGACGGGCAACTCGCGGCGAATGGAACCGTCGGCCTGACCGTCCTCGATGACCTGGGCCACCCGGCCGGAGATCCCGGTCAGCAACTCCCGGTAGGCGGACGCGACCAACGGGTCGTAGCCGGCCATCTCGCTGAGCGCGATCAGCAGCGGCTGGTGCCGCCGGTAGCTGGCGATGATCGCGGCCATCGCGGCGCGGACATCGTTGGGGTCGCGGCGCTGCGCCACGGCCCACCAGCGATCGCCGCCCGAGGCGAGGTCGCCGAACACCTGGCCGGCGAGGCTCCGCAGCAGATGACCCTTGTCCTCGAAGTAGATGTAGAAGGTGGCGCGGGAGATCCCGGCTTCGGTGGCGAGCCGGTCGACGGACAGTTCGGTGAAACTGGCGCCTTCGCCCATCAGCCGCTCGGTGGCATCGAGCAGCCGACGCTCGATCTCCCCACGGCGCTCGCGGCGGCCGGTCGGGGGCTTGCGGGTCACAGATGGCACGACGCACAGCGTACCGGCCGATACAACATCTTGACTAGACATACTGTCTAGATTTACTGTCGGATCATCCGATCGTGATTCAGGTCATACGCCGAGGAGGCTCCATGTCAGCACCGTCCGCCACGATCCGCAGCTATGACCCGGTCGACTTGTCGTCGCGCACGTTCTGGTCGGGTACCGCCGCGGAACGCGAACGCTCGTTCGCCGTGCTGCGTGCCGAACGGCCGGTGAGCTGGCACCCGCCGGTCGAAGACGCCATGCTCAACGATCCCGACGACGCGGGGTTCTGGGCCGTCACCCGCCACGCCGACATCGTCGAGGTGAGCCGCAACAACGACGTGTTCCTGTCCGGCAAGGGCGTGCAGTTCGAGAACTATCCCGCGGACATGCTGGCGTCCACGCAGTCCTTCCTGGCGATGGATCCGCCCCGGCACACCAGGCTGCGCAAGCTGGCCACCGCGGCGTTCACTCCCCGGCAGATCCGGCGCATCGAGGATTCGATCAAGGCCAGCGCCAAGGACATCGTCGGAGAACTGCGGGCCGCCGGCAGCGGTGCCGACTTCGTCGAGTACTGCGCCAAGGAACTGCCGCTGCGCACGCTGGCCGACATGGTGGGCGTTCCGGATTCCGAGCGTGCACAGGTAGCCCGCGCCGCTGATGCGCTGGTGTCGACCAATGATCCGGTGTTCCTCGACGGGCGAGACCCGTTGGCGGTGATGGGCGAAAACATCATGTACCTGCATCAGGTCGCCGCCACGCTGGCCGCGCAGCGCCGCGAGCGCCCCGGCGACGACCTGTTCAGCGCGCTGGTGACCGCCGAGGTGGACGGCGACCGGCTCACCGACGCCGAGGTGTGCGCCTACTTCGTGCTGCTGTCGGTGGCGGGCAACGACACCACCCGCCAGACCACCAGTCACGCGATGCGGGCACTCACCGATTTCCCCGAGCAACGGGCCTGGCTGATGGACGATTTCGACCGGCGCATCGGGATGGCCGTCGAGGAATTCATCCGCTACGCCACCCCGGTGATGACGTTTCGGCGCACCGCCGCAACCGATTACGAACTCGGCGGCCAGCTGATCCGGGCCGGCGACAAGGTGGCGATGTTCTACGCCTCCGGCAACTGGGACGACCAGGTCTTCACCGACCCGGACCGGTTGGACCTGAACCGGGATCCCAACCCGCACCTGGGCTTCGGCGGTGGCGGGCAGCACTACTGCCTGGGCACCCACGTCGCGCGAGCCCAGCTGCGTGCCATCTTCGCTGAGTTGCTGCACGAGCTGCCCCGCATCGAGGCCGGGGAACCGGAGTACTTAGCGGGCAGCTTCATCCACGGGATCCGGGCCATGCCCTGCACGTTCTGACCCCGTTTTTCTTGCCGCGAGCGTGCAGAGCGGTCCGGCATTTCCCCAGGTGGGAGTGGATTTTAGTGCACGGTCGCGGCAAGAGGGAACGCCCTACGAGGTCCCGAACCGGATACCGGTGGCGTCCTTGCCGATCGCGGTCAACACCACGACCGCGATCAGCGTCGGCACCACCGTGACGATCAGGGCGTACGGGTAGCCATGCGCGGCCGCGAGGTGTTCCTGGATCGGCAGATTGAATGCGGCGAACAGATTGCCCAGCTGATAAGTCACGCCCGGATAGAAGCCGCGGATCGCGTCCGGCGACATCTCGGTGAGGTGCGCCGGGATCACGCCCCAGGCGCCCTGCACGCAGATCTGGATCAGGAACGCGCCGAGGCACAGCATGCCCGCGGTCTGCGACAACGCGAACAGCGGCACGATCGGCAGACCCATCGCCGCCGCCCAGATGATCGCGTAGCGCCGGCCCAGCCGCTGGGACAGCGAGCCGAAGAACAGCCCGCCGATGATCCCGCCGATGTTGTAGATCACCGCGATCCACTTGGCCGTGACATGCGACAGGCCGGCGCCGTTCTCGGAGGTCAGAAACGTCGGATAGATGTCGTGGGTGCCGTGGCTCATCCAGTTGAAGGCCGTCATCAGCAACACCAGGTAGCAGAAACGGCGAATCACCTTGGCTTCGGTGAACACGTCACGAATCCTGGTGCTGGTCAAGCGCATCCGATCCTGGGTGGCCCGCCACACCTCGGACTCGGCGACCCGGTAGCGGATCAGCAGGCTGACCATGGCCGGCAGGATCGACAGTCCGAACAGCCAGCGCCAGGACAATCCGAGCACGTCGTTCACCAGCAGCGAGGCCACCGTGGCGGCCAGATAGCCGAACAGGTAGCCCTCCTGCAGCAGCCCCGAGAAGAAGCCGCGGCGCTCCGGCGGGATCTTCTCCATGGCCAGCGCGGCGCCCAATCCCCATTCGCCGCCCATTCCGATCCCGTACAGCAGCCGCAGGATCACCAGCACGGTGAAGGTGGGCGCGAAGGCGCACAGGAATCCCACCGTCGAGTAGAAGATCACGTTGACCATCAGCGGGATACGTCGCCCGACCCGGTCGGCCCACAGGCCGAAAATCAGCGCCCCGAGCGGACGCATCATCAAGGTGGCGGTGGTCAAGAACGCCACCTCGGTCTTGGTGTGGCCGAAGGTCTTGGCGATGTCGGCGTAGACGAACACCACGATGAAGTAGTCGAAGGCATCCATCGACCAGCCCAGCACGGCGGCCAGGAAGGAATTGCGCTGGTCGGGGGTGAGGCGCTGCTTCGTCACCCGAGCATCGTGCCGGATTTCGGCGCGATTGTGTGCGCTGTGCGGCGATTATCGCGCCGAAATCGCAGGGGTCAGCTCCTCGGCCAGCACCGCCAGGGCCGCCGAACAGCCACCGTCGAACTTGATGGCCGCCAGCTCGTCGCCGCGGGTCGGACCGCGGTTGACGATCGCGATCGGGACCCCACGCGCCGCTGCGTGCCGGACGAACCGGTAGCCGGAGAACACGGTCAGCGAGGACCCGGCGACCAGCAGCGCCTCGGCGTCGTCGACCACTGAAAACGCCTGTTCGACACGGTCTTTGGGGACGTTCTCGCCGAAGTAGACGATGTCGGGTTTGAGCATCCCGCCGCACCGATAGCAATCCACGTAGCGGAACGACGCGGTATCGGCGACAACGGCGTCCGCGTCGGGTGCCACCGCGATACCGCCGAGGTCCTCGGCGCGCTCGATGAACCCCGGGTTGAGCTCCTCCAGCTGCTCGGCCAGAGTCATGCGGCTCATGGTGATCCCGCACCCCAGGCAGACCACCGTCGCGTAGCTGCCGTGCAGGTCCACGACCCGGTGACCGCCGGCCTTGGTGTGCAGCAGATCGACGTTCTGGGTGACGACCCCGGTCACCACGCCGGCGGCTTCCAGCGCGGCCAGCGCCCAGTGACCCGCGTTGGGCGCGGTGGCGGCCATGTGGCGCCAGCCCACGTGGTTGCGTGCCCAGTACCGCTGGCGGAAGACCGGGTCGCCGGTGAACTGGGCGATGGTCATCGGATTGCTCGGCGGGGAGTCCGGCCCGCGATAGTCGGGAATGCCGGAATCGGTGGAGATCCCAGCGCCGGTGAGTACCGCAATTCGACGGCCTGTCAACAGAGTCAGTAGGTCGCAGACCGTCGGCGTGATGTCGCCCATCCGGTCCAGCCTAAGCACCCCGCGGCAGCCGGCCACCAGCGCCGCGTCGTCGGCCGGTGGCACCCCGAAAGCTGCGTATGGACACATTCCAGGCGACAATGGCAGGCGATGGACTATTCAGGGGACTTCTACAGCGCCTACCGGCACGGGTTTGCGCGGGTCGCTGCCTGCACACACCGCGCCACGCTTGCCGACCCGGCCGCCAACGTCGAGTCGGTGCTGCAGCGGGCGCGCCAGTGCCACGACGACGGCGTGGCACTGGCCGTCTTCCCCGAGCTCACGCTGTCGGGCTACTCGCTCGATGACATCGTGGCGCAGGACACCCTGCTCGACGCGGTCCAGGCCGCGCTGCTCGACCTGGTCGCCGCGTCGCTGGAACTGCTACCGGTCCTGGTGGTGGGGGCGCCGCTGCGCTACGGCCACCGGGTGTACAACACCGCCGTCGTCGTTCATCGGGGCCGCATCCTCGGGGTGGTGCCCAAGTCGTACCCGCCCACCTACCGCGAGTTCTACGAGGGCCGCCAATTCGCCGCCGGTACCGGAGAACGCGGCCTGATCCGGCTGGCCGGGGATGAGGTGCCGTTCGGCTCGGACCTGTTGTTCGCCGCAACCGACCTGCCGGGCTTCGTGCTGCACGCCGAGATCTGCGAGGACATGTTCGTGCCGGTGCCGCCGAGTGCGCAGGCGGCGTTGGCCGGCGCGACTGTGCTCGCCAACCTCTCTGGCAGTCCCATCACCGTGGGCCGCGCCGAAGACCGGCGACTGCTGGCCCGCTCGGCGTCGGCGCGGTGTCTGGCCGCCTACGTCTATGCCGCTGCGGGAGAGGGGGAGTCGACCACCGATCTGGCCTGGGACGGCCAGACCATGATCTGGGAGAACGGCACGCTGCTCGATGACAGCGAACGGTTCCCCAACGGCCCCCGCCGATCGGTCGCCGACGTCGATCTCGGGCTGCTGCGCTCCGAGCGGCTCCGAATGGGCACCTTCGACGACAACCGTCGCCATCATCGGGATGCAACGGACGCGTTCCGGCGGGTGGAGTTCGTGCTCGACCCCCCGACCGGTGACATCGGACTGCGGCGGGTGGTCGAACGGTTCCCGTTCGTGCCATCCAATCCGCAACGGCTGCAACAGGACTGCTACGAGGCCTACAACATCCAGGTATCCGGCCTGGAGCAGCGGCTGCGCGCACTGCACTATCCCAAGGTGGTCCTGGGGGTGTCGGGCGGGCTGGACTCCACTCACGCGCTGATCGTCGCCGCGCGGGCTATGGACCGCGAGAACCGGCCGCGCAGTGACATTCTGGCGTTCACCATGCCCGGCTTCGCCACCGGTGAGCACACCAAGGCCAACGCCGCAGCGCTGAGCAAGGCCCTCGGTGTGACGTTCGCCGAACTCGACATCCGTGACAGCGCGAAGCTGATGCTCACCGAATTGGGGCACCCGTTTGCGCGCGGTGAAGCCGTCTACGACGTCACGTTCGAGAACGTCCAAGCCGGCCTGCGCACCGACTACCTGTTCCGGATCGCCAACCAGCACGGCGGCATCGTGCTGGGCACCGGCGATCTGTCGGAGCTGGCGCTGGGGTGGTCCACCTACGGGGTGGGCGATCAGATGTCGCACTACAACGTCAACGGCGGCGTACCCAAAACCCTGATCCAGCACCTGATCCGCTGGGTGATCAACTCCGGTGAGTTCGACGCCGACGTGTGTGCGGTGTTGGCCTCGGTGCTCAACACCGAGATCAGCCCGGAACTGGTGCCAGCAGGTGACGGCGAGGAGATTCAGCGCAGCGAGGACACCGTCGGCCCCTATTCGCTGCAGGACTTCGCGCTGTTCTCCGCGCTGCGCCATGGCTTCTCGCCGGCCAAGATCGCATTTTTGGCGTGGCACGCCTGGCATGACATCGACGCGGGTTCCTGGCCGCCGGGCTATCCTGCGGACAAGCGGCAGGCCTACGCGCTGGCCGAGATCCGCAAATGGCTGAAAGTATTTGCCCAACGGTTCTATTCGTTCAGCCAATTCAAGCGATCGGCACTGCCGAATGGGCCCAAGGTGTCCCACGGTGGTTCGCTGTCGCCGCGCGGCGACTGGCGGGCTCCGTCGGACATGTCGGCGCGGATCTGGCTCGACGAGATCGAGCGGGAGATACCGGACCAGTAAGGGAGTAGCAGTCACGATGGCCGACACTCGAGGACCTGCGGTGCCGCCCGCGTTGCGCAAGGCGATGGCACTGCTCAGCGATCCACCTTCCGTTCCCGATGTGAGCAACGGCTATCTTGACCTGCTGGGGGTTTCGGAAGGCGATGCGACGGAGCAGAACACCGGTGCGATCCAAAGGTTTTGGGCCTCGTCATTCGGGTCGATGTTCTACGACAACACCCAGGCGCTGGCCCGCCGGACGCTCGAAGCATGGCAGCACCGCACCGACTGGCTGAAGATTCCGGCCGGCGGCGTGGCCCTGGACGTCGGTTGCGGGCCCGGCAGTATCACCGCCTCGCTGGCGCAAGCCGTGGGCGCTGACGGGCTGGCGCTGGGCGTCGACGTCTCCGAGCCGATGCTGGCCCGCGCGGTCCGCATCCAGGCCGGTCCGCAGGCCGGTTTCCTGCGTGCCGACGCACAACGACTCCCGCTGCGCGACAACACTGTTGACGGGGTCATCTCGATAGCCGCGCTGCAGCTGATCCCCGACCTGGTGGCGGCGCTGGGCGAGATGGGGCGGGTGCTCAAGCCCGGGGGACGGCTGGTATTGATGGTGCCCACCGCCGGCTCGGCCTCCCGGCTGTGGCGGCTGCTGCCCAAGGCCGGGGCGCACGTGTTCGGCGACGACGAGATCGCCGATGCCCTCGAAGAGCACGAGTTCACCAGCGTGCGGACCAAGAACTTCACCACGATTCAGTGGGTGCGGGGCAAACGGGGCTGATATTAAAGATCGGTCCGTGACCACTCCCTTGGAGATCACCACGACCCAGAGCGGATGCGACCGTTCTTGTAGTAGTACTCCGCCCAGTACCCATTGGCATTGGGACGGTGGGTCTGTTCCGCCATCAGGCCGGGGACCAGGTTGTCGCACGCGATAAACCGGTTCTGTTTTCCTTCGTTGGCGAATAGCGCGCTCCAGCAGTTCTTCTGCGGATAGTTGGCGGCCTTGTTCATCTCGGCTCGACCGATTTTGATCCAGGCGTGCGGATCGCCATTGCGGTCCCAGCCGCCCTGAGCGGCGCTGGCCGGTGCGGCCAGTACAAGACTGGCTGTGACTGCGATCGCGGTTGTCGCCAGGGTTGGGATCAATGCCTTCTTCATTGGTTGCTACCGTTCCTTTCCGAATCGAGCCACTTGCATGCTGGTGCAAAACACCGTTGTGTACGCGTCTCCGACACTAAAACCAAAGCAGCAGTGACGAAATGGCTGGACAGTTGGACGGTAGCAGGATCGAAGTTGCCCGCATATCCTACGTTCGGCTGACATCAGTCGTCGGCGAAAGCTCCTGCCGTCCATCTTCGAACTCTCGGGCGAACGATCAGCCGACCCTTCGTTTTCCGGGTCAGATCACGGGATGTGGGACTTTTCCATTGCCGCACTGATGGCCTCGAGACTGGGCGCGCAGCCCCCGGCCCCGGGAACCAGGGTCGCCAGCGCCCCGGCGGTACACGCGGCACGCAGCGCATGCGCAACACCGTTGGGCCATTCGGCGGCCAGCACACCGGCGAACACGTCACCCGCGCCGGAGGTGTCGATGGCGTCGACCACCGCCGCCGGCACGTGCACGGTTCCGTCCGCTCCGGTGTAGCGCGCCCCGTTCGCGCCCAGCGTGACCACCCGGTGCGGCACCGGATGATCGAACTGCGCGGCTTCGGTCTCGTTGACCACCGCCACGTCGATCAGTCCGGCCAGCTCGGTCACGTCACCGCCGGACGGGGAGATATTGGCGATCACCGTCGCCCCGGCGGTGCGCGCGATCCGGGCGGCCGCGGCGGCCGTCGCGATCGGAATCTCCAACTGCAACAGCAGCACCTGGGCGCCGGCGATCGCGTCGCGTCCGGCGTCGAGGGCGACCGCACGGTTGGCCCCCGGCACCACCACGATGGTGTTCTGCCCAGCCGTGTCCACGGTGATCACGGCGGCACCACTGGGCCCGGGCACGGTCACCAACCCGGCCGTGTCGACACCGTTGTCTGTCAGGTGCCGACGCAGTAGCGCACCGGCGTCGTCGTCACCCACCGCACCCACGAAGCAGACCTGCGCACCGGCCCGGGCGGCCGCGACGGCCTGATTGCCGCCCTTGCCGCCGGGAACGGTGGCCGGTGCCGAACCCAGCACCGTCTCGCCCGGGGCGGGCAGCGCGGCGACGGTGAACACGGTGTCCAGGTTGAGGCTGCCCACCACACACACACCCGTCGCCACGGTCTCAGCTTCGCATTCACGACCGGGGGATGTGGCGAATCCCTTAGGGTGGGTAACCGTACCAACCGGGGAAGGGAGCCGCCGAGTGGACTCGGCACCGTCGGCAGGCGTGGAGAACATCGCGAACGATGCGGCTCGGCGCTGGCGACTGGGGTCGCGGCTCAGCATCCAAACCAAACTGATGCTGATCCTGCTGCTCACCAGCATCGCCTCGGTCGGGATCGTCGGCTTCGTCGAGTTCCAGTACGGTGCAGCCGAATTGCAGCGATCGGTGACCAGCAAGCTGGTTCAGGCCCGCGAGGCGCAGCGCCGGGCCGTGATCAACCTGTTCGCCGAGATGACCAACTCCCTGGTGATCTTGAGCGGCGGAGAGATGGCGGCCAACGCGGTCGAGGCATTCACCGCGGGCTTCGACGAACTGGCCCACGCCACAGTCACTCCCGATCAGCAGCGCGCGATCGAGGGCTACTACCGTGACAAGTTCGTCCAGTCGCTGGCCGAGCGGACCGGCGAGCGCGCGGATGTCGCCGCGCTGCTGCCGACATCGCCCGCACAGCGCTACCTCCAGGCCCGTTACACCGCCGGCTATACCGGGGCCTCGCCCAAGACCGAAGACACCGGCGACCACGGTGCCTGGTCGGCGGCGAACGCTCGGTTCAACAGCATGTTCTCCGAGATCGTCGCACGCAACGAGATCCTGGATGCGTTGCTGCTGGACACCCGGGGCAACGTGGTCTACACGGTGGCCAAGGGAGTGGATCTGGGCACCAACGTGTTGACCGGCCCGTACCGGGAATCCCCGCTGCGCGACGCCTACCGGAAGGTGCTGGCGTCCAACGCGGTCAACTTCGTCTGGATCACCGACTACCAGCCCTACCAACCCGCGTTGGACACCCCCACCGCATGGCTGGTGTCGCCCGTCGGCACCGGTGGCACGGTCGAGGGAGTGCTGGCCTTGCCGTTGCCTAGCGCGAAGGTCAACCGGGTCATGACCGCCAACCGCGACTGGAAGGCCGCCCAGGTCGGACGTACCACCGAGACCTACCTAGCCGGCGCGGACGACCTGATGCGCTCCGACTCGCGGTTGTTCCTGGAGGACCCCGAGCGTTATCGCCGGGAAGCGGTGGCGGCGGGCACGCCGACGGCGACCGTGGACAAAGCGCTGCGATTGGGCACCACCACCTTGGTGCAGCCGGTGGGGTCCCCGGCTCTGCGCGACGCGCAACGCGGACAGACCGACACGCTCAACACCGGCTACGACTACCTGGGTAACCGCGAGCTGGTCGCGTACGCGCCGCTGACCATCCCCAATTCGGAGCTGCAGTGGTCGATCTTGGCGACTCGGGACTACTCGGACGCCTACGCCGGTGTCACCTCGTTCAGCAGGCGAGTGGTGCTGGCCACCACCGGGGTCGTCGTGGCGATCTGTGTGCTGGCGATGCTGCTCGCCCGGTTCTTCCTGCAACCGATCCGTCGACTGCAGGTCGCCGCCCAACGGATCAGCGCCGGGGACTACAGCGCCGCGGTGCCGACCGGAACAGCCGACGAGATCGGCGATCTGACCAGAGCGTTCAACCAGATGAGCCACAGCCTGCGGACCAAAGAGGAACTGCTCAACGAGCAGCGCAGGCAGAACGACGAGCTGTTGTTGTCGCTGATGCCGGAGTCGGTGGTGCGGCGCTACCGCGGGGGCGAACAGGCAATCGCGGAGGAGCACCACAACGTCAGTGTCGTCTATGCCGAACTGCAGGGCATCGACCAACTGTCCGCCGAGGCATCCGCCAACGAGTTGGTGACGATCGTCGACGAGTTGGTGCGGCAATTCGATGCGGCGGCCGAAGGCATTGGGGTCGAACGGATTCGCACCATGTACAACGGCTATCTGGCCGGCTGCGGCCTGACCACCCCGCGGCTGGACGGCGTGCACCGGATCGTCGACTTCGCGTGCGAGATGCAGCGCATCGTCGAGAGGTTCAACGCCAAATCCGGACACAAACTCAATCTGTGGGCTGGTGTCAACACCGGCGAGGTCGTCAGCGGCCTGGTGGGCCGATCCGGAGTCACCTACGACCTGTGGGGATCGGCGGTCAATCTTGCTTACCAGTTGCGCAGGGGCACACCGCAAACCGGAATCTACGTCACCGGGGCGGTGCGAGACATGCTCGGCGCGGGGGAGGAGTTCAGCCTGGTCGGCACGGTGAGCCTGGGGGAGACCGAAGAACAGGCCTGGGCGATATCGGAGCCGTCGTGAACGTCTTCGGACAGTGGTTCTACTGGGCGATCGGCGTTGCGATCGGCTTTCCCGTCGGTCTGATCCTGCTCACCGAATGGCATGTCGCACTGGCTCGTCGGGACAGCTATCTGGCCCGGCCGGTGGCACTGGTGCGAAACTACCTGTTGCCGCTGGGCGCGCTGCTGGTGTTGCTGGCGCAGGTGGCCGGCGTACCGGGACAGGACCCGACGGTGCGGGTCATCTACACCCTGTTCGGCTTTGTGCTGTTGGTGTTGCTGCTGTCCGGGCTCAACGTCACCTTTTTCCAGAGCGCCCCGAAAGGTTCCTGGCGAAACCGGATTCCGACCATCTTCGTCGACGTCGCCCGATTCCTGCTGATCGGCGTCGGCCTTGCGCTGATCCTGTCGCACGTCTGGGGCGCCAAGATCGGCGGGCTGTTCACCGCGCTGGGCGTCACGTCGGTGGTGATCGGCCTGATGCTGCAGAACTCGGTCGGCCAGATCGTCTCCGGGCTGTTCATGTTGTTCGAGCAGCCGTTCCGGATCGGCGACTGGCTGTCCACCCCGACCGCCGACGGCCGGGTCGTCGAGGTGAACTGGCGGGCGGTGCACATCAGTACCGGCGCCGGCCTGCAGGTGACGCCGAACTCGGTGCTGGCCGGCACCTCGTTCACCAACGTCAGCCGTTCCGGTGGTGCGCATCGGGTGTCGATCACCACCACGTTCGCGGTCTTCGACCCACCGGACCGGGTGTGTGCGCTGCTGTCGCGGGTGGCCGCCGCGCTGCCGCAGCGGACCACCGGAGCGGCGCCCTGCCCGGTGGCGCTGGGCAGCGGCCAATACCGGACCAGCATCGCGCTCGACTCCCCGGATGACGACGGTCCGGCACACGCCACCTTCCTGCGGTGGCTCTGGTACGCCGCGCGGCGCGAGGGGCTGCACCTCGACGACTGCGACGACGAGTTCTCCACACCGGAGCGGGTGGCCGAGGCGCTGCGGACGGTGGTGGCGCCCGCACTGCGGCTGACCGACGCCGATCAGCAGGCCGTGGCGCCCTACGCCGGACTGGTCCGATACGGCGCCGACGAGATCCTGGAGAAAGCCGGTCAGGTGCCGACCGCGATGATCTTTCTGACCGAGGGCAGTGTCCGGCTCACAGCCCGGGACCCGGCGGTGCCGGACACCACGTTGCGCCACGGCGCCTTTCTGGGGGTCACCACACTGACCCGACAGGCTAGCCAGTTCGACGCCTGCGCACTGGAAGAGGTCACCGCGGTGGTGATCGACCGCGAACACATCGAGGACCTGGTGATGGCCAAGCCGCTGCTGCTGCAGGAGCTGGGCCGGGTCATCGATCAGCGGCGTCACACCGTGTCCGCCTGACCTCGGGCCACGGCCGGCGCGCCCTCGAGCAGGGGCCGTTTTACCTGATCGGGCGTTCGCCGATACGCTGGCACGATGAGCGTGCCTGTGCTTCCCGACCTGCGCCAAGAGGTCCACGACGCCGCCCGCCGCGCCCGGGTCGCCTCCCGCGCGCTGACGTCGCTGTCCACCGCGGCCAAGAACAACGTGCTCAACGCCGCCGCCGATGCGCTGCTGGCCCACACCGACGACATTCTGGCGGCCAACGCCGAGGACCTCGCGGTGGCGCGGGCGGCCGGCACCCCAGAGGCGATGCTGGACCGGCTGGCCCTGAACCCCGAGCGGGTCGAGGGGATCGCCGCCGGGCTGCGCCAGGTGGCGGGGCTACCGGACCCAGTGGGTGAGGTGCTGCGCGGCTACACCCTGCCCAACGGCTTGTTGCTGCGCCAGCAGCGCGTCCCGCTCGGCGTGGTGGGCATGGTCTACGAGGGCCGTCCCAACGTCACGGTGGACGCGTTCGGTCTGACGCTCAAGTCGGGCAACGCGGCGCTGCTGCGCGGCAGCGCGTCCGCCGCGCACTCCAACCGGGCTCTGGTCGAGGTGCTGCGCGCCGCCCTGGAGGCCGAGGATCTGCCTGCCGATGCCGTGCAGCTGCTCTCGGCGGTCGACCGGTCCACCGTCACGCACCTGATCCAGGCCCGCGGCCTGGTCGACGTGGTGATTCCGCGTGGCGGCGCCGGACTGATCGAGGCGGTGGTGCGTGACGCGCTGGTGCCGACCATCGAGACCGGCGTGGGCAACTGCCACGTCTACGTCCACGAGGCCGCCGACCTCGCCGTCGCCGAAGAGATCCTGCTGAACTCCAAGACCCGCCGGCCCAGCGTCTGTAACTCCGCCGAGACCCTGCTGGTCGACGCCGCGATCGCCGAGAAGGCGTTGCCGCGGCTGGTGGATGCGTTGACCGCTGCCGGGGTCACCGTGCACGGCAATGCCGCGGACGCCGCTGCCGAGGACCACCTGCGCCGCGAATACCTGACGTTGGACATCGCCTGCGCGGTGGTCGACGGGCTGGAGGGCGCCATCGACCACATCAACGAGTACGGCACCGGTCACACCGAGGCCATCGTCACCACCAATATGGCCGCGGCCCAGCGGTTCAGCGAACAGGTCGACGCCGCCGCGGTCATGGTCAACGCATCGACGGCGTTCACCGACGGTGAGCAGTTCGGCTTCGGCGCCGAGATCGGCATCTCCACCCAGAAACTGCATGCCCGTGGTCCGATGGGACTGCCGGAGCTGACGTCGACCAAATGGATCGTGTGGGGTGACGGCCACACCCGCCCGGCCTAAGGAGTCATAGCCGATATGGAAAACCCCGCCGTTCCCGCCACTCCGGCCCGCCAGGCGCCGCTGTTCGCCGACATCGACGATGTCGCCCGACGGCTCGCCGAGACCGGCTACCTGGCCGACACCGCCACCACCACCGCGGTGTTCCTGGCAGACCGGTTGGGCAAACCCCTGCTGGTGGAGGGGCCGGCCGGTGTCGGCAAGACCGAACTGGCCCGCGCGGTGGCCGCCGCCACCGACTCGGGCCTGGTGCGGCTGCAGTGCTACGAAGGCGTCGACGAGGCCCGTGCGCTTTACGAGTGGAACCACGCCAAGCAGATCCTGCGAATCCAATCCGGCCAGGGATCCGGCGACTGGGACGCCACCAAGATGGACGTGTTCGCCGAAGAGTTCCTGCTGTCGCGGCCGTTGCTGACCGCGATCCGGCGCACCGAGCCGACGGTGCTGCTGATCGACGAGACCGACAAGGCCGACATCGAGATCGAGGGCCTGCTGCTGGAGGTGCTCTCCGACTTCGCCGTCACCGTCCCCGAATTGGGCACCATCACCGCGACGCGGAAGCCGTTCACGCTGTTGACCTCCAACGCCACCCGGGAACTGTCCGAGGCGCTCAAACGGCGCTGCCTGTTCCTGCACATCGACTTCCCCGACCCCGACCTGGAACGCCGCATCCTGCTGTCCCGGGTACCCGAGCTGCCCGAGCATCTTGCCGCCGAACTGGTGCGGATAATCGGCGTGCTGCGCGGGATGCAGCTCAAGAAGCTGCCGTCGGTGGCCGAGACCATCGACTGGGGCAGAACGATTCTGGCGCTGGGACTGGACACCATCGACGACGCCACCGTGGCCGCCACGCTCGGGGTGGTGCTCAAGCACCAGTCCGACCAGGTGCGCGCAACCGGAGAACTGCGGCTGAACTGATGGTTCGACGAATCCGCCCGCAGCAACCCCTTGCCCCGCACGGCATTCCGGGGCATCTGGTCGGGTTCGTCGAAGCACTTCGCGGGCAGGGTATCTCGGTGGGACCATCGGAGACCGTCGACGCCGGCCGGGTGATGGCCGTGCTCGGGCTGGGCGAGCGCGAGGTGCTGCGGGAGGGCCTGGCGTGCGCGGTGCTGCGCCGGCCGGATCACCGCGACACCTACGACGCGATGTTCGACCTGTGGTTCCCCGCCGCGCTGGGCGAACGTACCGTGATCGCATCCGATGACCCGGACGCCCCCGAGGACGCACCGCTGCCCGAGGACGCCGAGGCGATGCGGCAGATGCTGGCCGATCTGCTGACGGCCAATCCCGACCTCGCCGACGCCGACCCGCGACTGTCGGCGATGATCGCGGCGATCGTCGGCAACTTCGGGCAGTACCGCTCCAGCCGGGGCCCGTCCTACTCGGCCTATCAGGCGCTCAAGGCGCTGGCGCTCGACGAGCTGGAGGCAAAGCTGCTGGCCGGGCTGCTGGCGCCCTACGGCGACGAACCCAGCCCCAGCCAGGAGCAGATCGCCAAGGCGATGGCCGCGCAGCGGATCACCCAGCTGCGCAAGCTGGTCGATGCCGAGACCAAGCGGCGCACCGCCGAACAGCTGGGCCGCGACCACGTGCAGATGTACGGCATCCCGCAGCTGAGCGAGAACGTCGAGTTCCTGCGAGCCTCCGGTGAGCAGCTGCGCGAGATGCGCCGGGTGGTGGCGCCGCTGGCCCGCACCCTGGCGAGCCGGCTGGCGGCCCGTCGCCGGCGCTCCCGGGCCGGCGCCATCGACCTGCGCAAGACGCTGCGAAAGTCGATGTCCACCGGGGGCGTGCCGATCGACGTGGTGCTGCGCAAACCGCGACCGGCCCGCCCGGAGCTGGTGGTGCTGTGTGACGTTTCCGGATCGGTCGCCGGATTCAGCCACTTCACGCTGCTGCTGGTACACGCACTGCGCCAACAGTTCTCACGAGTCCGCGTTTTCGCGTTCATCGACACCACCGACGAGGTGACACACCTGTTCGGGCCGGAGGCGGATCTGGCGGTGGCGATCCAGCGGATCACCCGGGAGTCCGGGGTGTACACCCGCGACGGTCACTCCGACTACGGCAATGCCTTCGTCTCGTTCGCCGAGAAGTACCCGAGCGTGGTCTCGCCGCGCAGCGCACTGCTGGTGCTCGGTGACGGCCGGACCAACTACCGGGACCCGGGAATCACGGCGCTGACGCATCTGGTGAGCGCCAGCCGGCACGCGCACTGGCTGAACCCCGAAGCCCAACACCTGTGGGGCAGTGGGGATTCGGCCGTACCGCGCTACCAGGACGTCATCCCGGTGCATGAATGCCGTTCGGCCAAGCAGCTGGCCGGGGTGATCGACGCCCTGCTACCGGTCTGAGCTCGCTTCGCCGCCGGTCGCCGCCCGGGAACCCCGTTTCTGCTGGTCCAGTAAGCTGGCGAACCATGCACGACGGGTTGCGCAGGCTGGGGGTGATGGGTGGGACGTTCGATCCCATCCACTACGGCCACCTGGTCGCGGCCAGCGAGGTGGCGCACCAGTTCGCCCTGGACGAGGTCGTGTTCGTGCCCAGCGGGCAGCCCTGGCAGAAGGGCCGCCACGTCTCGGCGGCCGAGGACCGCTACCTGATGACCGTGATCGCCACCGCGTCCAACCCGCGGTTCTCGGTGAGCCGGGTGGACATCGACCGCGCCGGCCCCACCTATACCCGGGACACCTTGCGGGACCTGCACGCGCTCAACCCCGACTCCGAGCTGTATTTCATCACCGGTGCCGATGCGCTCGCGTCGATACTGTCCTGGCAGGGCTGGGAGGAGCTGTTCGACCTGGCGCGGTTTGTGGGGGTCAGCCGGCCCGGATTCGAGCTGCGCAATGACCACATCACCGACGTACTGGGCGAGTTGGAGGAGAACGCATTGACCCTGGTGGAGATTCCGGCGTTGGCGATCTCGTCGACCGACTGTCGCGCGCGTGCCGAACAGCGCCGTCCGCTGTGGTACCTGATGCCTGACGGCGTCGTGCAGTACGTGTCCAAGCGCCGCCTGTACCGTGGCGCCGACGGTCCCGGTGAGAAGAAGGCCGTCGGCCAGTCCACCAGCCTGGCCGCCGGGAACAACGCATGACCGCCAACCCCGAGGCCGTCGAGATGGCGACCGTGGCCGCCGCTGCCGCCGCGAACAAACTGGCCGACGACGTCGTCGTCATCGATGTGTCCGACCAGTTGGTGATCACCGACTGCTTCGTCATCGCCTCGGCGTCCAACGAACGTCAGGTCAACGCGATCGTCGACGAGGTCGAGGAGAAGATGCGGTTGGCCGGTCACAAGCCGGCCCGGCGGGAGGGTACCCGCGAGGGGCGCTGGACGTTGCTGGACTACATCGACATCGTCGTGCACATCCAGCACCAGGACGAGCGAGACTTCTACGCCCTGGACCGGCTGTGGAAGGACTGCCCGGTGCTGCCGATCGAGCTGCCCGATTCCGGCGGAGCGCCGCAATCCGAGGGAGCACAGTGAGGGTGCGTCGGCTGATCCTGCTGCGGCACGGCCAGACCGAGTTCAACGCCGGCAGCCGGATGCAGGGCCAACTGGACACCGTCCTGAGCGATCTCGGCCGGGCGCAGGCCGGGGCGGCGGCCGAGGTGCTGCGCAAACGGCATCCGCTGCTGATCGTCTCGTCGGATCTGTGGCGGGCCTACGACACCGCCACGGTGCTGGCCGAACACAACGGATTGGCGGTCCGGGTGGACACCCGGTTGCGGGAGACCCATCTGGGTGACTGGCAGGGCCTGACCCACGAAGAGGTCGACGCCGCGGCGCCCGGTGCCCGGTTGGCCTGGCGCGACGACGCCCGGTGGGCGCCGCACGGCGGCGAGAGCAGAATCGACGTGGCCGAGCGCAGTGAGCCGCTGGTTGCCGAGCTGATCAGCGGTGAACCCGACTGGGGGAGCACCGAAGACCCCGAGCGGCCGGTGGTGCTGGTCGCCCACGGCGGCCTGATCGCGGCTCTGACCGCCGCACTGCTGCGGTTGCCGGTCGAGAACTGGCCGGTGCTGGGCGGGATGGCCAACGCCAGTTGGACCCAGCTCAGCGGATACTCCGACGACGATGTGCACGATCCCGCCGATGTTCGGTGGCGGCTCGACGTGTGGAACGCTTCAGCGCAGGTGGCCGACTGTGAACTCTAGGTCCTCTGACCCGATGTCCTCGCAACCGCGGCCGAAGCTGCTGATCTTCGCCGACTCGCTGTCCTACTACGGGCCCACCGGCGGGCTGCCGGCCGACGATCCGCGCATCTGGCCGAACATCGTCGGCGAACAACTGGGCTGGGACGTCGAGCTGATCGGCCGGATCGGCTGGACCTGCCGGGACGTGTGGTGGGCGGCCACCCAGGACCCGCGCGCCTGGGCCGCACTGCCGCGCGCCGGGGCCGTCATCATCGCCACCAGCGGGATGGACTCGCTGCCGTCGGTGTGGCCGACCGCGCTGCGCGAGCTGATCCGCTATGTGCGGCCGTCGCGTCTGCGGCGTTGGGTCCGCGACGGCTACGGCTGGCTGCAACCCCGATTCTCACCGATGGCCCGCGCGGCACTGCCGCCGCAGCTGACCGCCAAGTATCTCGAAATGACCAGAGGTGCAATCGATTTCAACCGTCCAGGTATCCCGATCGTGGCCTGCCTGCCGTCGGTGCACATCGCCGACACCTACGGCCGGGCCCATCAGGGCCGGGAGCCGACGGTGCGGGCGATCACCCGGTGGGCTCAGGAGCACGACGTTGCGCTGGTGGACCTGAAGCTGGCGGTGGCCCACGAGGTCATGAACGGCCTGGCCAATCCCGACGGTATCCACTGGAACTTCGAGGCGCATCGGGCGGTCGCCGACCTGATGCTCAAAGCGCTGGCTCGCGCCGTCGACGATGCGGAGCGCAGCGACGCGGAGGAGCGGTGCTGATGGCCCCAGCCGGCGTACCCGGATCCGCCCCATAGACCCGCCATGACCGTCACCGTCATCACGGACTCCTCGGCATGCCTGCCCGCCGAGTTGCGCGCCCGGTGGGGTATTCGCGAAGTGCCCCTGCACATCCTGCTGGGCGACGCAGATCTGCGTGACGGGATCGATGACGTGCCCGCCGACATCTATGCACGAGAGCACGTCAGCACCGCGGGCACCGGCCCCGAGGAGCTGGCCGACGCCTACCGCAGGGGACTGGCCGAGAGCTCCGGCGTTGTGGCAGTGCATATTTCGTCGGCGCTGTCCGGGACGTTCGGCACCGCCGAGCATGCAGCCGCCCGGATCGGCGCCGGAGTGCGGGTAATCGACTCGAAGTCGGCGGGGATGGGCACCGGGTTCGTCGCGCTGGCCGCCGCACGCGCCGCTGCTGACGGCGCCGACCTGGACGGCGTTGTGGCCGCGGCGGATGCGGCCAAACGGCGCAGCTACGCCTACCTGGCGGTGCAGCGGCTGGACAACCTGCGGCGCAGCGGCCGGATCGGCAGCGCGGCGGCCTGGCTGGGCACTGCGCTCTCACTGAAGCCGCTACTTGCCGTGGACGACGGAAAGCTGGTGCTGGCCCAGCGGATTCGCACCTTCAGCAAGGCCGTCGCGGCGATGATCGACCGGGTTTGCGATGTGGTGGGGGACAGGCCCGCGGCACTGGCCGTGCATCATGTCGCCAATCCGCAAGGCGCCCAGGATGTGGCCGGTGCGCTGGCCGAGCGGCTGCCGGCCTGTGCGCCGGCGCTCATCACCGATATGTGCTCGACGCTGGCGGTGCACGTCGGGGCCGGCGCGGTCGCGGTGTGCGTGGACGTCGATCCCGCTTAGACGCCGGCGGGCTCCTCGTGCGGGGTGTGCGCGGCGATGCCCCGGATGTTCTTGTTGGGTCCCCACGGCCGGACCACCTGCGGCCACCAGAACCACTTGCCCAGCAGCACCGCGATCGAGGGCATGAAGAACGCCCGCACCACGAAGGTGTCCAACAGCAGTCCGATGGCCACGGTCGTGCCGTACATCCCGATCGCCTTGAGATCACTGAAGAACATGATGCCCATGGTGGCGGCGAACACCATGCCCGCCGAGGTCACCACACCGCCGCTGCCGGCCATCGCCCGGATGTAGCCGGTCTTGAGCCCGGCGTGAATCTCCTCTTCGAACCGCGAGACCAGCAGCAGGTTGTAGTCCGAGCCCACCGCGAGCAGCACGATCACCGCCAGCACCAGGGTCACCCAGTAGATGTGCTGGCCGAAGATGTGCTGCCAGATCAACACCGAGATTCCGAACGACGCGGCGATCGAACTGGACGCGGTACCGAGGATCACCACCGCGGCGACCAGACTGCGGGTGATCATCATCATGATCAGGAAGATCAACGTCAGCGACGCCACCACGGCGATCATCAGGTCGTACTTGGCGCCGTCGCTCATGTCCTTGTACAGCGCGGCCATGCCGCCGATGTACACCTTGGCGTCCGACAGTGACGACTGCTTGAGGGCCTCCTGGGCCGCAATGCGCTCCGGCTCCACCCGGGCGATGCCCTCCGCGGTGGCCGGGTAGGTCTGGTGGGTGACGAAAAAGCGCGCCGACTTTCCGTCCGGTGACATGAACTGTCGCAGGCCGATCTGAAAGTCCTTGTTGTCGAACGCCTCTGCGGGCAGGTAGAAGAAGTCGTCGTTTTTGGAGTCGTCGAAACTCTGACCCATCATGATCTGGGTGTTGCTCAGTGACTCCATCTGGTTGACGAACGCGTCGAAGGTGGAATGCACGGTAAGCACCAGCCCGCGCATGATCTTCATGGTGTCGACCACCGCCGGCAGCAACTCCACCGCCTGCGGCAGCAGGTGGGCCGTCTTGGTGATGTCGTCGGACAGATGATGCAGTTGCTCGGTCATCTGGTCCATGCCGTCGGTGGTGTCGAAGGTGGCCCGCATCGCTGCGCACATCGGGATGTCGAAACAGTGCGGTTCCCAGTAGAAGTAGCTCCGCAGGGGCCGGAACTGGTCGTCGAAGTCGGCGATGTGGTCGCGGATCTGATCGGAGATCTCCACGGTGCGCTGGGTGACCTCGGCGGTGTCGTCGAACGTCCGATCGACCTCCTGCAGGTAGCCGTACATCTGGATCAGCAGCGAGATGTCCTTGTCGAGCTGCTCGGAGATCGTGTCGATGTCCTTGATGCGGTCCTTGAGCGACTTCATGTTCTGGATCATCAACTGGTTGGACGCACTGAGTTGGAACGGTATCGAGCTGTGCTGCAGCGGAATTCCCAACGGCCGGGTGATGTCCTGGATCATCCCGATGCCGACCACCCGCATGATGTTCTTGGCCACCCGATCCAGGACGAGCATGTCGGCCGGGTTACGCATGTCATGGTCGGACGTCACCATGGTGATGTCGGGGGCCATCCGTGCCGACGGGAAATGTTGCTCCGCAGCGGCGTAGCTGACGTTGACCGGGGTGTCCTTGGGCAGATACTTCCGGTCGTCATAGCCCGGCTTGAATCCCGGCAGGGCGACCAGGCCCACCATGATCACCGCCAGGCTGGCCACCATGATCGGCGCGGGCCAGCGCACCACGGCGATCCCCGCGCGTCGCCAGAAGCCACCCGGCCCGGTCTCTTTCGCGTCGAGCAGGCCGAAGCTGGTGACCACCACCAGCATTGCCGGCCCCAGCGTGAGGGCGGCGGCGACCACCACGAGCATGCCCACCGACACCGGGATGCCCATGGTGTGGAAGTAGGGCAGCCGGGTGAAGTACAGCATCGCCGACGCCCCGGCGATGGTCAGCCCCGACCCGAGCACCACGGGGGTGACGCTGCGCACGGTGATGTAGTAGGCGTCGACGCGTTCGGCACCGGCCAGCCGGGCCTCGCGGTAGCGGCCGATCAGGAAGATGCCGTAGTCGGTGCCGGCGGCGATTGCGAGCATCACCATGATGTTGACCGCGAACGTGGTCAGGCCCATGAAGTCGTGAAAACCGAGGAATGCCACCACGCCGCGGGCACACATGAGTTCCAGCAGGGTCAGAAACAGCTGCGTGAGCATCGCCGCGATCGACCGGAAGACGATCAGCAGCATGATGGCGATCGCGCCGATGGTGAACAGGGTGATCTTCACCAGGCTGGCATCGCCGATCTCGCGCAGGTCGGCGGTCAGCGCCGCGGGCCCGGCCACATAGGCCTGCACCCCGGGCGGCGCCGCGGTGTCGTCGATGGCCTTGCGCACCGCGACGACCGAGTCGTTGGCCTCGGTCATGCCCTGGTTGCCGACCAGGTTCAGCATGATGTAGGCGGCCTTGGCGTCCGGGCTCTGCACACCCGCCGCGGTCAGCCGGTCATGCCAGAAGTCTTGGGCGTGCTCGACGTGGTCCTTGTCGGCCACCAACTTCGCCACGATCTCGTCGTAGTAGTGGTGGGCGGGTTCGCCGAGTTCCTCCTGGCCGACGACCACGACCATCACGGTGCTGTTGGACTTGTATTCCTGGAAGTTCTCGCCGACCAGCTGACTGGCCACCATCGACGGCGCATCCATCGGCGCCAGTGGTGCGGAGTGTTCTTCGGAGATCACTTCCAGCTGGGGGACAAGGACATTCACCAGGACGGTGAGCACGATCCAGGCGATGATGATCGGCACCGCGAAGATCCGCAGCATGTGCGCGAAGAACGGCCGCTTGATCATCCGGACTTGACCAGACAGAAGGTCTGGGCGTTGAAGCCGCTGGCGCGCCGCTCGTCGAGCAACCGGTCATCGATCTTGATCCGGCAGCCGATCTCACCGGAGTTGCCCTGCACGATCATGTTGGCCTGAACGGCGGGCAGCACCGTGACGACGGTGAAACTCCACGGCAGCGCCACACCGCTGAGCTGGTGGACGTTGGCCTCGGCATCCCAATAGTTGATGTCGGCCGTGGTGCCGGGCGGCCCGAACGCCTCGTAGGCCACCGACTTCGGATTGAACTGCACGATGTCGATGCCGGCACCGGCGTTGGGATTGAGATCCTGGGAGGCGAACACCTTGTGCAGTCTCATGACGATCACACTCGAAATACAGATGACCACAATGAAGACCAGTGGAATCCAGTGCCTTTTGAGTACGCCGACAGGGGAGACCCTCCTCATCTCACCGCCTTCACGCTGGTCGATAACGCGGTCGAACGTCGCCTCAGGCAGCATAACCTTCGCTTACCTAACCAATGCAAGTGCTGCGCCTGGCTCGCCGAACTGACCTGGGGGTGCCCGCAGCGCGGCACGGCTGCGGGCGTTTCAGTAGCATGGCCGCTGATGCACGATCTGGTGAATGGCGTCCGTTTCGGCGCGGTGGTCATCGTGGCAACGCTGGCACTGGCCGGCTGCAGCGGTGCTGGAAGATCCGACCCGACGTCGGCGCAGACATCGCCGTCGTCGGCCTGGTCGCGCCCGGATGCGCCCCCGGACCCGCGCACCCTGCTGCGCGCAGGTGACCTCGCCGTCGCGCAGGTCCCCGACAGCGTGCTGATCTTCATTGAGAGCCAGACCAACGACGCGGGCACCTGGAAGGCGCGGGTGGTCACCCCCGACGGCGTCGAACACCAACTCGAGATCGGCTCCGACGCGATCGCGGTGTTGGTCGGTCCGACGGCCACCGACGACGGTGACGGCGACAGGGCCAAACGCCGGGCCAATGTCGACGGCGCGCACCTGGACTACCGGGCCGCGGTCGCCAAGGTGCTCGCAGCGCTGCCCAACGGGTCTATCACCGAGCTCAGCCTGCTCGACATGAATGGCACCGTGGTGTGGGACGCCGATGTGTGGGACACCGACCTGGTCGAACACGACGTCGTCGTCGACGCGGCATCGGGTGCGGTCACCGCCAACCGGCAGGTCTAGCCGCTCAGCTCAGCTTGTGCCTGCGCGGCCGGTGATCGGCGGCAGGTCGGCGAGAGTGACGATGCCCGGTGCGGCCGCGACCACCGTCGGCACCGCATTGGTCACCGGCATCCCGGTGTAGATGGAGCCCAGGCCGTTGAAGTTCGGTTCGTTCCAGTCCTTGGGCGGCAGGCAGTTGATCACGGTGCGCATGTTGGGCACCCCGAAGACCTGGATCACGTGGCCGTGCGCAACCGGCTTGGGTGGTGTGACGTGGCTGCCCATGATCCAGTTGAAGCCGACGCTGACCACATTGTGCTCACCCACCCAGCCGCGGTGGTAGCCGAACACGCTGCCCACTGTGCCGGCCGGGATCTTCATGAAGCCCAGGTCGGAATCGGCGGTGGCGGCGGTGAACTGGACGTCGAAGGTGATCCGATCCAGCTTCGCGCCGATCGCGTCGGCCATCATCGCCGCGGACTCGGCGAACACCTCGCTCTCGCGGCGGACGCTCTCGGCCATCCCCGGGGTGTCGGGATCCTGGGCGAATCCCATTGCCTCCATGGTGGGCGCGGACTCATACGTCGAGCAGTCCACCGATTCGGTGATCCGGATCTCGTCGACCCGCTCGCACGCCCCGGACAGCACCATGCCGACCATGTTGGTCAGCCCCGGGTGCGCGCCACTGCCGAATATCGTGGAATTGCCGGTCCGGCAGGCGTCTTCGATGCGCTGGAGGTCGGCCGGACTCTGTTTGCCGCCGGTGATCCAGGCCGCGGTGGAACACACGTTGACGCCGGCCTCCAGCAGTCGCACCAACTCGTCGATGCTCGGCCACAGCGGGTTGTAGCAACAGGCGTCCGGCCGCAGCGCGATCAGCGCGTCGATGTCGTCGGTGGCGGTGATCCCGGTCGGTTCCGGCCAGCCGGCCAGCTCGGCGGCGTCCACCCCGACCTTGTCATGGGCGTGGGCGTAGACACCCACCAGCTCCATGTCGGGACGACCGATGATGGCGTGCAGCGAGCGTTGCCCGATGTTGCCGGTGGTCCACTGGATGACGCGAAGCGGGCGATCGGTCACAGCTTGACCAAGTCGTAGCTGCCCAGGTTGTTCATCAGCACGTGCAGCTGGTCCTGCGACGAGCCCAGGGTGTGCTCGATCGCGGTGAGCCGGGCCGCGTAGTGACCGACGGGGTACTCCCAGGTCACTCCGATGCCGCCGTGCAACTGGATGGCCTCCTGGGCGATGTGCCGCCCGGACCGGCCGATCTGCAGCTTGGCGCGGGCAGCGACCAGCGGGTCGAGGTTGTCGTCGGCGATAGACATGGCCGCGTACATGCTCATGCTGCGCGCCAGCTCCATCGACACGTACATGTCGGCGGCGCGCTGGGTCAGGGTCTGGAAGGTGTTGAGGGTGACCCCGAACTGCTTGCGGGTCTTGAGGTAATCGGTGGTCAGCCGCAACGCCTCCTCCATCGCGCCGACCGCCTCGGCACACACCGCCGAGGAGATCCGGATGATCGCGCGCTCGATGGTGGCGGTGGCATCGGTGGCCTCACCCAACGGCGTGCCGGGGGTGTCGGCGAAGTCGATCTGCGCACCGCGCTGGCCGTCATAGGTCCGGTACGGCCGGCGCGACAGTCCGGCGGCCTGCCCGTCGACCAGGAACAGCCCGGTTCCGCCGTCGGGCAGCGCGGCGCTGACCACCAGCGTGTCGGCCCGGTCCCCGGTCAGCACCGGGTTCTTGCAGCCGTTCAGCGACCATGAATCGCCTTGCCGCACCGCGGTGGTGGTCACCTTCGCGGATGCGCCACGCTGACCCGGCTCGGTGTGGGCGAAGGCCAGGATCTGCTCGCCCTCGGCGACGGCGTCGAGCAGTGCGCGCTGCTGCTCATCGCCGCGCTCGGCGATCAGCGCACCGGGTCCCAGTGCGCCGTGCACCACGGGCTCCGGCGCCAGTCGCCGGCCGAACTCGGTGAGTACCACCATGATCTCCAGCGGACCGGACTCTTCGGGGTCGAAACCCAGGCCGAGGATCCCGGTCTCCGCCAACTGTTTCCACAACTCGGGGTTGAACCCGGGCTCGGTCTCGATGACGGCGTTGCGGGTCTCGGTGTCATAGCCCGCCAAGATCGAACGGGTGGTGTCGCGAAGCAGAACCTGCTCGTCGCTGAATTGAAAGTCCATGGCCGTCATACCTCCTAAAGGCCGAGAATGGTCGACGCGATGATGGTGCGCTGAATCTCGTTGCTGCCGCCGTAGATCGACGTCTTGCGGTAGTTCAGGTACGTCGGTACCGCATCCTGTGCCCACACCGGCGACGCGATGCCGTCGCCGGCCTCGAACGGCAGACCGTCGGGCCCGGCCAACTCCACGAACAGCTCGGTCGCGGTCTGCTGCAGCTGGCTGCCCCGCAGCTTGAGCACCGACGAAGCCGGGCTCGGCTTACCGTCGGCGGAGTCGCTCGACACCCGCATCTGGGTGAGTTCCAGTGCCAGCAGGTCGTTCTCGAGTTCGGCGACCCGGGCGGCGAACAGCGGATCATCGAGAGCGCCCAGCGCCTGGGCGCGCTGCTTGAGCTCGGCCAGGCGCACCTTGGTGCGGGTCACCCCTGCGATGCCGGTCCGCTCATTGCCCAGCAGGAACTTCGCGTAGGTCCAGCCGTGGTTCTCCTCGCCGACCAGTTGATCGGCGGGCACCCGCACGTCGGAGAAGAACACCTCGTTGACCTCATAGCCACCGTCGATCAGCTTGATCGGCCGCATCTCGACACCGGGGGTGTTCACCTCGAACAGCAGGAACGAGATGCCGGCCTGCTTCTTGGGTGCCTGCGGGTCGGTGCGCACGAGGCAGAAGATCCAGTCCGCGTGCTGTCCCAGGGTGGTCCAGGTCTTTTGCCCGTTGACGATGTAGCTGTCGCCGTCGCGCACCGCCGTGGTGCGCAGGCCGGCCAGATCTGAGCCCGCGTCCGGCTCGGAAAAGCCTTGACACCACCAGATGTCGAGGTTGGCGGTGGCCGGCAGGAAGCGCTCCTTTGTGGCCTGGGAGCCGAACTCGGCGATCACCGGACCGACCATCTTGGCGTTGAAAGTCAAAGGCTCGGGTACCGACGCCAGTTGCATCTCGTCGAGCCAGATCTGGTGCTGGGCCAGCGTCCAGTCCTTGCCGCCCCACTCGACCGGCCAGTTCGGCACCGCCAGACCGTTCGCGTTGAGGATCTTCTGGGTGGTGACGATGTCGTCGGGGAAGATCGAGTGGCCCAACCGGCCGCGTTCGCGGATTTCGGCGGGGATCTCGGTGGTGAAGAAGGTGCGCATCTCGTCGCGGAACGCAGCTTCCTCCGCGGACAGTGCCAGTCTCACGTCTACCTCCCGGTTGGTTGGTGAACACACGGTTGGTAAGCACCCTAATCGGCACCCCCAGGGTGCTGCGGGGGAGGTCGCGCCATGCGTTTTTGTAGTCTGGAGCTCATGAGACGGTGGGTCGTCGCGCTCTGTGTCTTGGTGATGTGTGTCGCGTCGTGCTCGGCCGAGCCCGCACACAAGGCCGAGCCGCGATCACCGTCGAGCACCCAGCAGCGGCCCGCGGTGAAACCGGCCGCACATCTCGGCCAGACCCTGAACCTGCTGCGGATCGGCGGGCAGCAGATCGCGGTGACGCTGACCGAGATCGTCTCGCCGGCCACCGTCCCCAACGGTTGGGGTGAGGCCGGCAAGTCCTACATCGCGACCAAACTGCGCATCGAGAACACCGGAACGACGACGATCGTGGGCAACAGTCAAAGCGATGTCTCGGTGATCGGTTCCGACGATCAGAGCTATACGGCCGATTTCGCGACGGTGACCGAGTGCTCGGACTTCACCGACGGGTGGTTCCTGATCGCCGCCGGATCGTCGAAAGCCGGGTGCGTGGTGTTCGCGCTGCCCACCGGCGTCACCGTCGCCAAGGTCCGCTATTCACCATCGTCGGGGATATCCCAGGACATCGGGGAGTGGCTGAACCCATGATGGCGGCGACCCGCCACGCCCGGCTCCGTCGCGCTTGCGATCGCCGCTACCCCTGACCGGTCTGTCCACAACCCGGCGGCTGTCCACAGACCGGGCCGCAAAGCCGTTGATCGCGAGCCCTCCCGACGGTGCCGACGCCTACCGTCGGCGCTATGTCACCTGAAGCACCCGGCGAGCGGTTGCAGCGTCGCCTCGGTCTGTTGCCGGACTCCGGTGCCGGAGCCGAGGCCGCCGACGCCGATGACGAGACCGACCCCGACCAATCGCTGCCCGGCTGGCTGCCGGATCCGGCGGCCGAGCCCGGCTGGCTGGCCAAGGTGCGCGCTGACCCCGGTCGGGCCGGGGCGATCGCCCTGGCGGTGATCGCCGCGCTGGCCGTACTCGTCACGGTGTTCACCGTGGTGCGTGACCGGCCCGCACCAGTGGTGAGCGCCAAACTTCCTGAGGTGGAGATGGTTTCGACCGCCAGCCCGCAGACCGCCGAACCCTCCTCCGCGGCGTCGGAAGCCGTGGTGGTCAGCGTGGTCGGGCTGGTGCACAATCCCGGCCTGGCGACGCTGGCGCCCGGCTCGCGGATCGCCGACGCACTGACCGCCGCCGGTGGGGCCCTCGACGGCGCCGACACGATCGGCCTGAACCTGGCCCGTCCGCTCATCGACGGCGAGCAGATCGTGGTCGGTCTGCAGCCTCCGCCGGGGCGGCCGGTGCTGGGTAGTTCGGTCGGACCGGGCAGACCCGCACCGGAGGCGCCCCGGACCAGCACCACCGTGCCGCCTGCACCGCATGGATCTGCTGGACCGGGCGGACCCGGACCCCTGGACCTCAACACCGCGAGCGTCGATCAGCTCGACACGCTGCCCGGGGTGGGGCCGGTGACCGCGGCCGCCATCGTGGCCTGGCGCACCGCGCACGGCAAGTTCGCCACCGTCGACCAGCTCGGCGACGTCGACGGTATCGGCCCGGCGCGCCTGGAGAAGCTGCGTGCGCTGGTCCGCGTGTGAGCGGTGACTCCCCAGGCGGGCGCCCCGGAGGCGCTGCGCCTGGATGTCCGGCTGGTGCCGGCCGCGCTGGTCGGCTGGGGCGTCACCGCGGCTGGTATCCGATGGCAGATCGGTGCTGCACTGGCGGTGGTCTGCGCCCTGCTCGCGGTCGGAGCGGTGGTGCTGTGCTGCTATGCCGGACGTGCCCGGCGAACCGGCTGGCGGCTGGCCGGGGCGACCCTGGCCGCCGCGTCGGTGGTGGGCGCGGGATTCGGCTGGGCGGTTGCGCTGCGCACCGACGCGGTACAGGCCCACCCGATCACCGCGGTGTTCGGCGGCACCGCGACCGTGACGGTCACTCCGAGTGAGAGTCCGCTGTCCGCCGGCACCCGGCGGGTGATGTTCCGGGCCACCCTGCAACGCCTCGACGGTGCCGACTCCTCGGGCCGGGTGGTGGTCTTCTCGTCCGGCATGAACGCCGCCGAGGTGATGGTCGGCCGGCCGATGACCTTTCGCGCCAAGGTCGCCCGCCCGTCCCGGCGCGACCTGACAGTGGCGGCCCTGACGGTTCAGGGACGGCCGCGGCTGGGCGAGCCCGGTGTAATCGCGCGGGCGGCTCACCGGGTCCGGGCCCGGTTCGCTGCCGCGGCCGGGCAGGTGTTGCCCGACGAGCAGGCCAGGATGCTGCCCGCCCTGGTCCTCGGTGACACCGCGGCCATCTCCGAGGCGACCGGACGGGAGTTTCGGGCCGCAGGCCTCACCCACCTGATGGCCGTCTCCGGAGCGAACGTGACGATCGTCTGCGGGGCGGTGCTGTTCTCGGCGCGACTGGTCGGGCCGCGGGCCGCCGCCGGGCTGGCCGGCATCGCCCTGGTGGCGTTCGTGATCGTCGTGCAGCCGACAGCCAGCGTGCTGCGAGCCGCGGCGATGGGGGCAATAGCACTGCTGGGCGTGGTTTCGGCTCGGCAACGACAGGCCATCCCGAGCCTGGCCGCGAGCGTGCTGATACTGCTGGCGCTGGCCCCGCAGTTGGCCATCGACGTCGGGTTCGCGCTGTCGGTGGCCGCCACCGCTGCCCTGGTGCTGATCGCGCCGGTGTGGGCGGCCCGGCTGGTGGCTCGCGGCTGGCCCAAACCCCTGGCCGTGGCTGTGAGTGTGGCGTGGTCGGCGAACCTGGTGACCGCACCGCTGATCGCCGCCATCTCCGGCCGGCTCAGCCTCATCAGCACGCTCGCCAACCTGGCGGTGGCCGTCCTGGTCGCCCCGATCACGGTGCTGGGCAGCGCGGCGGCGGTGCTGTGCGGGTACTGGCCCACGGCCGCTCAACTGTTGATGCGTTTCACCGGCCCCGAGCTGTGGTGGGTGTGTCGGGTGGCGCACTGGACCGGCGGTGTTCCGGCGGCGACGGTACCGGTACCCGCGGGGATCGCCGGGGTGGTCGGCGTCGGCGCCGCGGCGGTGCTGGTGGTGATCTGCTGGCGCTGGCGATGGGGCCGCTGGGTGCTGGCCGCGCTGGCGTTGGGCGTGCTGGCGTTCTCGGTCTCGCAGATGTTGACCGGCTGGTCGGGCGTCGGCATTGCGTGACACGATTGCCGGGTGAGCCAACCGGTTTCGCCGCTGCATCTGATCCTCGGTGATGAGGAGCTGCTCGTCGAACGTGCCGTCTCGCAGGTGACAGCCGCCGTGCGGGCACAGGCCGGCAGCACCGACGTCCCGGTGGACCGGATGCGCGCCGGAGAGGTCGAGGCCGGTGAACTGGCCGAGCTGCTGAGCCCGTCGCTGTTCGCCGATGAACGGGTGGTGGTGCTCGAGGCCGCGGGCGAAGCCGGTAAGGAAGCGGTGGCGCTCATCGCCGCGACGGCCGCCGACGTTCCGCTCGGAACCGTGCTGGTGGTCGTGCATTCCGGTGCGGGGCGGGCCAAGGCCCTGGCCGGGCAACTGCGCGACCTCGGCGCCGAGGTGCACACCTGCGCGAAGATCACCAAGGCCACCGAACGCGCCGACTTCGTCCGCGCCGAGTTCCGCCGGCTCAAGGTCCGCGTCGACGACGCATGTGTCACCGCACTGCTGGACGCTGTCGGTTCCGACATCCGCGAACTGGCCGCGGCCTGTTCACAGCTGGTCGCCGACACCGGAGGCCACGTCGACGCCATCGCGGTGCGCCGTTACCACAGCGGCAAGGCCGAGGTGACGGGCTTCGACGTCGCAGATAAGGCCGTTGTGGGCGACGTCGCCGGCGCCATCGAAGCGCTGCGCTGGGCCAGGCTGCGTGGCGGACCGCACGTGGTGCTGGCCGACGCGCTGGCCGAAGCGATTCACACCATTGCCCGGGTGCGCGGCAAGGCCGGCGACCCCTATCGGCTGGCCGGTGAACTGGGTATGCCGCCGTGGCGGGTGCAGAAGGCGCAGAAACAGGCCCGGCTGTGGCCGCAGGCGTCGGTGGCGGCGGCGGTGCGGCTGGTAGCCGCCCTCAACGCCGACGTCAAAGGCGCCGCCGTCGACGCCGACTACGCACTCGAAGCCGCGGTTCGCCGGGTCGCCGAG
Organism: Mycobacterium zoologicum; assembly: GCF_020181635.2. Lineage (NCBI taxonomy): Bacteria > Bacillati > Actinomycetota > Actinomycetes > Mycobacteriales > Mycobacteriaceae > Mycobacterium > Mycobacterium zoologicum. Next base: position 202,877 of record NZ_JAYJJS010000002.1, on the reverse strand, counting down.
CTGGCTGACAACTAACCCCCGACAACACAAAAGCCCCCGTTCGCCGATGCAATCGGGGGCCTGTGTTCGCGGATGACCCGCGCGATCAGAGCTTGTTGAGCGCCTGCGCCAGCGCCGACTTCTTGTTGGCGGCCTGGTTCTTGTGGATCACGCCCTTGCTGGCGGCCTTGTCCAGCTTGCGGCTGGTCGACAGCAGCAGCTCGCCGGCCTTCTCCTTGTCGCCGGCCTCGGCGGCCTCGCGGAACGAACGGATCGCGGTGCGCACCGCCGACTTCACCGACTGGTTGCGCAGCCGGGCACGCTCGTTGGTCCGGTTGCGCTTCACCTGCGACTTGATGTTGGCCACGAATGTTCCTTCGTAAAAACTTGAGGTTGGGTTGAGCCTCCCGACACGGGGGCAACGGCTGTTCAGGCTACCAGCTGGTGAGGCAACTCCCCAACTCGGCTCAACCGCGCGCGGCCACCTCGACCCGGTGCAGGTCGTCGCCGAGTTCGATCGGGCCGTCGAACTCCGCGGCGGCCAACGCCCGCCACTGTTCCTCCTGCCCGGGGGCGATGGCAGGTACGTAGTGGGTCAGCACCAGGGTGCCCACCCCGGCGCGGCGGGCCGTCGCGCCGGCCTCGGCCACCGAGGAGTGGTAGTCGCAGATGTCGCGGATCCGTTGCTGGGGCAGCGGGTCGATCAGGTCCTTACGGATCACGGTGTGCACCAGCGCGCCGGCTCCGGCGGCCAGCTCGTCGAGGCTGTCGCACGGCACCGTGTCCCCGGCCAGCACCACCGAGGCCGTTCCGCCGGCATCGGAGTGCTCCACCCGGAATCCGATGGTGGGCGCCACCGGGCGGTGATCGGTGGGTGCGACGGTGATCCGGATGCCGTCGCGATCCCAGACCTGACCCGCGGTGTGCTCGGCCACCTGCACCGGCGGAGGTGCGGTCAGGTCCGCGTGGTGGGCGATCCGGTAGCCGATGTCGTGGCCGAACGCCTGCAGCGTCGCCGCCACGACCTCGGCGGTCCCCGGCGGTCCGATGATGGGCAGCGGCGCGGCGTCCGGGGTGAACGTGGTGACCCACCGGGTGATGATCAGGTCGCCGAGGTCGGCGATGTGGTCGCTGTGCAGGTGGGTGAGCAGCAGCGCGGACAGGGTGTTGGCGGAGGCGCCCGCCGCGGCCAGCCGCTGCAGCACCCCGCGCCCGCAGTCGACCAGCAGCTGTTGGCCGCCGGCCCTGATCAGAGTCGACGGTCCGGCACGGTGCGGGTCGGGGATCGGGCTTCCGGTGCCCAGCAGGGTGATCTCGATTGTCATGACGTCACATATGCCACAGTCGGGTGTGCGAGCGAATGACTTTGCGTCATCGCGCCCCGCGGCCAGGCAAATGTCCTAGCCTGGTGTGAAGCAGATCACTGCGGCGGGAGGCCTCTATGCGCATCGCGGACGTATTGCGGAACAAGGGTGCGGCGGTGGTGACCATCCACCCGGACGCCACGGTCATGGAACTGCTCGCCGGTCTGGCCGAGCACAACATCGGTGCCATGGTGGTCATGGGCTCCGACGGTCTGCAGGGGGTGGCCTCCGAACGTGATGTTGTGCGTCAGCTCAACGTCCACGGCGCCAGCCTGCTGGCCCGACCGGTGTCGGCCATCATGACCACGCTGGTGGCGACGTGTACCAAGTCCGACTCCGCCGACGACGTCAGCATGTTGATGACCGAGCACCGGGCGCGCCACATCCCCGTCCTCGAAGACGGACGGCTGGCCGGGATCGTCAGTATCGGCGACGTGGTCAAGTGCCGGATGGAGGAGCTGCAGGCCGAGCACGCCCAGTTGCGCTCCTACATCAGCCAGGGATAGCCCGGCTTCAGCTCCAGGCGTAGTCGCTGCGCAGCCGCGCGGCCACCACGTCGAACACCGCACGCGCCAGGATGGCACCTTCGCGCCGGATCGACTCCTCGGGCACGTCCAGTATCCGGTCCAGCCGCACCCAGCTGGCGCGATGCTCCTCGTCCCAGCCGCCCGCGCCGATACCCACCCAGTTCGTGTCGTCCTCGTGACGTGTTTGGCTGGACAGCATCAGCCCCAGCAGAGTGGTGTGGTCGCGGCCGACGACCAGGACCGGGCGGTCTTTGCCCTGATGCGGATCGTCCTCGTAGGCCACCCAGGTCCAGACGATCTCGCCCGGGTCGGCCCGGCCGTTGAGATCGGGGGAGTACACCAGCTTGCGGGCGCGATGCGCGGTGGGAACGCTGGTGTTGGTGACCGGCCGGCCGGCCGGTATCGCCGGTGTCGGTTCGGACGGCGTGCCGGTGAGCACCTCAAGACCGATTTTGATGCCCTGCTCGATCAACCGGGGAGCTTCGGTGAACACCAGGTTCTCCGCGAACTCCTGGACGGTCTGCCACGGGGTCTTCCGGGGGGAAGCCATGGTCGCAGCATAGGCGACTTTGGGGAGCGCCCGGGCCGGGTAATCGGCCGGGTGGGGTAAGGGTGAGGGCGGGCGCGGCGTTCACTTGACGCACTGCGGTTCGATCATGACGGGGATCACACTCACCGGTCTTAGCGGGATGACCTGATAAGACAGCCGATCCGCTAACGGCGGAGCGAGTGTCGCTTTGTAATTCTCACAGGCAGTCAATACGTTTGAGCGAGCTTGCAGCAGACGGTGCTGGGGGGCATCCGGCCAGGCGGAGTAGTGCCTGCCGGATAGACATCGTGAAGGGAATTTCCTATGAACTTGAACAAGATTGGCGTGATCGGCACGTTCGCCGCCGGTGCGGCCTTGGCCCTGGCGCCGCTGGCGGCCGCCCAGGAGCCGGAGGCCTACGACTGGAGCGGCATCGTCAAGAGCCAGCACGACTCGATGAACTGGCTCTTCACCACCGGTGCCAGCCTCACGGGTGTCCCGGCCACCGACATCGTCGCGGCCGGCGCCACCGGCTCGTTCGCCACCATCTCGCACGACGATCTGCTCGGACAGGAGGCTTTCGCCCAGTTGCTGTACGGCGCGAACTGGGCAGAAGAGATGTCCTCCAGTGACTCGGGCTCCTACAGCCTGCTCAACGGCGCGGTGATGGAGTTCTACAACGGCAGCAACACCGTCATGTGGGCGCTGATGAACGACGGCGCCAACCTCGACTGGGACAGCGGTGCGCTGTTCGGTGGGGATACCGCGGAGGCCATCGCCACCGCGGCCGCCGCATCCGGCGACGGCTGGGCGCAGGCCGGTGACTACTTCGAGGTCGGGTTCAACGACATCTTGGGCTACTTCAGTCCGGCCGACGTCGCCGCCTGAATCGTCGTAGCAACACGAAACCCCCGGAGGCGTGAGCCTCCGGGGGTTTCGTGTTGTAGCCGCCGTCTCGCTACCCTGACAGGCAACCGGTACATACCGCCGTACCACCCGTTCACCAGGAGATTCCCATCAGCAGCTTCGCCGACAAGACGTTCACTGCGCCGGCGCAGATTCGGAACTTCTGCATCATCGCCCACATCGACCACGGCAAGTCCACCTTGGCCGACCGGATGCTGCAGCTCACCGGCGTCGTCGACGACCGGTCGATGCGCGCGCAATACCTGGACCGGATGGACATCGAACGCGAGCGCGGTATCACCATCAAGGCCCAGAATGTGCGCCTGCCCTGGACCGTCGACGGCGAGCAGTTCGTCCTGCACCTGATCGACACCCCCGGCCACGTCGACTTCACCTACGAGGTGTCGCGGGCATTGGAAGCCTGCGAAGGCGCCATCCTGCTGGTCGACGCCGCCCAGGGCATCGAGGCCCAGACCCTGGCCAACCTGTACCTGGCGCTCGACCGTGACCTGACCATCGTGCCGGTGCTCAACAAGATCGACCTGCCCGCGGCCGACCCGGAGCGCTACGCCGCCGAGCTGGCCCACATCATCGGCTGCGAGCCGCAGGATGTGCTCAAGGTGTCCGGCAAGACCGGCGAGGGCGTGACCGAGCTGCTCAACGAAGTCGTCAAGCAGATCCCCGCGCCCACCGGCGACGCCGAAGCCCCCACCAGGGCGATGATCTTCGACTCGGTCTATGACATCTACCGCGGCGTGGTCACCTACGTCCGCGTCGTCGACGGCAGGATCACCCCGCGCGAGAAGATCGCGATGATGTCCACCGGTGCCACCCACGAACTGCTCGAGGTCGGCATCGTCTCGCCGGAACCCAAGGCCACCCAGGGGCTCGGCGTCGGCGAAGTGGGCTACCTGATCACCGGGGTGAAGGACGTGCGCCAATCCAAGGTCGGCGACACCGTCACCACCGCCCGCAAAGGCGCCACCGAAGCGCTCACCGGCTACCGCGAGCCCAAACCGATGGTCTACTCCGGGCTGTACCCGGTGGACGGGTCGGACTACCCGAACCTGCGCGACGCCCTGGACAAGCTGCAGCTCAACGACGCGGCGCTGACCTACGAACCGGAAACCTCGGTGGCGCTGGGCTTCGGCTTCCGCTGCGGTTTCCTGGGCCTGCTGCACATGGAGATCACCCGCGAACGGCTGGAGCGCGAGTTCAACCTCGACCTGATCTCCACCTCGCCCAACGTGGTCTATCGGGTGATCCGCGAAGACGACACCGAGCTGGTCGTCACCAACCCGTCAGACTGGCCGGAAGGTAAGGTTCGCCACGTCTTCGAACCCGTCGTCAAGACCACGGTGATCGCTCCCAGCGAATTCGTCGGCACCATCATGGAACTGTGCCAGTCCAGGCGTGGCGAACTCGGCGGCATGGACTACCTGTCGCCGGAACGGGTCGAGCTGCGCTACACGATGCCGTTGGGCGAGATCATCTTCGACTTCTTCGACTCACTGAAGTCGCGGACCCGCGGGTACGCCAGCTTGGACTACGAGGAGGCCGGCGAGGCCGAGGCCGACCTGGTCAAGGTCGACATCCTGCTGCAGGGCGAGGCGGTGGACGCGTTTTCCGCGATCGTGCACAAGGATTCGGCGTCGGCCTACGGCAACAAGATGACCACCAAGCTCAAAGAGCTGATCCCGCGCCAGCAGTTCGAGGTACCGGTGCAGGCTGCCATCGGGTCGAAAATTATTGCCCGCGAAAACATTCGAGCCATCCGCAAGGACGTGCTGTCCAAGTGCTACGGCGGTGACATCACCCGCAAGCGCAAACTGCTGGAGAAGCAGAAGGAAGGCAAGAAGCGGATGAAGACCATCGGGCGGGTCGAGGTGCCGCAGGAGGCGTTCGTCGCCGCCCTGTCCACCGACGGCGGCGGGGAAAAGGCCAAGAAGTAGTGGGCGGCCGGGCAGGCGCGACCGTTGCGGGTGCGGCGGTGCTCGTGCTGCTGACCAGCGGTTGCACCACGGTGGTCTCCGGTGCCCCGCGGCCGGCACCCGGATTGGCGCCTGACCCGGTCACCGGGATCGCGGTGCGCCAGGTGCTGCTAGATGACTCCGATCTGTCCAAGCTGCTCGGCCGCTCGTTTCGGAGTGACCCCTCGCTGCCGCCGCGGTTCGGTGGAGTCGACCAACTGCCCGACGGCTGGGACGGGGCAACCCCGGCGGACTGTGTCGGCACCGCGGTCGGCGGCCAGAGGGGCGTCTACGAGTCCGCCGGCGTGCGCGATGTCGCCCACGAGTTCTGGGACAGCTCCGCCGACGACTCGGCCATGACCGGGTTGGGCGAGTCGGTGGTCGCGATGGAGAACGCCGCGGCCGCCAACGCGCTCTTCGAGAAGTTCGCCGAGCAGTGGGGTCACTGCGACGGGGTAAGGGTGGTCCGCGGCGAAGAGGACTCCGGCGGCACCAGCGGCGAGGTCAGCGCCGTGTCCACCGGCGATGCGGTGCTGACCGCCACGGTGCGCACCAATGTCGACGGCGTGGAGGGGCTGATGGTCACCCGGGCCGTGGCGGTACGGGTGAACTGTGTGGTCGACGTCGACGTGTTCTGGTTCGCCGGTGAAGACGATGACGGCGACACCCCGCCGGCCGGGGACCCCACGGCGGCGGACCTGGCCCGGGCGATGCTGGACAAGGTCCGCGGCCTGACCGGCTGATCGGCTCACATCGGCGCGTTGGCGGGCTGGAACACTCCGCTGGAGTCGGCTTCCTCCTCGGCGCGGATCACGTGCACGACGGCGTTGATCAGCGCCAGGTGGGTGAAGGCCTGCGGGAAATTGCCCAGGTGTCGCCCCGTGCGCGGCTCGATCTCCTCGGCGTAGAGGTGTAGCGGGCTGGCAAACGACAGCAGTCGCTCGCACAGGTGCTTGGCGCGGCTGATCTCGCCGATCTCCACCAACGCCGACACCAGCCAGAACGAGCAGATGGTGAAAGCGCCCTCGGCGCCGGTCAACCCGTCGTCGGTCTCCTCCACCCGGTAGCGCAACACCAGCCCGTCCTCGGTGAGCTCCTCGGCGATCGCCAGCACGGTGGCGCGCACCCTCGGGTCATCCGCGGGCAGGAATCGGGTGAGCACCACCAGCAGCAGGGAGGCGTCGAGTGCGTCGCTGCCGTAGGACTGGGTCAGCACCCCGCGCGAATCCACGCCGTGGGCCAGCACATCGGCCTTGATCTCCTCGGCGATCACCCGCCACTGCCGGGCGTAGGAGACCTCGCCTTGCAGTTCGGCGAGCTTCGACCCGCGATCCAGTGCCACCCAGCACATCACTTTCGACGAGGTGAAGTGCTGCGGTTCGCCGCGCACCTCCCAGATGCCGCGGTCGGGTTCGCGCCAGTGCTTGGTCGCCTCCTCGACCTGCCGTTTGAGCACCGGCCAGAGGGTCTCGGGAATCTGCTCTCGGGATTTGCTGTGTAGATAGACCGAGTCGAGCATGGTGCCCCAGATGTCGTGCTGCTTCTGGTTGTAGGCGCCGTTGCCGATCCGGACCGGGCGGGCGTTGTCGTAGCCGGACAGGTGATCGAGCTCCTCTTCGACCAACTTGTGTTCCCCGCCGACGCCGTACATCACCTGCAACGGGTGCTGCTGGCCGTTGTTGGCCCCGGATACGTCGGCGATGAAGGAGAAGAAGTCGTCGGCCTCGCGGTCCAGCCCCAGCGTGTACAGGCCCCACAGGGCGAACGTGGAGTCCCGCACCCAGGCGTAGCGATAATCCCAATTGCGTTCGCCCTGAGGCGTTTCCGGAAGCGATGTGGTCGAAGCCGCCAGCAGGGCGCCGGTCGGCGAATAGGTGAGCCCTTTGAGCGTCAGTGCACTGCGCTGCAGATAGACCCGCCACGGATGGTCGGGGAAATTGCCGATGTTGATCCACTGCCGCCAACACTCGGTGGTGTTCCACATCTTGTCGGCGGCTTCGGCATAGCTCTGCGGCGCAGGGTGTTTCGACCAGCTCAGTGCCACGAAGACGTCGTCGCCCTCGGTGAGCCGGGTGCGGGCCCGCGCCTCCCGGCCTTCCAGGCCCAGCCGCAGATTCGTCGTCAGCCGCAGGGTCGGGTGATCGTCCGGGTCCTGCCGGGCCCGGGCCACTGCTTCGCTGTAGCCCTCGGAGGAGTACTCCCAGATCGTGGTCGTTCGGTGGTAGTCGAAGGCCGGCTCGCAGCTCATGATCAGCTCGACGGTGCCGCTGACGCAGCGCACGGTGCGCAGCAGGATGTGCTCGGCGTCCCAGTCGGTGGGGGTGCGGCGATGGGTGCGCGACCGCGACTCGATGTCATGCCACTTGCCCATCACCAGTGCGTCGCGCACGATCAGCCAGCCGGTGTGGGTCTGCCAGGTGGTCTCCATGATCGGACTGCCGGGCAGGTACCGCCGTGCCGCGGGCACCGAAACCCCGTAGGGCCCCAGCCGGAAATGCCCGGCCCCGCGGTCCAGGATCGCGCCGAAGATGCTGGGGGAGTCGGGCCGCGGAACGCACATCCACTCCACCGAGCCAGCCGCGGAGATCAGGCAGGTGTTCTCGCAGTCCGACAGGAACGCATAGTCGGCAATCGGCGGGAACGGGTTGCGCATCTGCCCCGGTGCGGCGGTGTAGGGCACGGGCGCGGTCTCCGACAACGGCGGGGTTTTCAAGACCATTCCGACATCATCTCTGCCGGTTCGCCATGCGTCTACCTGACGCGCCCGCACCTTGGTTTAGGCTGGTCGGGATGGTTGGCTTCCTGAGCTGGTGGGACAGCGTTGAGCTGTGGTTGTCGGGCCTAGGTTTCGTGGCGCAGACCGCGGTGGTGATGCCGGTGGTCCTGGTGCTGGCCTATGCCCTGGCATCGACGGCGGATGCCGCGCTCGGGCAGGGGATCCGAGTGCTGGAGCATTTCCGGCACGCTCGCGACGGCGTATCCAGCTGATGCCTCGCTCGCAGGTGACATTGATTCTGGTCTTGTTGATCGCCCTGGTGATCGTCAGCTGGTTGCTGACCCGCTGACCCGCTGACCCGTTTGACGTCTGTTACGCTTCCCGGCATGTTCGCAGCGTCCGGTAGTGGGGAGTGCCGTGGTCCGGCCCTCTTGGAGAACACTGCCGTGGGTAATTGCGCTGTGGCCGACGTGCACTGTTGTCGCTGAACTCCTTCACCGTCGACGTTATGGTGTCGTGATGCGCGGTATCTCAGCCATTCGGCGACCACCCTTGCGGAGCGACGGGACTTATTTACTCAGCCTGCACTGAAAGGTCATCAATGTCTCATACCGTCACACGCGGCGCCGTCCTCGCGCTGGCCGCAGTACTGATCGCCGGGTGTGGCGGCGGCCCCAGCGATGTGGTCGGCGGCAGTGACCGGTCAGACACCCACACCACGCTGACTCTGGTGGCCTACGCGGTCCCCGAACCCGGCTGGAGCAAGGTGATCCCGGCGTTCTACGACACCGAGGCGGGTGCCGACGTCCAGATCGTCACCTCCTACGGTGCCTCCGGGGACCAGTCCCGCGGTGTGGTCAACGGCAAGCCCGCCGACATCGTGAACTTCTCGGTGGAGCCCGACATCACGCGGCTGGTAAAGGCCGGCAAGGTCGCTGAGGACTGGAACGCCGATGTGACCAAGGGCATCCCGTTCGGTTCGGTGGTGTCCCTGGTTGTGCGGCAGGGCAATCCCAAACACATCAAGGACTGGGACGACCTGTTGCGACCCGGCATCGAGGTGATCAGCCCCAGCCCGCTGAGCTCGGGCTCGGCCAAGTGGAACCTGTTGGCTCCCTACGCCGTCAAGAGCGAGGGCGGCAAGAACGCCCAGGCCGGATTGGACTTCGTCGATCGCCTGGTCACCGATCACGTCAAACTGCGCCCTGGTTCGGGGCGTGAGGCCACCGATGTGTTCCTGCAGGGCAGCGGTGACGTGCTGATCAGCTACGAGAACGAGGCCATCGCGATCGAGCGCAAGGGCAAGGCGGTCGAGCACGTCAACCCGCCGCAGACCTTCAAGATCGAGAACCCGCTGGCGGTGGTGACCTCGACCAGGAGTCTCGACACCGCAACCGCGTTCAAGAATTTTCAGTACACCGCTGTTGCGCAGCGTCTTTGGGCTCAGGCGGGATTCCGCCCGGCCGACCCGAGTATCGGTGCTGAGTTCCGCAGCTCGTTTCCGGAGCCGAACAAGTTGTGGACGATCACCGATCTCGGCGGCTGGGACGTCATCGACACCACCTTGTTCGACAAGGAGAACGGCTCCATCACCAAGATCTACACGCAGGCAACCGGATGACCGCCGAAGTGGTTTCAGAGGTCGGCGGACACGGCGAGGAGGCACCGCCGACCTGGTCGGGTGCGAGCCGTGAAGGGGTTTCGCTGCGAGTGGGGGCCGCGGTGGTGTGGCTGTCTCTGATCGTGCTGGCTCCCTTGGCGGCGGTGTCCTGGCAGGCGGCCGGCGGCGGCTGGCACGCGTTCCGGCAGGCGGTCACCTCGCACGCCGCGCTGGAGTCATTCCGGGTGACACTGACGATCGCGGCTGGTGTCACTGTGATCAATGTGGTGTTCGGCCTGCTGATCGCCTGGGTACTGGTGCGCGACGACTTCGTCGGCAAACGCTTGCTCGATGTGATCATCGATCTGCCGTTCGCGCTGCCCACCATCGTCGCCAGCCTGGTGATGCTGGCCCTGTACGGCCCGGCCAGCCCGGTGCACCTGCACCTGCAGCACACCGCCTGGGGCGTCGGCCTGGCGCTGGCGTTCGTCACTCTGCCGTTCGTGGTGCGCTCCGTGCAACCGGTGCTCCTGGAGATCGACCGTGAGGTCGAGGAGGCCGCCGCATCATTGGGCGCATCCGGGCTGACGATCCTTCGCACCGTGGTGTTGCCGTCGCTGACACCGGCGCTGCTGACCGGGGCGGGTCTGGCGTTCTCCCGGGCGATCGGCGAGTTCGGCTCGGTGGTGCTGATCGGTGGTGCGGTGCCCGGCAAGACCGAGGTGTCCTCGCAGTGGATTCGCACCCTGATCGAGAACGACGACCGCACCGGCGCGGCGGCGATCTCGCTGGTGCTGCTGGCGATTTCGTTCCTGGTGCTGCTCGCGCTGCGGCTGCTGGGCGCGCGGGTGACCAGAAGGCAGGAGCGCTCATGACCTCGTCGCGCACCGTCCGCTACCTGGTCCGCTTCGTGGCGCTGGCCTACATCGGGCTGCTGCTGGTGGTTCCGGTGTCGCTGATCCTGTGGCGCAGCTTTCAACCGGGTCTCGGGCAGTTCTTCGCCTACATCTCCACCCCGGCGGCGATCTCGGCGCTGCAGCTGTCGCTGCTGGTGGTGGCGATCGTGGTGCCGCTCAACGTCGTCTTCGGCATTCCGACCGCATTAGTGTTGGCGCGTAACCGCTTCCGTGGCAAGGGAGCTCTGCAGGCGATCATCGACCTGCCGTTCGCGGTGTCACCGGTGATCGTCGGTGTGGCCCTGATCGTGCTGTGGGGCTCGGCCGGGCTGTTGGGCTTCGTGGAGAACGACTGGGGTTTCAAGATCATATTCGGCCTGCCGGGAATCGTGCTGGCCAGCATCTTCGTCACCCTGCCGTTCGTGATCCGGGAAGTCGAGCCGGTGCTGCACGAACTGGGCACCGACATGGAGGAAGCCGCCGCGACCCTGGGTTCGAGTTGGTGGCAGACGTTCTGGCGGATCACGCTGCCGTCCATCCGCTGGGGGCTGACCTACGGGATCGTGCTGACGGTCGCGCGGACGCTCGGTGAGTACGGCGCGGTGCTGATCGTGTCGTCGAATCTGCCCGGCAAGTCCCAAACCCTGACCCTGCTGGTCTCCGACCGCTACAACCGCGGCGCCGAGTACGGCGCCTACGCCCTGTCGACACTGCTGATGGGGGTGTCGGTCCTGGTGTTGATCGTTCAAATGGTGCTCGACATGCGGCGGGCCGGGAAGGGGAGCTCCTGATGAGCACAAATGCGATCACCGTGCGGGGGGCCAACAAGCGCTACGGCGACTTCGTCGCACTGGACAACGTGGACTTCGCGGTGCCGTCCGGTTCGCTGACCGCGCTGCTGGGCCCCAGCGGTTCGGGCAAGTCGACGCTGCTTCGGGCGATCGCCGGGCTGGACCACCCGGACAGCGGCACCGTCACCATCAACGGCGTCGACGTCACCGGGATCCCGCCGCAGCAACGCGGTATCGGCTTCGTGTTCCAGCACTACGCGGCGTTCAAGCACATGACGGTGCGTGACAACGTGGCATTCGGGCTCAAGATCCGCAAGCGCCCCAAGGCCGAGATCAAAGAGAAGGTCGACAATCTGCTGGAAGTGGTGGGGCTCAGCGGCTTTCAGACCCGCTACCCCAACCAGCTCTCCGGCGGGCAGCGCCAGCGGATGGCGCTGGCGCGCGCCCTTGCGGTGGACCCGCAGGTGCTGCTGCTCGACGAGCCGTTCGGGGCGCTCGACGCCAAGGTCCGCGAAGACCTGCGTGCCTGGCTGCGCCGCCTGCACGAGGACGTGCACGTCACCACGGTGCTGGTCACCCACGACCAGGCCGAGGCACTCGACGTCGCCGACCGGATCGCGGTGCTCAATCAGGGCCGCATCGAACAGCTGGGCTCACCGACCGAGGTGTACGACGCCCCGGCGAACGCCTTCGTGATGTCGTTTTTGGGGGCGGTGTCCTCACTCAACGGTGCGCTGGTGCGTCCGCATGACATCCGGGTCGGTCGCAGTGCGGAGATGGCGGTGGGCGGCGGGCTGGGCGACAGTGCGCCCTCCGACGTGCTGCGCGCAGTGGTCGCGCGGGTGGTGGTGTTGGGCTTTGAGGTTCGGGTTGAGTTGACCAATGCCGAGACCAAGGAGCCGTTCATCGCACAGATCACCCGCGGCGACGCCGAGGCGCTCTCGCTGGTCGAGGGGGACACCGTCTACGTTCGGGCGACCCGGGTGCCGCCGCTGCGGGATGAGGCACCGGTTTCGGCGTGAATCAGGCGGCGAGCGTCGCGGCCAGCGCCGCCTCGGCCCGATCCAGCACGGTCGCGGCCACCAGGCGGTGCGCCCCGAGCGGCTCGGCCATCGGAATCCCGGCGCGCGCAGCGTAATCGGCGACTCCGTCGGTGATCCGGCCGTGCGCCAGGAACCACGGCGCGATCATCACCCTGGTGGCTCCCCGCGCCTGGAGGCGCTCGACGGCCTGCTGCACCGACCCCTGTTGGGTGGCGAAGGCGACTTCGGTACCGGCCCAACGGGTGCCGCGGGACAACGGCGTGGCGACTCGTGCGGTCTGGGCGTTGGCCTCCTGGTGGGAGGAACCCACCGCGACCACCACCACACCGAGATCCGGGTCGAACCGGGACGCGCCGGCGGCGCTGATCCGCTCGCCGAGAACCTGTACCAGCCGGTCGTCCTCGCCCAGAGTGGGGGCCACCCGGACCGGAACGCCCGACTGCGCGATCACCGTCGGGATGTCGATGCGGGCGTGATAGGCGCTGGCCAACAGGAACGGGACGACCACACTGTCCTCGGACACCGTGGTCAGCACGTCCCGCAGATTCGGGGCGCTGTGTTCGCAGAACGCCACGCGCACATCGAAATCCGGCGCCACCCGGCGCAGGTGCCCGGCGATGGCCTCGGTATTGGCGGCCGATCGCGGATCCCGGCTCCCGTGGGCCGTCAGGACCAGCGTGGTCACGAGGCGTGCAGCCCGCATTCGGTCTTGGCCAGGCCCGCCCATCGTCCGCTGCGGGGGTCGGCACCGGCCGCCGGTTTGACGGTGCACGGCGCGCAGCCGATCGACGGATAGCCTTCGTCGATCAGCGGGTTGACCAGCACATTGTTCGCGGCGATGTAGGCGTTGAACTCCTCGTCGCTCCAAGCGGCGATGGGGTTGATCTTCACCAGTCCGAACTGATCGTCGAAGCTGATCAGCGGGGCATTGGCGCGCGTCGGCGCCTCCACCCGGCGCAGCCCGGTCACCCACGCCGAATAGTTTTGCAGCGTCCGCGCCAGCGGCTCGACCTTGCGCATCCGGCAGCACGACGCCGGGTCGCGGGCGAACAGGTCCTTGCCGTGTGCGGCATCCTGCTCGGCCACCGTCAGCTTGGGGGTGACATTGATCAGCGAGATGTCGTACATCGCTTCGACGGCGTCGCGGGTGCCGATGGTCTCGGCGAAGTGATAACCGGTGTCCAGGAACAGCACCGGTACCCCCGGGCGCACCTTGGCCGCCAGATCCACCAGCACGGCGTCCTGCATATTGGAGGCCGTCACCCAGCTTCCCGGGAAGTTCTCGTCGGTCCAGCGCAACAACGCGGTGGCGTCGGCGCCGTCGAGCTCGGCTGCGCCGCGCGCCGCCAGCTCCCGCAACTGCTCTTCGCTCCGGTCCCTCATCGCAGGTCGTCCTCCTCGGCACGCACCGCCCACTGGGCGAAGCGCTCGCCGGCGTTGCGGCCCTTGATGAAGTTGCGCACCACCCGCTCGATGTAGTCGCCGAGCTCGTCGTTGATCACCTTGTGCTGGCGCAGCTTTCGGCCGAACCCGCTGTCCTCACCCAGGCTGCCGCCCAGGTGCACCTGGAAGCCCGGGACCGAGTTGCCGTTGCCGTCGTCGATCATCTGGCCCTTGAACCCGATGTCGGCGACCTGGATTCGGGCGCATGAGTTCGGGCAGCCGTTGATGTTGACCGTCACCGGTACGTCCAGCAGCGCATTGAGGTCGTCGAGGCGCTTCTCGAGGTCGGGCACCAGGCTCTGGGCGCGCACCCGGGTCTCGACGAAGGACAGCTTGCAGAACTCCAGGCCGGTGCAGGCCATCAGGTTGCGCCGCCACGGCGACGGGTTGGCCGGCAGGCCCAGCGCGTCCAGTTCGCCGGTCAGCCAGTCCAGCTTCTCGTCGGGGACGTCGAGGATGATCAGTTTCTGATACGGGGTGAGCCGTGCCCGGTCCGAGCCCACCTGCTCCATCAGCTCAGCCACCTTGACCAGCGTGGTCCCGTTGACCCGACCGGAGATCGGGGCGACGCCGACGGCGTTGAGGCCGTTGCGGGTCTTCTGCACGCCGACGTGGTCGATGGTGGCGGTCGGCTTCTCCGGCGCCGGACCGTCGATGAGCTTGCGGCCCAGGAACTCGGTCTCGAGAACTTCCCTGAACTTCTCCGGCCCCCAGTCCTTGACCAGGAACTTCAGCCGGGCCTTGGACCGCAGCCGGCGGTAGCCGTAGTCGCGGAACAGCCGAGTGACGGCTTCCCAGACCTCCGGCACCTCATCGAGCGGCACCCAGGCACCCAGCCGCTGGGCCAGCATCGGGTTGGTCGACAACCCGCCGCCGACCCACAGGTCCAGGCCGGGGCCGTGCTCGGGATGCACCACGCCGATGAACGAGATGTCGTTGACCTCGTGGGCGACGTCCTGCAGCCCCGACACCGCGGTCTTGTACTTGCGCGGCAGGTTGGCGTAGTCGGGGTTGCCGATGTAGCGGCGGACGATCTCGTCGAGCGCGGGGGACGGGTCGAGCACCTCGTCGAGGGACTCACCGGCCAGCGGGGAGCCGAGCATGCCGCGCGGGCAGTCGCCGCAGGCCTCGGTGGTCTGCAGACCGACGGTCGCCAGCCGGTCCCAGATCTCCGGCACCTTCTCGATCTCGATCCAGTGGTATTGCAGGTTCTGCCGGTCGGTGATGTCGGCGGTGCCGCGGGCGTAGTCCAGGGAGATCTGGCCCAGCAGGCGCACCGCCTCGGCCGAGAGCGCTTTGCCGTCGCAGCGCACCCGCATCATGAAGTACTTGGCCTCCAGCAGGTCGGCGTTCTCGTCGCCGGTGAAGGTGCCGTCGTAGCCCTGTTCGCGCTGGGTGTAGAGGCCCATCCAGCGGAACCGGCCGCGCAGGTCGTCCTTGGTGATGGCGTCGAAGCCCTGCTTGGAGTAGACGTCGAGGATCCGGGCCCGCACGTTCAGCGCGGGGTCCTCCAGCTTGAACTGCTCGTTGGGGTTCTGTGGCTCGGTCTCACCGAGCGCCCACTGGGCCTCGCTGCGCTTGGCCCTGCTCGGCGGGGCACTGGGGGTGGCGGTCATGGGTTCTCCTTTGGAAAGGAGCCGGCGGGATTGAGCGCGGACTGTCTCCGACAGCGCAGATCCTCACAGCCAGCTGGAAAAAACAGGTGGGCGGTTCTACGGCATCAAGGCAGACAGCGACAGCTGCATACCCGCTTGAAATCGACATGCCGACGAGCCACGAGGGCAACCCCAGACGAGGTGCAGTGGGCGGCGGTCATAGCGGCGATTATGCCATGGATGCCGAAAATCTTCCTTACCGGCGCAGATTTGTGATCAGCGTGAGCAAAACTCATCTCCGGGGCCCGGCCGCTCGGCGGTCGGGGAGAACGGAAGGTGGGTGGGGAAAGTATGAGTGTGGTCGACTACGGGTGGGACCCGATTTGGGAGCCGCCGCCGGCTCCCGCGCCCCCGCCGCGCGCCAACGGACGTGCTCTGCTGCGGCGTTGGCTGGCGATCGCGACGCTGGTGGCCATCACCGGCTGCGGCGGCTGGCTGGCCGTCGAGCACTATGCGTCGCACCTGGCCGGCACCGAAGCACTCGAGGCCGCCGAGACGTATGCGTTGGCACTGACCAACATTGATGCCGACGACATCGATCGCGGATTTGCGCAGATCGCCGACGGCTCTACCGGGGAGTTCAAGGCGATGCACACGCGCTCCGGGGCCACCCTCCGTCGCACGCTGATCGACAACGGGGCGACCGCGCGCGGCTATGTCGCCGAAGGCGTGGTCAAGTCCGCCGATCGCAGTCACGCGGTGGTGGTGCTGCTGGTCAACCAGTCGGTACGCAACGCCGACAACCCCGAACCGGTGCTCGACCGCAGCCGGATCCGGATGACGATGGACAAGGTGGACGGCCGTTGGCTGGCCAGCAGGGTGGAGTTGGTATGAGCAAATTCACAATCCCGGCGGCCGGCGTGCTGCTGATCGCCGCCGGGCTGACCGGAGCGGCCCACGCCGACCCGATCAACTGGGACGCCATCGCCAAGTGTGAATCCGGTGGCAACTGGTCGGCCGACACCGGCAACGGTGATTACGGCGGTCTGCAGATCAGCCCCGCGGCCTGGGATGCCAACGGGGGAGTGGGGTTGCCCTCGCAAGCCAGTCAGACACAGCAGATCGCCGTCGCCAAGCGGATCATGGCCAGCCAGGGCCCCGGAGCCTGGCCCACGTGTGCATCCCGCGGCGCGGCAGCCACCAGCGGTGACGGTTCGGCCCCGGTCGGATCGCTGACGCACTATCTGACGGCGCTGCTCGACGAGGCCGACGGGTCCGGCGCTGCGCCCTACTGAGTTTCGCCGGTCAACGCCGTCCCTCGTCGCGTGGGATGATCTGGCCCTATGACGCTCACCCCCACCGCGGTGGCATTGCCGGCTGAACCGCCGGGTTCACGCGAACAGCGGGGCCCGTTCGGGGTGTACGTGCACGTGCCGTTCTGTTTCGCCAGGTGTGGGTACTGCGACTTCAACACCTACACCCCGGCGGAGCTGGGTGGCGCCAACCCCGATGAATGGGTGGCGGCGCTGGCCCGCGAGCTGGAACTGGCTGCCGCCCGACTGGGTGCCCCGCGGGCCGACACCGTTTTCGTCGGCGGCGGCACTCCGTCGCTGCTCGGTGCCGCACGACTGGTGCAGGTGCTCGACCTGGTCCGCGAGTCCTTCGGCCTGGCCGACGACGCCGAGGTCACCACCGAGGCCAATCCGGAGTCGACGTCGCCGGCGTTCTTCGACAGCATCCGCGCGGCCGGCTACACCCGGGTGTCGCTGGGCATGCAGTCGGTGTCGCCGCGGGTGCTGGCCACCCTGGACCGGATCCACTCGCCGGGCCGCCCGGTGGCCGCCGCCCGAGAAGCGCTCGCCGCCGGCTTCGAGCACCTCAACATCGACCTGATCTACGGCACCCCCGGAGAGACCGACGACGACCTGCTGCGCTCGGTCCAGGCCGCGCTGGAAGCCGGCGTCGACCACGTCTCGGCCTACAGCCTGATCGTGGAGGACGGCACCGCGCTGGCCCGGCGGGTGCGCAGCGGGGAACTGCCCACTCCCGACAACGACGTGCTCGCGCAGCGCTACGAGCTGGTCGACGCCACCCTGCGGGCCGCGGGTATGGACTGGTACGAGGTGTCCAACTGGAGCCGGCCGGGCGCCGCCTGCCGGCACAACCTGGGCTACTGGGGCGGTGGCCGGTGGTGGGGTGCGGGGCCCGGGGCGCACAGCTACGACGGCACGTTGCGCTATTGGAATGTCAAGCACCCCAACGCCTACGCAAAGCTGCTGGGCGAGGCGACGCTGCCGGTGGCCGGTTTCGAGGAACTCTCGGCGGCCGACCGGCACACCGAGGCGGTCATGCTGCGGCTACGAACCCGTGACGGGCTGGAGCTGGCGGTACTGGATCCGGCCGAGCAGGAGCGCGCCGCGGTGGCCGTCGGCGACGGTCTGTTGAGCTCCGACGGTCAGCGCCTGGTGCTGACCGACCGCGGTCGGCTCCTGGCGGACGCGGTGGTGCGGTCGTTGCTGGTCAGCCGCTGAACCAACCGCGGCCGCTGTCCCAGCTGCCGCAGATGCCGTTGAAGCAGCCGTGGCCAAAACCGCCCTGGCCGGGGATGAATCCGCCGCAACCCTGCCAATTGGCGTCATGGCCACAGCCCCTGCCACCACCGTTGCCGTCGGGGCCGCCGGTCCCGTGCGGCTGGGCGACGACGGTGGTACCCGCCGTGTCCGCCGGCGCTGCCGTCAGCATCAGGCCGGTCGGGGCGACAGCGATCGCTGCCGCGGCACCGGCTACGAACATCGATCCAACGAGATTCCGAATACTTAGCATGTCTCCATAGTCCGCGTGGATGCCGTCGTTGCCAACCGTTGTGTGCGTACCGATACCGGATCGTGAACGGCCGTAACACATCACGCTGATCCCGGCGCAGCGACCGGCGTCACAGTGCGCTTGTATACCGCAACTGCGGATACCGTTGTTTCGGCATTCTCGCTGACAACGTATTGACAGCAAAGCCGTCAGCGCATTCACAGTTTGAGCTACCGGACGCCCGGAGGCATCTCGTAGGAGGTCCAAAACGACTTGAAAATAACAACATTCAACGGAGTAACAGTCGAATGTCCGGGCTTCAGCATGGGCGAACGTGGCCGGACAGCAATATCGCGATCCGGTATTTGATGAAGTCAGCAGATGCGGTTAAGCTGCGACATCAGATCCGCAAACGCGGAATAGGTGTGAGCTGGATGGAGGATCGGCGGGATGGCAGTACAACGGGCGCGACGTGCCGCGCATGGACTCGGCGGCCGGGTGCTTGACCTCCTCGGTCGGCAAGAGTGGATAGATCGGCCGAGCTACCGGCTGGAAAACGTGCTGAGCTTCGTGTTCAACGCATTCGGTGGGGCGCGCAACAAGGTCACCAACTTCTTGAACGGGGTCTGGCTCGGCCACCCGGTGCATCCGCCGCTGGCGTCGCTGACCACCGGTGCGATCGGGACCACGGTGGCGCTGGACGCGCTGAGCCTGTTGCCGGGCAAGTCGTCGAGCGAGGTGCTCGACGCCTCGCGATTCGCCGAGCACGCGCTGGGGCTGGGGATTCTGGGCAACTTCGCCTCCGCGGCCACCGGGGTCACCGATTGGCAGCACACCCATGAGAAGGACCGGCGGATCGGCGCGGTCCACGGTGTGCTGAACCTGATCGCAACCGGCCTCTACATCCAGTCCTGGCGGGACCGGCGCAAAGGACGGCACCTGCGGGGCATCGTGACCAGTGCGGTGGGCTACGGCATCACCTCCGCCAGCGGCTTCCTGGGCGGCGCGCTGGTGTTCGGGTCCGGCATCGGAATGGATCAGTCCGGTGAGCGGCTGCGCATCGACGAATGGACGCCGGTGCTTCCCGAGGCGGAGCTGCCCGCCGATCGCAAGCTCAAGCGGGTCGACGTCGACGGCGTCGGTGTGGTGGTGTGCCGCGACGGCGACGAGGTATCGGCGTTCGCCGGAATGTGCCCGCACCTGGCCGCTCCGATGGAGGACGGCTGGGTGGACCGCGGCAAGGTCGTCTGCCCGTGGCACGGTTCGCAGTTCGACGTGCAGACCGGTGAGGTGGTGCGCGGACCGGCCGCCTCCCCGTTGCCGTGCTACCAAGCTCGACTGCGCAACGGAATGGTCGAGCTGCGGGACGGCGCCCCGACCCCGCTCGGTGTGGGCCGGGAGAAGTACCTGGACTCGAAATCCCTGGAATGCGTTGAAACCCCCGAGCAGGAAGAGATCGCCTGATGACTGATGCCTACACGGTCTTGCGGGACCACCACAACGTGTTGCGAGGTCTGGGCGGCCGGTTCAAGGCCGCGCCGGTCGGTTCGGCCGAGCGGGAGGAGATCCTCGATGAACTGCTGCGCGAGTTCACCATCCACATGAAGATCGAGGACGACATCTACTACCCCGCGCTGGCGGCGGCCAGCAGGCTGATTGCGATCTCCCACGCCGAGCATCGGCAGATCTACGACCAGCTGGCGGTGGCGTTGCGGACACCGGTCGACTCACCGCGGCACGTCGACGAGTGGAATTCGTTCCTCACCGTGCTGGAGGCGCATGCCGACGAGGAGGAGCGCGATCTGGTGCCGCCGCCGGCGCCGGTCGACCTGAGCGACTCGGAGCTGGAAGACCTGGGCATCCGGATGGCCACGGAGATGCAGCGCCAGCGGGATTCCAAGTTCGAGCAGTTCCACGTACGGGCACGGGCGAAGCTGCTGAAGGCGTTATAGCCGCGTTCGCGGACCGGAGCGGGCACTTCTAAGTAGGTTAGGCTACATTTACTAATCGTGTCCGAGCTCGGTGTCGAAGCGCCTCCCGAAACGTCGGCGATCCCGTTGCCCGCGGGCGTGGACCCCGCCGACCTGGCGGCAGAGTTGGTTGCGGCACTGCCCGAGCAGGACGGCCGGGAGTACCTGCTCTACGAGCGCGACGGCAGCTGGACGCTGGCCGTCGGAGTACGCGCCGCCGTCGAACTGGACACCGATGAACTGCGAACCGTCCGTGACGGGGTGATCCGTTGTGAGCCCTGGCAGGGCCGGCCCGCCGCGGTGCTCGGCGAGGCGGTGGACCGCCTGCTGTTGGAGACCGATCATGCGTTCGGCTGGGTCGCCTTCGAGTTCGGCGCCTATCACTTCGGGCTGCAGGATCAGCTGGCCGCGGGAACCGCGTTGGCGCGGGTGTTCTGGCCGTGGATCCGCATCGTGGTCACCGCGGATCGGGTGGAGATGTTCGGTGCCGGTGACCGCGAGGTCGCCGTGCTGGAACGGCTGCTGGCCGAAGGTGTTTCGGCGCTGGACAGCCCCACGCCGATCGTGGTGGACGCCGACGCCAGCGGCTACCGGGAACGGGTGTCGACCGCGGTCGGCGAGATCACCTCAGGGCGCTACCGCAAGGTGATCCTGTCCCGCTGCGTCGATGTGCCGTTCGTTTTGGACTTCCCGGCCACGTATCGGCTGGCCCGCGGGCACAACACCCCGGTCCGGTCATTCCTGTTGCGGCTCGGTGGGATTCGCGCGCTCGGGTACAGCCCGGAGTTGGTGGCCTCGGTGGGTGCCGACGGCACGGTGGTCACCGAACCGCTGGCCGGCACTCGGGCCCGCACCGGTGACCCCGCGATCGACGGCCCGGTTCGGGCCGAACTGGAAAGCGATGACAAGGAGATCGTCGAACACGCGATCTCGGTGCGCACGTCGGTGGAGGAGATCGGGCAGGTCGCCGAGTCCGGTACCGCCGCGGTCGTCGACTTCATGACGGTGCGAGAGCGGGGCAGCGTCCAGCACCTGGGATCGACGGTCTGCGGACGCCTGGACCGATCCAGGGACCGGATGGACGCCCTGGAGGCACTGTTCCCGGCGGTCACGGCGTCGGGCATACCGAAGCCCGCCGGGATCGACGCGATCCTGCGGCTCGACGAATGTCCACGAGGCCTGTATTCCGGTGCGGTCGTGGTGTTCTCGGCCGATGGCGGTCTGGATGCGGCGCTGACGTTGCGGGCCGCCTATGAGGGGGACGGGCGGACCTGGTTGCGGGCCGGCGCCGGTGTCATCGGGGTGTCACGTCCCGAGCGCGAGTTCGAGGAGACCTGCGAGAAGCTCGCGACCTTGGCCCCGTACCTGATCGCGCGCGCCTGAGCCCTACCGCCTCGTCGTCTCCGAAGCGTCAGCGCAGCAGTGAGTCGGCGAGCAGGCCCGAGACCATCGACTCGATGGTGGACTCGATCGAGGACGCCAGAGTGGCGGTGACGGATGCCACGGCCTGGGTGCGGAGCCGTACCAGCATGCCTATCAGCTCCGCGATCTCGGTGTCGGCCGGCAACGGCGCCCCGGGCTGAATCCTGGTCAGGACGTGTTCGGCGCCGGCCCGCACCAACATCTGGCTGATCGCGTCGATATGCGGCAGCGACTGCTCGTAGAGGTCGATGAGCTTGTCGACGGCGATGCCGTAACCGCGGACCTCGTTGAACGCCTCGATCAGCTTGGGCCGGGTGATGGTGGCCAGAGATTCGTCACCACCGTCGACGCGGATCACTCCGAGCGCCACCAGTCGCCCAAACGCCTGCGGGTCGCCGATCCGGCGTTCGGCTTCCACACGTGACACGGTCTCGGGCCGCTCGGTGGTCCAACTGCCGGCGATCGCGCTCTCCAGGCCCAGGATGTCGCCCAGGTCCTTGCCCTGTTCCCAGGCGCCGATCATCTCTTTGACGTGCGCGATCGTGTAGCCGCGGTCGAGCATCGAGGTGATGAGCCGCAGCCGGGTCAGGTGGGTGTCGTTGAACAGTGCGATCCGTCCGACCCGCCGCGGTGGCGGCAGCAGGTCCCGATCCCGGTAAACCCGCACGTTGCGGGTGGTGCTGCCGGCCAGCCGGGCCAGGTCGTCGATCCGATACTCCCGCGATGCCGTGTTGCCCCCCGGGTGGTGCACCACGATCTCGAACAGCTGGGTCACCGCGGCCTCGATGACCTCGCGGGACTCGCGCCGCACCCGGCGAGGCACCCGGCGCAGGTTCGCCAGCACGCCGGCGATGGAGTCCGGCCGGGGAGGACGATCCGGTGTGCTCATGCCACCGTGTGGTAGTCGGAGAGCCGGAAGTTGCGCATCTGCCGAAGATACTGGGTCGCGAACCCCGGGTACATCGACGCATTGAAACCGTCTTCGGTCAGATACCAGCTGCGGCAGCCCGACATCCAGGTCGTCTTGCCCAGCCGCCGCTGAATCTGCGCGTTGTGGCGGCGCTGCACGTCGTCGCGCACGTCCAAGTAGCGCAGGCGCCGCCCGCGGATCTCCTCGACGGCGCGCACCACGTAGTCGACCTGGCCCTCCACGTACACCAGCAGTGAGTTGTGGCCCGGCCCGGAGTTGGGGCCGGTCATGAAGAACAGGTTCGGGTAGCCGTGTGCCTGAATGCTTTTGAAGGCCTGGCCGCCACCGCTCCAGTCCGCGGCCAATGACCTGCCGGCCAGTCCGGTGACCGGAAACGGTGGACCGGTCAGGTGCACGTCGTAGCCGGTGGCGAACACGATGGCGTCGACGTGGTGTTCCACGCCGTCGCTGGTGCGGATGCCGGCCGGGCTGATGGTGGCGATCGGCCAGGAGATCAGCTTGCAGTTGTCGCGCTGCAGGGCGGGGTAGTAGTCGCTGGAGACCAGCATGCGCTTGCATCCGGGGGTGAAGTCCGGGGTGAGCTGACGGCGAAGCCACGGGTCCTTGACCGTGGCCCGCAGATGGGCCTTGCCCAACTGCGCCACCAGGCCGCTGAGCGGGGTGTTCCACACCAGCGCGGTGGCGCTGGCCTCATGACCCCAGAACAGTGCCTGGCGGGCAAGTTGTTGAGCCGCAGGGACTTTGGCGAACAGTTCTTGGACGCTCGCCGGCATCGCCACGTCCAGGCGGGGGATGACCCAACCCGGGGTGCGCTGGAAGACCTTGACGAAGCCGGCTTGTTCCACCAGTTCCGGGATGATCTGCACCGCACTGGCTCCGGTTCCGACGACGGCGACCCGCTTGCCGGTGAAGTCGTAGTCGGGATCCCATCGGGCGCTGTGGATCTTGTGACCGGTGTAGGTCTGCAGGCCGCGGATCGCCGGGAAGCTGGAGTCCGGCAGCGGGCCCGAGGCCAGCACCACCGTGCGGGCCCGAAACTTCCTGCGACCGGCCGACACGGTCCACGCGCCCGCGCTCTCGTCGAACACCAGCCCGGTGACCTCGGTGCCGAACCGGATGCGCCGGCGCAGGTCGAACCGGTCGACCATGTCCTCGATGTGCGCACAGATCTCGCCGGCCGACGGATAGGCCCGTGACCAGCCGGGGTTGGCGACAAACGAGAACGAGTAGAGCAGCGACGGAATATCGCATGCCGCACCGGGATAGCGGGTGTCGCGCCAGGTCCCCCCGACTCGGTCGCTGCGCTCCAGGATGACGATCTCGTCGTCGCTGTCGATGCCGGCCTCGGCCAGTTTGATCGCCGCACCGATCCCGCTGAAGCCGGCGCCCACGATCAGGGTCTGATAGACGTGTGCGCGCGCCATCTCAGGCCGCCGGCTCGTGGGTGAGCTCTTTGAACCAACTCGGGATGGGCTTGAGTAGTCGCTTGGGGTAGAAGCCCGACAGCCACACCGCGGGGTTGGCCAGCAGGTGATACGGGCTGTCCGGGTTGGCCATCCACTTTGAGTAGCGCTTGACCACCTGGTAGGCCGGCACCCGCCGGGTGCGTTCGCCGCGCTCGCCGAACTGCGTGAAACGCATCAGTGCCGCGTAGAGCCGCTGGGGATCCAGCCCCATGCCGATCACCTCGTTGCGGATCCGGTTGAGCAGTGGGATCGAGATCAGCGCGCCGACGAGCAGTGACGGCGAGACGACGGTGCCGACGAACTCGATGGCCAGCCTGCGGGCATCGGCATGTCCGATCAGCTCCAGGACGTCGAAACCGACTACGATGTGCCGGGATTCGTCGTTGTTGATCTTCTCGAACACCTGGTGGCAGACCGGGTCGTCGACCTCGTCGAGCAGGAACTTGAGCAGCGCCCCGTCGAGTGCGACTTCCAGCATCGGGATGACCGTGCCGAGCACCGACAGCGGCAGGTCGTCGGCGTAGTCATCGAGCCACTGCATCGCCAACCGGATGTTGACGTTGGGTTCGGGTATTTCGCCGTCTTCGAGCATGCCCCAGCGCTTCATCAGCGCCAGCTCGGCGTTGGCGTGGCGTTGCTCCTCGGCGTGGAAGTACCGGTAGATCTCGGCCAGCGTCGCGGTGGGGGCCTTGCGGGCCATCGCCGCGAAGCCGCGGGCGCCGATGTTCTCGATCCAGCACAGGTCGGCCATGAATTTTTTGAGGTTGGGCACCATCTCAGGACGGATCAGTTCGGCTCCCGGTGCATCCCAGTCGAATTCGGCCAGCGCCCATTGCCGATTCTTGATCTTGGCGAGCATGACGTCCATGTCGAGAGCCATCGTGATCTCCTCTAGTCGGACCTGCCTGGCAATGCCGCACCGGCACGGAATGCCAGCCCGATGGTTCGAGTGAATGTCTCCGGGGCGAAACGTTTGATGTTCCAACCGATCTTGGCGTCCAGCTGGGGCATGCAGTACAGGCCGCCGCGGTCGTGGGTGTCCAGGCAGTCGCGGGCAACGCGTTGTGCGGAGAGCCCGGTCCAGCGCATCAGGAGGTTCGCCGCCTCGCTGGACTGGGCGGTGATCCGGCCGGCTTCGACGATGTTGGTCTTGACGAACGTCGGGCACAGCACCGTCACAACGATTCCGGTACCGGACAATTCGGCCGCCAGGGTCTCCGACAGTGAGAGCACCCCGGCCTTGCTGACGTTGTAGGCCGCCATCTCCGGGGCGGCGCCGAACGACGCGGCCGAGGCGACGTTGATGATGCCGCGGGGCTGGCCCGACCGTGCTTCCCGCAGGATCGGAGTGAACACGTGACAGCCATGGATCGGGCCCCACAGGTTGATGCCCAGCGTCCAGTTCCAGTCGTCGAGTGTCATCTCGCCGATCGGCTGGCCGCCGGCGGCGACGCCGGCGTTGTTGATCACCAGGGTGGGCGGTTGGCCGAACCAGGACTGTGCGGCCTCAGCCAGTGCGGTGACGTCGTCGCGCTGGGAGACGTCGCAGCGCACGGCGGTGGCGCGCCCGCCCGCGCTTGCGATGGTGTCGACGGTGCGCCGGGCGGCGTCGTCGTCGATGTCGCTGCAGACCACGGCGCTGCCGCGGCGGGCGAGTTCGAGGGCGAAGGCGGCTCCGATACCACTGCCGGCGCCGGTCACCACCGCGCAGGCGTTGTGGCTGCGTTTCGGCGATCGCTCGAACATCATGTGACTGAGCTAACAATCAATGGTGCCATTAGTCAATGGCAATGTTTAGAGCCGGGCTCGGGCCGTTGGGCCCGAACCCGGCTCTAGGTCCTGCGCGACCGCGCGGGGTTACCGCTAGGCGAAGATGCCGTCGAGCCAGCTCAGGTCGAACAGGTTCGCGTCCGCCATGGCCGAAGTGTCGATGTCGGTGTCGACCACCGGCAGCTCCTTGGTCAACGCGTCGGCGATCAAGTTGGGGAACACGTCGAAGAAGTAGTTGAAACTACCCGTCGGCGAGATCAGGCCGATGAACGCGGCGTGGGGGTCGGTGGAGGTGGAGCCGTCCGGGACGTCCCACGGAACGTAGCCGTTGAGCAGCGCGTCGAACGGGTCCTGCGCAACGTGGTCAGCGCTGGTGTTGAACTGGTCGGCCAGCGCGAACTGGAAGCCGGCCAGCGGCTCGATGAAGTACCGCGAGGCGCCCTTCCAGAAGCTGAAGTCGCTGAACACGTCCTGCACGTTTGCCCATACTTGAGTCAGTTCGGCGTTCATGCTGAGGATGCCGGGAATCTCTTCGGTGCCGCCGCGCGGGGTGTGGTTGAACAGCGGCTGGAAGATGTTCTGGATGTTGAACAACATGTCGTTGTTCAACAGGTTGTAGGCGTTGCTGGTGTCACCGGCTTTGAGGTAGTCCATCATCAGCGGAAGGATGGTCTCGAGACCCTTCGAGCCGCCCAGGCCCGACCAGATGCCCTCGACGCCGGCCAACGACTGCTCGATGCTGTCTTGGGCGACCGTGCTGTAGTAGCTGGACAGTTCGCCGATGGCCGTGACGATCGGGTTGGGGCCCGAGAGCAAGTCCATCACGCCCGCAAGATTGTCCGAGGTCGTGTTGACGAGCTGCACGGCAGCGTGGTGTGCCTCCGCCGAGGTCATCGGTGCGACCGGGCTCACGGCGATCACACCTGCGCCGGCCAGGGCGACGCCGGCGGCCAGCACCAGGTTGGCGCGGTTGGTCTGCACAAGGTTCGATGGGGTGCCACGGTCAGTGGTGCGAGCCGCGAGGGCGAGCTGCATTGCTTCTCCTTATGGTGGCCTCATCTGACATGAGGCTGATTTTGTGTTTGAACGCGGGCCCACCTTAACCAGACCGTTCGTCCCTAGGCAAGCCTTACCTAACCGTGTGTCGCGGATCACGAAAGTAGGGCAAGGCTAACCTTACTTTCGGGTGTCGTGTAGCGTCACCCAGCATGAGTTCGTCGCCCTCTGACGCCGTTGGTGCCGCCCTGCGAGAGATCCTGCGAGACGACCTGAACGTGGACCTCAGTCGACTGACCGCGGAGTCGCGACTGGTCGATGACGTCGGCCTGGACTCGGTGGCGTTTGCCATCGGCATGGTCGCCATCGAAGACCGGCTCGGTGTCGCGCTGTCCGAGGAAGACCTGCTGACCTGTGACACCGTCGGCGATCTCGAGGCCGCCATTCGGGCGAAAGCCCCCGCCGACGCGTGAGCGTGCTGGCTGGCGCCCTGACCCGGGCAATGACCGGTTCGGAGCAGGATCTGGTGATCTTCGACCAGGTCAGTGGGACCTGGCAGCGAAACCCGTGGGCGCAGGTGCACTCCCGCGCGCAGAGCGTGGCGGCCAGGGTGCTCGAAGCGGACCAAACCGGTGCGGTCGGCCTCGTGGGGGATCCGACCGTCGAGATGGTGGCAGCCATTCAGGGGGCCTGGCTGGCTGGGCGTCCGGTCTCGATCCTGCCCGGTCCGGTGCGCGGCGCCGACCCCCAGCAGTGGGCTCAGGTAACGCTGAACCGGTTCGTCGGCATCGGGGTCGACACGGTCTTTAGCCACACCGGCTCGCTGCAACTGCTCAGTGAGACCGATTCCGAAGTCGCGGTGCACGACGTCGCCACTGTCGCGACCGAGCGGTCGGCCGCCTTCACGCCGGTAGCCGCCGCACCGGGTGCACCGGCGGTGCTGCAGGGCACGGCCGGATCGACCGGAACGCCCCGCACCGCGCAGCTCTCTCCGGCCGCGGTGCTGGCCAACATCAGCGGGCTGCTGGCCCACGTAGAACTGGATGCGTCCGAAGACGTCGGCTGCACCTGGCTGCCGCTGTACCACGACATGGGACTCACCTTCTTCCTCAGCGGCGCGCTGTCCGGTGTGCCGTTGTGGCTGGCGCCCACCGCGGCCTTCGCCGCCTCGCCGTTTCGGTGGCTGAGCTGGCTGCACGACAGTGCCGCCACCATGACGGCCGCGCCCAACTTCGCCTACGGCGTGATCGGCAAGTACGCCCGCCGGGTCCCCGAGGTAGACCTGGGTGCGTTGCGCGTCGCGATCAACGGCGGCGAACCGGTCGACTGCGAGGGGCTGGAACTGTTCGCCGAGGAGCTGGCGAAGTTCGGCCTGGACCCCGGCGCACTCACCCCGTCCTACGGCCTGGCCGAGGCCACCTGCGCGGTGACCGCACCCCGGCCGGGCACCGGCCTGAACTACGACGAAGTCACGTCTGCCGCGAGCGATGGCACGCGGGTGACCCGCCGGCACGCCGTGCTCGGCGAGCCGATCCCCGGGATGGCGGTCCGGATCGGGTCGGCCACGCACGGTAGCGAGGAGCTGTCCGGACGCGAGGTCGGCGAGATCGAGATCCGCGGAACCTCGATGATGTCGGGCTACCTCGGCGAGCCGGCGCTGGATGCCGACGGATGGTTTCCCACCGGGGACCTCGGCTACTTCACCGACGCCGGCCTGGTGGTCTGCGGCCGGGCCAAGGAGATCATCACGATCGCCGGACGCAATGTCTTCCCCACCGAGATCGAGCGGGTCGCCGCCGAGGTGCGCGGTGTGCGCGACGGCGCCGTGGTGGCGGTGGGGGCCGAAGGCGCTCGCCCGGGATTGGTGGTGGCAGCGGAGTTTCGCGGCCGCGACGAGGCCGGCGCTCGCGCCGAACTGATCTCCCGGGTGGCCTCGCAGTGCGGGGTCGTCCCCTCGGACGTGGTTTTCCTGACGCCGGGGTCGCTGCCCCGGACATCGTCGGGGAAGCTGCGTCGGCTGGAAGTCAAGCGCAACCTGGAGGTTATGAAGTGACCGGGGCGGATATCGACGCATATCGTGGCCTGCTCGGTGAGGCCTTCGGCCAGCAGGTCGTGGACTGGACCGCCGAAGCCGAAGAAAGTGGGCGCTTCCCGCGCAAGCTGATCGAACACCTTGGCGCCGCAGGGGTTTTCACGAGCAAGTGGGCGAATGCAGCGCCCACCGATGTGGCCAAGTTGCTGGAGTTGGCTTACGCACTGGGGCGGCTCGGTTCGGCGGGCATCGGAGTCGGTGTGAGCCTGCAGGATTCGTCGATCTCGATTCTGCACCGCTTCGGCCGCTCCGACTATCTGAAGGACATCTGCCAGCGGGCCATCCGTGGCGAGGCGGTGCTGTGCATCGGAGCCTCGGAGGAGTCCGGGGGCTCGGACCTGCAGCGCGTGCAGACCGAGGCGCGTTCGGTGCGCGACGGCTTCGAGGTGCGCGGCCGCAAGAAGTTCGTCTCGCTATCGCCCATCTCCGACCACATCCTGGTGCTGGCCCGCAGCACCGACCACGACGAGAACAGCCGGCACGGCAACGTGCTGATGATCGCGGTGCCCACCGACCAGGTTCAGGTGCACGAGCCGTTCAGCAAGGTCGGTGCGGGCCCGCTGGACACCGCCCCGGTCGACATCGACACCTGGGTCCCCGCCGACGCCCTGATCGCCCGCCCGGGCACCGGGCTGGCCGCCATCTCCTGGGGGCTGGCGCACGAGCGGATGTCGATCGCCGGGCAGGTCGCGTCGTCGAGTCAGAAGGTCATCGGCATCACCCACGCCCGGATGATGCACCGCCAGCAGTTCGGCGTTACGTTGTTCGAGCATCAGGCGCTGCGGCTGCGACTGGCCGACCTGCAGGCCCGCGTCGACCTTCTTCGCCACGGACTCAACGGATTTGCCGCTGGGGGACGACTGGATCTGCGGACCTCCGCGGCCATGAAGGTCACCGCCGCGCGCCTCGGTGAAGAGGTGATCGCCGAATGCATGCACATCTTCGGCGGCGCCGGCTACCTCGTCGACGAGACACCGCTGGGGCGGTGGTGGCGCGACATGAAGCTGGCCCGCACCGGCGGCGGCACCGACGAGGTGCTCTGGGAACTGGTGGCCGCCGGCATGCGCCCCGACTACGACGGCTACGACGAACTGTTCGACAGCGGGTCGTCGTCGGGGTAGCGCAGCACCGCATACAGCGCCATCTTGCGATACCCCATGTCGTGTTCGCCGAGGAAGGTGCCGCCGACGAATTCGGCCAGCCGGCGCATCGCCGTGTTGCGGTACTCGGGTTCGAACATCATCCGCCGGCACTGCGATTCGGCCTCGAAGACGTATTTGATGATGCGCGGCAACAGAATCGCCGCGAAGCCGCGATTGACCACCGTGGTGTCGGCGATGGCGGCGTGGATGCCCAGGTCGTAGGGGTCGGCCTCGTAGTACTTGGCGATGGAATCCTTTGCGGCCCGGTAGATCTCGATGTAGCCCCCGTCTACTCCGTTGCGGCTGACGATCAACGGCCGCGAGTAGGTGCCGGCCAGCTGGGCGCTGAGATAGGTGTGCCAGCGCTCGGGTGTCCAGGCGGATTCCCAGGTCTGGGCCAGATGCGGCCGGTTCATCCACTCCGACAC
Source organism: Mycobacterium zoologicum (assembly GCF_020181635.2). NCBI lineage: Bacteria > Bacillati > Actinomycetota > Actinomycetes > Mycobacteriales > Mycobacteriaceae > Mycobacterium > Mycobacterium zoologicum. The sequence continues at coordinate 172,499 of NZ_JAYJJS010000002.1, read as the reverse complement.
CATCTCCGCATCGGCGTCCGCGTCGGCCACCCGGATCACATAGGGGTCGGCCAGAACCGGGATCGGGGGTGCCGGCACACCGCGGACCTCGTCGGAGATGTCCGTCAGCTCGCGGTGCAGGGTGAACGGGGTGTCAGTCATAACGAGCGCAGAGCCTACCTCGGGCGGCTGTCCGGCTAAGTGAGGCTAGGGTAACCTAGGTTCGGCTTGCCGGCGCGGGCGCCGGGTCCGGCCCCGCGACTGGGCAACCGTTGGCGAAAGGACCGTGATGGCGCGCGGCTTGCAGGGTGCGATTCTGCGGGGCTTCGGCGCCCGCGACCACGCCGTGACGGTGCTGGAAACCAGCTGGACCGCCCCGCACTGCATCCGGATCTGGATGCACTCACCCACGTTGTTCGCCGAGGCGACCGTCGAACCCAGCGCCTGGCTGCGGTTCTGGTTCCCCGACCCGGACGGCTCCGACACCGAATTCCAGCGGGCCTACACCATCGCCGAGGGCGACGCCGCGACCGGACGCTTCGCGGTCGACATGATGCTGCACGAGCCGGCCGGGCCGGCCACCCGGTGGGCCCGCACCGTCGAACCCGGCGCGACCATCGCGGCGATGTCGCTGATGGGCTCGTCGCGCTTCGAAGCCCCCTCCGACGTCGACGCGCAGCCCGCCGGCTACCTGCTGCTGGGGGATTCGGCATCGATCCCTGGCATCAACGGCATCATCGGCGCCGTGGGACCCGACGTGCCCATCGAGCTGTACCTCGAGCAGCACGACGACAACGACCCGCTCATCCCGATTCACGAGCATCCCCGGCTGCGGGTGCACTGGGTGCCCCGCCGCGACGCGAACTCGCTGGCCGACGCGATCGAAGTCCGGGACTGGTCGGACTGGTACGCCTGGGCCACCCCGGAGGCCGCGACGCTCAAGGCGCTGCGGGCCCGGCTGCGCGACGAGTTCGGCTTCCCCAAATCCGAGATCCACGCGCAGGCCTATTGGACGGCCGGGCGTGCCATGGGCACCGAGCGCGGACCCGAACCCGCGCCTTCATGTTTGACTCTGCCTACACCAGACAAAAGTGCGAGTGAGGCGCCTGGTGAGCGCAGAGTCGTCAAGGGGGAGTGGCGGGCCCAGGCCGCGGGCCGGCTGCTGGCCCCGCTGCGGCGGTCGCTGATCGCCTCCGGTGTCCTGCAGGCCCTGATCACGGTGGCGCAGCTGGCGCCGTTCGTCCTGCTGGTGGAGTTGGCGCGGCTGCTGCTCTCCGGCGCCGACCAGTCGCGGCTGTGGACCGTCGGCATCGCCGCGGTCACCCTGCTCGGGGTGGGCACCCTGCTGGGTGCCGGCCTGACCCTGTGGCTGCACGCGGTCGACGCCCGGTTCTCCAGCGAGCTGCGAACCCGACTCCTGACCAAGCTGTCCCGACTGCCGCTGGGCTGGTTCACCGCCCGGGGCTCCGGGTCGATCAAACAACTCGTCGCCGACGACACTCTGTCGCTGCACTACCTGGTCACCCACGCCATTCCCGACGCCGTCGCGGCGGTCATCGCACCGGTGGCGGTACTGATCTACCTGTTCGCGGTCGACTGGCGGGTGGCGCTGGTGCTGTTCGCGCCCGTGCTGGTCTACATGGTGCTGATGTCGGTGATGATGACCCAGTCCGGTCCCAAGATCAGCCAGGCGCAGCGCTGGGCGGAACGGATGAACGGCGAAGCCGGCACCTACCTGGAGGGCCAGCCGGTGATCCGGGTGTTCGGCGGCGCGGCCGCGTCGACCTTCCGCCGCCGGTTGGACTCCTACATCGATTTCCTGGTGGACTGGCAGCGCCCGTTCGTCGGCAAGAAGACGCTGATGGATCTGGTCACCCGCCCGTCGACGTTCCTATGGTTGATCATGCTGATCGGCACCCCGTTGGTCGTGTCCGGTCGGATGGACCCAGTGAACCTGTTGCCATTCCTGTTGTTGGGCACCACCTTCGGCGCTCGGCTGCTGGGCATCGGTCTGGGCGTCGGTGGCATCCGGGGCGGCATGCTGGCCGCCCGGCGACTGCAGATCGCACTGGACGAGCCGGAACTCGCGGTCGTCGACGGTGCGCGGCCGACCGACGAGCCGGGAACGGTGCGCTTCGACGCGGTCGGTTTCGAATACCGTCCCGGGGTCCCGGTGATCCGGGACGTCTCGCTGACCCTGCGGCCTGGCACGGTGACCGCGCTGGTCGGCCCGTCGGGGTCGGGCAAGTCGACGCTGGCGGCGCTGCTGGCCCGCTTCCACGACGTCGGGCAGGGCTCGATCTCGGTTGACGGACACGACATCCGCACATTGAGCGCCGATGAGCTGTACCGCCGGGTCGGATTCGTGCTGCAGGAGACCCAGTTGGTGCACGGCAGTGTGCGCGACAACATCGCGCTGGCGGTGCCGGATGCCACCGATGAGCAGGTGCAGGCCGCCGCGGAGCAGGCCCAGATCCACGACCGGATACTCCGACTGCCACAGGGCTACGACACCGTGCTCGGGGCGGCCGCGGCACTGTCCGGCGGTGAGCGGCAGCGGCTCACCATCGCCCGCGCCATCCTCGCCGACACACCGGTACTGATCCTCGACGAGGCCACCGCCTTCGCCGACCCGGAGTCGGAATACCTTGTGCAACAGGCGCTGAACCGCCTGACCCGCGATCGCACCGTGCTCGTCATCGCGCACCGGCTGCACACCGTCACCGGCGCAGACCAGATCGTGGTGCTCGACCACGGCGCCATCGTCGAACAGGGCCGCCACGACGAACTGCTCGCCGCCGGTGGCCGCTACCAACAACTGTGGGACACCGGCCGCCAGAGCGTCGCTGCCGGAGCGGAGGTGGCGCGATGATCCGCACCCTGATCCGGTTGATCCCCCGGGACCGTCGCCCCCGGATGCTCGGCTACGCCGTGCTGACATTGCTGTCGGTGGCGGTGCGGGCGGCGGGCACCGTGCTGCTGGTGCCCCTGGTGGCCGCGTTGTTCTCCGATGATCCACACCACGCCGTGGTCTGGCTGGGCTGGTTGACAGTCGCGACCGTGTCCGGCTGGCTGATCGACTTCGCCTGCGCGCGAATCGGATTCGATCTCGGCTTCGCAGTTCTCGATCACACCCAGCATGATGTGGCCGACCGGTTGCCCGGCATCCGGTTGGACTGGTTCACCCCCGACAACACCGCCACCGCGCGGCAGGCGATCGCCGCCACCGGTCCCGAACTGGTCAGCCTGATCGTCAACCTGCTGACGCCGCTGATCAGCGCGGTCCTGCTACCGCCGGCCATCGCGGTGGCGCTGCTCGGAGTGTCCTGGCAGCTCGGGCTGGCCGCCCTGGGCGGGGTACCGCTGCTGCTGGGCGCGCTGTGGGCGTCCAACCGGCTGTCCGCCCGCGCGGATGCCGCCGCGGGTGACGCCAACACCGCGCTGACCGAGCGCATCATCGAGTTCGCCCGCACCCAGCAGGCGCTGCGCGCGGCCCGGCGTGTCGAGCCCGAACGCAGCACCGTCGGTGAGGCGCTGACCGCGCAGCACGGTGCCGCAATGCGGTTGTTGCTCATGCAGATTCCCGGACAGCTGCTGTTCAGCCTGGCCAGTCAGGGCGCGCTGATCCTGCTGGCCGGCGCCACCACCGCGCTGACCGTGGCCGGAACCCTGAGCATTCCCGAGGCCATTGCGCTGATCGTGGTGATCGCCCGCTACCTCGAACCGTTCACCGTCATCAGTGAATTGGGGCCGGCCCTGGAGTCGACGCGGGCCAGTCTGGAACGGATCCGGGCGGTGCTGACCGCGCCTGGGCTGACGGTGGGAACCGGCGGGCCGCGGGACGCCGCGGCCGCGCCGCGCATCGAGTTCGACGATGTCACCTTCGGCTATGGCGGTGCCCCGGTGCTCGACGGAGTCAGTTTCACGCTGGAGCCGGGCACCACCACCGCCATCGTCGGACCGTCCGGGTCGGGCAAGAGCACCATCCTGGGTCTGATCGCCGGATTGCACGAACCCTCCGGCGGCCGGGTCCTGCTCGACGGGGTCGACGCCACCGAGCTGGACGAGGCGGCGCGGCGTGCGGCGAGCAGCGTGGTGTTCCAGCACCCCTACCTGCTGGACGGCACGATCCGCGACAACGTCATGGTCGGAGACCCCGACGCAGACCAGGACGGCTTCGTGCGGGCCACCGAACTCGCCCGGGTCGACGAGCTGACCGCCCGGTTGCCCGACGGGGTGGACTCGCGGGTCGGAGAGGCCGGCGGCGCACTGTCCGGCGGTGAGCGCCAACGGGTCAGCATCGCCCGGGCGCTGCTCAAACCGGCGCCGGTGCTGCTGGTCGACGAGGCGACCAGCGCCCTGGACACCGAGAACGAGGCCGCGGTGGTCGACGCACTCACCGCCGAGTTGCGGCCGCGCACCCGGGTGATCGTGGCGCACCGGCTGGCCAGTATCGCCCAGGCCGATCGGGTGCTGTTCGTCGACGACGGCCGGGTCGTCGAGGACGGTTCGATCGACGAATTGCGCGCCGCCGGCGGCCGTTTCGACGAGTTCTGGCGCCAGCAGCATGAGGCCGCAGGCTGGCGGATTCATACGGGGTAGTCGACAATCTGGTCAGACTTGACCAGACCAGCTATGCTGGCTTATGCACACCGAGCAGGTCAACGTCTATGACGCCAAAACTCATTTCTCTCGCTTGCTTGCGCGCGCGGAAAGCGGCGATGAAATCGTGATCAGCCGTCACGGCAGGCCGGTGGCGCGGTTGGTTCCCTATCAGCCCGAGCGCACGGTGCGCCGTCCGGGAATCTGGCGCGGGCAGGTCAGCATCGCACCGGACTTCGATGATTTCGATGCCGCTGACGAGCGTGCCTGGCACGGGGAATGACCGCCGATGCGAGGGCTTCTCGATACGCACGTCGTGCTGTGGTGGCTTGCTGACGACGACCGGCTGTCAGCCGCCCATCGGGAGTTGATCAGCGAACCCGTCAATGAGTTGTTCGTCTCCGCGGTGACGGTCGCTGAGGTCTCGATCAAGGCGTCGCTCGGCAAACTTGGGGCGCCGGCCGGTTTCAATGATGCCGTGCGTGAGTCAGGGTTTCGCGAATTGCCTTTCACCGCATCGCACGCCGAGGAGTTGCGCCACCTGCCGTGGCACCATCGCGATCCGTTCGATCGGATGCTGGTGGCGCAGGCACTGGTCGAGCGACTTGAGCTCGTGACTGCCGATGCGCGACTCGGCGCTTACTCCGTCAGGTGTGTCTGATCTGCCGCGCGATCGCCTTCTTGTCGACCTTCCCGACCGCCGTGGTGGGCAGCGCGGGCAGCGCCGCAAGCTGATCGACCCGCACATGGGTGGCCACCCCGCACTCGTCGAGATGACGGTTCAGCTCCGCCAGCGTCAGCGGCTCGTCACGGAAAATGATTGCCGCGCAAACTTTTTCGCCCAGGTACTCATCCGGTAGGCCGACGGCAGCCGCTGAGCGAATCGCCGGATGGCCCAGCAGGTGCGCCTCCAGCTCGTCGGCGGCGATGTTCTCCCCACCCCGGACGATCACGTCCTTGATCCGGCCGGTCACCTCAAGATAGCCGCCCGCCAGCCGGCGCACCCGGTCCCCGCTGCGGTAGAAGCCGTCCGGGCTGAAGGATCGCTCGTTGGCTTCCGCAGCGTTGTAGTAGCCGTTGATCGTGTACGGCCCGCGCACCAGCAGCTCGCCCTCGTCCGCCTCGGCGCCGTCCTCGTCGACCACCCGGACCTCGTCATCGACGCACAGCGGCCGGCCCTGGGTGGTGTCCAGCAGCTCGGCGGCATCGCCGGGCCGGGTGTAGCAGAGCAGGCCTTCGGCCATGCCGAACACCTGCTGCAGGCCCGGGGTCAACGCCTCCCGGACCCGGCGGGCGTCAGCCGCCGCCAGCTTCGCGCCGCCGACCTGCAGCAGCCGCAGCGTCGTCGGCTTCTGCGGCTCCCAGTCACAGGCCGCCGCCCACAGTGCCGCCAGGGCCGGCACCAGGGCGGTGACGGTCACCCGGTGCCGCGCGATGGTGGCGAACGCCGCCTCCGGGCTGGGATCGGCGGAGAACACGGTGGCCGCACCCACCGACATGGCGCCCAGTAGGCCCGGGCAGGCCAGCGGAAAGTTGTGCGCGGCCGGCAATGCCACCAGGTAGACGTCGTCGGCGGTCAGCTCGCACAGCGCCGCGCTGGCGGTGGCGTTGTAGACGTAGTCGTTGTGGGTGCGGGGGATCAGCTTGGGCAGGCCGGTGGTGCCACCGGAGACCAGCAGCACCGCCGGGGCGTTCGGATCGGGGGCGCATCGGGGTGCGGGCGGGTCTCCGGCAGCGTCGTCGATGATGAGGCGCCGCAAACCGAGCTCGTCCACCATCGCCGGATAGTCGAATCCCGCAGTCGCGTCAGGGATCACGATCCCGACGGCGTCGCTGACGGCGGCCAGATGCCCGATCTCGGCGGCCCGATGGCCGGGCAGGCACAGCACCGGGACGGCGCCGGCCCGCAGCAGCGCGAACAACGTCACCGCGAACGCGCAGCTGTTGGGCAACTGCAGCAGCACCCGATCGCCGGCGCCGACACGCAGCCCGGCCGCCGCCCGATCGACGGCTCGATCGAGCTCGGCGAATGACAGCGTCGCCGTATCGTCGATCACCGCGGGACGGTCGGGCCAACGCCGGGCGGCATCGGTGAGCAACGACTCCAGCGGGCGGTCGCGCCAGTACCCGGCTGCCCGGTAGGCGGCGGCCCGCTCGGCCGGAAACGGTACGAACCCCTGCATGTGACTCCCTGACGACGGTGCAACGTAGATAGAGTAGCTTCGACGAAATTAGGGCAGCCTTTACTAACCGGAATTGGGGGCGCGGTGGGGCCGGACGATATTCGCGCGCAGGTCGCCGAGCTGCTCGGCACCGACGCCAACGCCGTCGACCCCGCCGCCGACCTGGTCGGACAAGGCCTGGACTCGATCCGGATGATGAGCCTGGCCGGGCAGTGGCGGCGCCGGGGCCTCGATGTGGACTTCGCCGCACTGGCAGCCGAACCCACCGTCGCCGCCTGGTCAGCGCTGGTTTCCGGCGCGTCGTCGGCGCAAGCGCCCGTCGTCGCCGACCTCGCGCCCGAAGATCACACCGCGCCGTTCCCGCTGGCCCCGATGCAGCACGCCATGTGGGTCGGCCGCGACGACGACGTGGCGCTCGGCGGGGTGGCCGGGCACCTGTACGTGGAGTTCCAATCCGGGTCTGAGGGCCCCGGCATCGACCCGGACCGGCTGGCCGTCGCCGCCGACGCGCTGGCCGCCCGGCACCCGATGCTGCGGGTGCAGTTCCTGCCGGATGGCACCCAACAGATCCGGGCCGACGCCGGGCTGCCCGTCGCGGTGCAGGACCTGCGCGGGCTGGGCGCCGATGAGGCCTCGGCGCGCCTGGAATCGACCCGCGAGACGAAATCGCATCAGCAACTCGACGGCGCGGTCTTCGAGCTCACCGTCTCGCTGCTGCCCGGCGGCACGTCGAGGCTGCACGTCGACCTGGACATGCAGGCCGCCGACGCGATGAGCTACCGCACCCTGATGGCGGATCTGGCCGCCGCCTACCGCGGGGCGGCGTTGCCGGAGTTGGGCTACACCTATCGGCAATACCGGCACGCCACCGCCGATCGGACCCCCGACGAGGGCCACCGGCAGTGGTGGGCGCAGCGCATCCCCGAGTTGCCCGACCCGCCCAAGCTGCCGCAGCCCGCGGGCGCTCCGGTGGACCCGCGCCGCAGCACCCGGCGCTGGCACCGGCTGGACCCGGCCACCCGCGACGCCCTGTTCGGCCACGCCCGCAGCCACGGCGTCACCCCGGCCATGGCGCTGGCGGCGTCGTTCTCCCACGCGCTGGCCTGCTGGTCGGACGGGCCGCGTTTCCTGCTCAACGTGCCGCTGTTCGGCCGGGAACCGCTGCACGATGACGTCGAGAATCTGGTCGGCGACTTCACCTCGTCGCTGCTGCTGGACGTGGATCTGGGCTGCGCGGCCACCGGGCTACAGCGCGCTGTTGCCGTGCAGGACGCCATGCGCGCCGCCGCGGCCCACGCCGACTATCCGGGCCTGGCGGTGCTGCGCGATCTGAGCCGCCACCGCGGCACCCAGGTGCTGGCGCCGGTGGTGTTCACCAGTGCCCTCGGGCTGGGGGAGTTGTTCTCTGACGCGGTGACCGAGACGTTCGGCAGGCCGGTGTGGATCATCTCCCAGGGCCCGCAGGTGCTGCTGGACGCCCAGGTCACCGAGTTCGACGGCGGCGTACTGGTGAATTGGGATGTGCGCGAAGAGATGTTCGCCCCCGGGGTGATCGACGCCATGTTCGCCCACCACATCGCCGACCTGACCCGGCTGGCCCGCGGGCAGGGATGGGATTCGCCGGCGCCGGCCGCATTGCCCGCCGAGCAGGCTCGGGTGCGTGCGGCGGTGAACTTCGGCATTGCCGAACTCAGCGGGGAAGCCTTGCAGGACGGGTTCTTTCGGCGTGCCGCCGCGTCGCCCGATGCTGCAGCAGTGCTGCACGCCGGCGGGGTGATGAGCTATGGGGAGCTGCGCGATCAGGCGCTGGCCGTGGCCGGTGCGCTGACCGAGCATGGTGTGCGGCCCGGTGACACCGTGGCGCTGCTGGGCCCCAAGGGCGCCGAACAGATTCCGGCGCTGCTGGGCATCCTGGCCGCCGGCGCGGTGTACCTGCCGATCGCCGCCGATCAGCCCGGTGAGCGAGTGGCGCGCATCCTGGCGCTGGGCGGGGCATCAGTGGCGTTGGTGACCGGGGACGCGGTGCCGCAGTTGCCGATTCGGTGCCTGGGTGTGGCCGATGCCGTCGCCGCCGGCCGCGCTGCCGGACCGCTTGAGGTGGACCCCTCCGCACTGGCCTACGTGGTGTTCACCTCCGGGTCCACCGGTGAACCCAAGGGTGTCGAACTCACCCACGATGCGGCGATGAACACCGTCGAAACCCTCAGCGCCCGTTTCGGATTCGGGCCTGGTGATCGCAGTCTGGCGCTGCTCACCCTGGACGCCGACATGTCGGTGCTCGACGTGTTCGCCATGCTGCGAGCCGGCGGGGCGATCGTGATGGTCGACGAAGCCGACCGCCGCAGCCCCGAGGTGTGGGCCGATCTGATCCAGCGGCACCGGGTCAGCGTGCTCAACCTGATGCCGGGTGCGCTGGAGATGCTGGCCTCCGTCGGCGCTGAACTGCCCTCGGTGAAGGCAGTGTTGACCGGCGGCGACTGGGTGCGCCCCGAGTTGGCCCGCCGTCTTGCCGCGCTGGCGCCCGGGGTGCGCTTCGCCGGACTGGGCGGGGCCACCGAAACCGCCATCCACGCCACCATCTGCGAGGTCGACAGTGACGTGCCGCCCGAGTGGGCGTCGGTGCCCTACGGCACCCCGCTGCCCAACATCGGCTGCCGAGTGGTCGGCTCCGACGGGGCGGACCGCCCGGACTGGGTGGCCGGTGAACTGTGGGTCGGTGGGCGCGGCATCGCCTCGGGCTATCGCGGCCGGCCCGACCTGACCGCCGATCGGTTCGTGGAACACGAGGGCAAAACCTGGTATCGCACCGGCGATCTGGCGCGCTACTGGCCGGACGGCACCCTGGAGTTCGTCGGCCGCGCCGACCACCGCGTGAAGGTCAGCGGGTATCGCATCGAACTGGGCGAGGTCGAGGCAGCGCTGCGCCGGTTGCCGGGAGTGGCCGAGGCGGTGGTGGTGGCACTGCCGGATTCCGGGCGGGAGGTGCTGGCCGCCGCGGTCCGGGCCAGCGATTCTTCGGTGAGTGTCGAGGGCCTGCGCGACGGATTGTCCGAGGTGGTGCCCGAGCACATGATCCCGCGGCAGCTGCGGGTGGTTTCGGCGATTCCCTACACGGTCTCCGGCAAGATCGACCGCCGGGCGGTGACCGCGGAGGTGGCCGCGGCATTCGCCGCCGGGGACGGTTATCGCGAGCCGGTCACCCCGCTGCAGCGCGCGCTGGCCGCGATCATCGCCGAGGTACTGAGGGCAGACCGGGTGGGTCTCGACGACGACTTCTTCGCCCTCGGTGGCGACTCGGTGCTGGCCACCGCTGCGATCTCACGCATCCGTACCTGGCTGGACGTGCCCGGCGCGGTGGTGGCCGACATCTTCGCCACCCGCACCGTGGCGGGGCTGGCCGCCAGGCTCACCGCCGCCGAAGCCGATCCGGGCCGGCTGGACGCCGTCGCCGAGGTGTATCTGGAAGTTGCGCAGCTGAATTCGGCCGAGGTCGCAGCGGCGCTGGCCGGCGTCGACTGACTGTCGCGGCCCGCGTCGAAGGGCTGATCACGGCACGACGGTGAGCACCGTCGAATGCGGCGGCGGCAGGACAGAAACACCGGCCGCCTCGATGTCGGCGGGGGTCAGGGGTGTTCGGGTGCCGTCGTCGCGATCGGCGGGGCCGGCGGGTCCGAATAGCGCGATTCCGGAAGGGCGGGCCCGCTGGTCGTGGCGGAGCTGATGGCGAATGCCGTCGAACCGCGCCGCCCGAAACGCGGCAGCCCACCGGCGGGACAGATCGTAGGGGATCACCGTCGCCAGTTCCGTCGTCACCCCGTAGCGACCCGCGGCCTGGCGAGTTGTTGCCGCCAACCGTGCGTTGCGATCCGGTGGGGACACTCGGCGCAGTTCCCGGTCGGCTGCCCAGGCCGTCGAGACGGGTCCAAGCCGGGTGGCCTCTCGGATGGCTGCGAACGCGTCGGTGGCGAGGTAGCAGGTTCCTTCGGGCGGGCTCAGATCGAACCGCCCGGATCCATCGGCGGAGAAACACCACGTTGCCCGCCCGGTTCGGCACACCCGCACGAGCTGCTTCGGTGGAGCGACGGTGGGGAAACCGGTCAGATCGCCCGGCTCGCCCAGCGTGCGTGCCGGGGTCACGCGGCCAGGGTCCGTGCCGCAGCGCGGGCCACCACTGCGACTTTCTCGCGTTCGCCACGGGCCAGGGCGTCCAGGGGTGGCTCGTCGAGGTCGGGGTCGGGGGTACGCAGCCAGGCTGCCAGCGTCCATCCGTCCACCGCCGATTCGGGAAACAGCGAGAACACCTCGACCAGCCCGTCGACGAGCCGGTCCCCGTCGAACTGCCACAGCGGGTAGAGGTGCTCGCCGTCGGCGGTGATGGTCCGCAACAGGCGCCGGCGTGCCGCCTTGGCGGCGACGGCCTGCCGGCTGATCCCGAGCCGGGCCTGGACCCCGTCGCTGCGGAGGAACGGTCCGACTAGCTCGTCCCACGGTGACGCCTCGGGCGCGGTAGCCTGCACGGCGCGCTCGGCGAAGGATCGGGGGTCGCCCAGCGCCACGGTGGCGCTGCGCCCAACGCGCTCGTGGGACTGAACAACGCGGGTCAGCGCTCGCTGGAATTCCCGGGTTGCCTGCGACACGAACTTGCGGTCATCTCCCTTCAGTGGGGCGCTCACCGTCGGACCCCTTTCGTCAATACCGTCAATAGTAGATAGTTGTGTCAATACCGTCAACAATATGACGTGCGCGCGGTTCAAGCCCTGCCGCACGCACAACTCACTCCGTCGCTTGCGTCCGCCGGTAGATGATAGGCGTCAGCGTGCCCATCGGCTTCTGGCCGGGATTTGGCGCTGGCCACCGCCGCGGTGTCATGCATCCGCACCTGGCTGGATACGCCAACTGCGGTGATCCTCCCGCCCGTATCGTCGTCAGACTGGCCGATCGGCTGGTGACCGCCGAAGTCGATGCGGGCCGGTTGGACGCGGCCCTGGAGGTGTATCAGGAAGTGGCGCAGCTAGATTCGGCGGTGACTCTGGCGGCGATGGCCGAATCATCGGTCATTCGTAGAGTGCCGACCACTTGGTGATTGTCGTTGCTAGATAGTCTGGATAGCGCTGCTGCCGACCGGTTGGCGCATCGCGTCGCTGTGCCTGTGCCTCGTAAAGCGCCACGGCGCATTCGGCCATTCCAACTGCCGCGCCCAACCCGTCTGCAACCATGCGAAACGTCTCTAGCTCGCCAGTCTGGACATAGTCCATCGCCTACTTGTACCCGTGGACAAAGCCTGAGCCGAGTGCGTAGAAACGTTCCACGCCAGTTTGAAAAGAGTTGGCGAATAGGCCGCTTCGGTCGTGCGCCGGAGGGTGGTCGTCGATCCACTTGCCAGCTTTGACTACGAACCCCGATGAGTTGGGCGACCTGTCACGCCGCATGCCGTTCATCAAGGCTATCCGCCCGTCAAGGTGCGCATCAAACGCGGGACGGTTCAGGGTCGACCTTGGTCTTGGCGAGTTTTTTGTACTGGGCGAGCACCCGGTCCTTGGTGGGCTCCAGGATGCAGTCCAGCCGGCGCAGGATGGTGAACGGCAAGATCACGTCGCCGTACTGGTTGGGCTGATACGGCCCCCGCATCAGGTCGGCGATCTTCCAGATCAAATTGGCGTGGTTCTTGGCCGACTCGTTGGTCTGCGTCATGGGTTCGGTCTGCTCCTAGCGTTCGATCCGATACAGGGGAAGGTACCGCGAGCTATCGACTGGCGGTGCGGGTCTGGGCATCGAAGTCGGAGCAGGCCGCGTTCGTCTCGGTTAGACCGTGCAACCCGCACTGGCGCCTAATATTGGGTCGGTGGACATCGACCAGAGGGCGCCCTGGTCCGGCCGCAAGCTCGCTCAACTCGGCCAGTCGTTGGTCGACGATGTGGATCCGCCGGCGGATTGCCCCTCCTACGAGCATGTTGCGGACTGGCACTCAGATCTATGCTCCGAAGTCGCCACAACGATCAGCAGTCGGGAGTGGACGAGCTATCTCGGTGAGTTCGATGTCAGCTCCCGCGCCAAGACCATCGACACCCTGCGGGACAAGCTCAGACGCCAACCGCACCTTCACCTCAACCAGGTGCAGGATTTAGCGGGTGTCCGAGTGGACCTCGACTGCGACCTCGATCAGCAGACCGCCTTCGCCGAGGAGATCGCACAGTTCTTCGGTGCCGAACGGGCGGAGATCAAGGACATCCGACTGGCTCCGCACAGCGGCTATCGTGCGGTCCACGTCTGGCTGCGGCTGCCGGCGGGACGGGTGGAGATACAGATTCGGACCCGAGGCCAGAGCGCCTGGGCGAACGCCTATGAACAGCTCGGCGACTTCGCGGGTCGCCACATCAGATACGGCGAACCGCACGAGGAACCCGTCATTCAGCAGTTGGTGGAGAGCCTTCACGAAGTCTCAGAAGGGCTTGCAGGTCTGGAGGAACACATCGTGCAGTTGACTCGCACTGACGCGCGGCTACGTGAGAACGTGCGCGTGATGGCGATGCTTCGCCAGCAACCGGAGTTCGATGCCGGCGACGTCACTGTCGAAGAACGCGGCACAGCCATTCACGCCGTCGAAGACGAGCCCCGCAGACGCGCCGAGTACGACAAGGTGATTAGTGAGCTGCGCTCCCAGGCCGACGGCGTCGTAGACGGTCTGAAGTCGATACGACGTATGCTCGAAGAAATCAGCGAGTGACGAAAGGGGTGACGGGATGCAGTCGTTCGTGATCGAGTTCAATCGACGGACGCGTGACCGCCGCGTTCACCAGTTCGCCTCTCCGCGCGAAGCGATGGCATATCGGCTGAAGTTGGAACGTGAGCGTCAGGACACCACCGATGTGGAGATCGCGGCATTGACCAGCGGTTCGCTCGAGAGCCTGCAGCGCACACATTCGCGGTACTTCACCGGGGCGGATATCAGCGCCTCCGTCTCCGCGTAACTCCTATCCACGCCGGCACGCGTTCGGTGATAACTGAACGTCGCGATCAGGACTGGTGGATTGCGGTAGCTGTGTGCCAGCATCGATGACATGAACGTGCGCCGAAGGCGCAAATCGCTCGGTGTTCCGGTGGTGGCCACCTTGGCGGCGCTGCCCGGTGCCACGCTCGTCCCCGCCGCCTCCGCTGCCGACTGTCCGGACGTCGAGGTGACCTTCGCCCGCGGCACCGGCGAGCCGCCCGGCGTCGGCGGAGTCGGAGGGAAGTTCGTCGACGCACTGCGCTCTCAGGTCGGCGGGCGCTCCGTCGGCGTCTATGCGGTCGCCTACCCGGCAGGCGACGATTGGCCGCCGTCGGCATCGGCCGGCGCCGGCGACGCCAACGCGCACGTCCAAGCCATGGTCGCGAACTGCCCCGGCACCAAACTGGTGCTCGGCGGATACTCCCAGGGCGCGATGGTCATCGACCTGATCACCATCGCACGAGCATCGGTGGCGGGCTTCAACGCCGCCACCTTGTCGGCGGAGGAGGCCGAACACGTGGCCGCCGTCGCCGTGTTCGGGAACCCGACCGACAGGTACCTGGGTGGACCGATCAGCGAGATCAGCCCGTGGTACGGAGCCAAGGCCATCGATCTGTGCGCGGACGGTGATCCGATCTGTACTCCGGGCGCCCTGGCGCTGCCCTCGCCGCAGGAGACTGCCTCCGCGCCGCACCTGTCCTACGCGCAATCGCCGATGCCCGGTCAGGCCGCGGCATTCGTGGCGACCCATCTCTGACCCTCTACGGGACCACCTCAGAAGCCCAGTACTCCCGCAGGCTGGCGATCTTTTCCCCGGCGAATTCCAGGATCGCGACCTCGCGCATCCGCTTGCGCCGGCCCTGCACGACGTCGTCGAAGGTGGCCTCCCACTCGGCGATCACCGTCGTGCCGTCGGTGGCGGTATAGAGGTTGAGCAGCCGGGCGTCGATGTCGGCCTGCCCGCCGACCACCTTGGCCTGCCAGTAGTCGTAGATCCCGGCCCGGGTGCGGATCGGTTCGCCCAGCACCCGCTCGTGGTAGGTCGCGTCGTCGGTGAAGATCGTGACGATCAGGTCCGGGTCCTGGGTCATCCAGGCGCGTAAGTAGGTGTCGATGGTTGCTGGAACGTCCATCACAGCAGTGTGGCTCAGGCGCGGCACCGCAGCCGCCCGGATTTCCGGCCCGCGTCCGATGGGGGTAATCTGACCCGAGAAAATTAGGGCAGCCTTTACTAATACATGGGGGGACCGGATGGGCGGCGACGACACCTCGGCCGTCGCGCAGTTTCCGTCCTGGATCGGTCGCTTTCCCGGCCCCGGCCCGGCCACCCTGGTCTTCCCGCACGCCGGCGGCGCCGCGGTCAACTACCGCCCCCTGGCGCTGGCCCTTTCCGCCGGCGTCGACACCTACGTCATGCAGTACCCGCAGCGCGCCGACCGGTTTCGTGAACCGGCCGCCGAAACCCTGCCTGACCTGGCTCGCAGCCTGTTCGAGGCCGCGCCGTGGCACCACCTGGGTCCGTTGCGGTTGTTCGGGCACAGCATGGGCTCGCTGGTGGCTTTCGAGTTCGCCCGGCTCGCCGAAGAACGCGGCATCGCAATCCAGCGGCTGTGGGCCTCGGCCGGGCCGGCCCCGGGCGTGGTGGCCGGGCTGCGCAAGCTGCCCACCGGAGATGCGGACCTGCGCGCGGAGTTGGAGGAGCTCGGCGGCACCGACCCCCGCATCCTCGCCGACCAGGAGTTCCTCACGCTGCTGCTGACCCCGGTGCGTTCGGACTACCTGGCGTTCAACCGCTACAGCTGCGCTCCCGGGGTGAGCATCCGCGCCGACATCAACGTGCTCGGCGGTCGCTCCGACGACCGCGTGCGCCCCGACATGCTGGCGCGCTGGGCGGATCACACCACCGGCACCTCCACGGTCTCGCTGTACGACGGCGGGCACTTCTACCACTACGAGCACATCGAAACCCTGAGCAGACGGATCATCGCCGATGCCTGACCGGGTCGAGGATCCGGTCGTCATCACCGGGCTCGGTGTCGAGGCGCCCGGCGGAATCGACACCGCCGAGCAGTACTGGTCGTTGCTCGCCGACGGACGCGAGGCGCTGAGCGCCATCCCCGAGGACCGCGACTGGGCGGTGCGCGACCTGATCGACGGCTCACACCGCGACGGATTCAAACCCATCTACAACATCGGCGGATTCCTCTCCGGCGCAGCGGAATTCGACCCCGGATTCTTCGGGATCGCCCCGCGTGAAGCCATCGCCATGGACCCGCAACAACGAGTCGCACTGCGGGTGGCCTGGCGCGCGCTGGAAGACGCCGGCATCAACCCCGATGAACTGACCGGCCACGATGTGGGCGTCTACCTCGGCGCCTCGGTCACCGGCTATGGCCCCGACATGGCGCAGTTCTCCACCCACAGCGGTCACCTGCTGCCCGGCACCGCGCTGTCGGTGATCTCCGGCCGGATCGCCTACACCCTCGGGCTGGCCGGCCCCGCCCTCACCGTTGACACCTCCTGTTCGTCGGCGCTCTCGGCGCTGCACCTGGCCGTGCAGGCGATCCGCACCGGGGACGCCGACATGGCACTGGCCGGCGGGGTCTGCGTGATGGGCTCACCCGGCTTCTTCATCGAGTTCTCCAAGCAGCACGCGCTGTCCGACGACGGACACTGCCGGCCCTATAGCGCCGCCGCTACCGGAACGGTGTGGGCCGAAGGCGCCGGAATCTTTGTGCTGCAACGCAAATCGGATGCACTGCGCGACCGACGGCACATCTACGGCGAAGTGCTGGCCAGTCGGCTCAATCAGGACGGCCACACCGCCGGCCTGCTTACCCCCAGTGAGTCCGCCCAGCAGCGACTGTTCCGGCATACCCTGGCCGACGCCGACGTGAAGCCCGCGCAGGTCGGGATGATCGAGGGCCACGGCACCGGCACCCGTGTCGGCGACCCGGTCGAACTGCGGTCGCTGGTCGACGTCTACGGCACCGACACCGAGCCGGGCGCCGGCCCGCGGCTGGGCTCGGTCAAGTCCAACATCGGGCACACCCAGGCCGCGGCCGGGGCGCTGGGCCTGGCCAAGGTGCTGCTGGCCGCCGAACACCAGCAGATCCCGCCCACCCTGCACGTGCGCGACGGCTGGCACGCCGACATCGACCGGGACGGTCAGGGCATCGGTCTGGCCGAGACCCTCACCGCCTGGCCTGCCGGTGACGGCCGTCGAATCGGTGCGGTCTCGGCGTTCGGTATGAGCGGCACCAACGCGCACATGATCGTCGCGGTGCAGGACGCGCAGGCGGTCCCGTGCTGAGTGCCCACCCGAGTACCCTGCCCGACGGCCGCATTCCGGTCGTCATCTCCGCGCACGCCCGCGATCTGGTGCAGGCCGAGGCCGCCGCACTGATCCGCTACCTGCAGCAGCACCCGGCCGGAGTCGAAGCCGTCGCCCAGACGATGCGGGCCACCCGATCGATCCGGCGGTATCGCGCCGTCATCCGCGCCCGCGACACGGCCGAACTCGTCTGCGGCCTGGAGGCGATCTACCGCGACGCCGATCACCCGTTGGTGGCCCGATCGGGGCATCAGGAACCCGCCCGCACCGCCTTCGTGTTCCCCGGCCAGGGCAACCAGTGGCCCGGCATGGGCGCCGACCTGCTCGGCATCGCCGCCTACCGGACCGAGGCGGACCGCTGCGACGCCGCGTTCCGCCGGGCCGGTCACGCCTCACCGGTGGCCTACCTGCGCGGCACCGACGACCCGGACCCGGTGGTGGTGCAGGCCGCCCAGTTCACCCACGCCGCGGCGTTGGCCGCCACCTGGCGCCACTTCGGTGTGCCGCCCGACCTCACCGTCGGCCACAGCCTGGGTGAATTCGCCGCCGGCTACACCGCCGGAGTGGTGGACCTGGACTCCGCGGCGGCGGCGGTGATCGCCCGGGCGGAGTTGACCGATGATGCTCCGGGCCGGTACGGCATGGCGATGATCGCGCTGGGCGCCGAGCAGGCCGCCGAGTTCATCGCAGGTGTCCCGGGCTGGCTGGAGCTGTCGGTGGTCAACGGCCCCGAGTCGGTGGTGGTGTCCGGCGAATGGTCTGCGGTGCAACAGGTTCTGCAGCGCGCCGACCGGCGTGCGCTGTTCGCCCGGGAATTGGCGGTGCGCTACCCGGCGCACACCAGCATCCTGGATGCGCTGCGTGAACGCATGCTGAGCCGGCTTCCCGACGCCCAATTCCACAACGCCCCGGTGGAATTCATCGCCTCGGCCTATGGCGGGCCGATCCCGGCCGGAAAGACGTTCCGGCAGTACTGCTTCGACAATCTGCGTCAGCAGGTGCGGTTCGACCTGGCCACCGCCGCCGCGGTCGAACGCGGCGTGACCACCTTCGTCGAGATGTCGGCGCACCCCACACTGCTCGTCCCGCTGGCCGACACCGCCGCCGCAGCGCAGGTGCTGGGCAGCACCGACCGCGACCACCCGGCGGCCGAGGCGCTGGCCGCCAATATCGCCGCCGCGGCGATCGCCGACCCCGGCTACCGCTGGCGGGATTTCGCCGCACCGGAATCCGTTCCGGCACTGCGGCACTTCCCGCACGCGCCGATGCACGCCACCCGGCTGTGGGCCGGCGCCGAATCCAGCGCGCAATCGCCGGTGGTCATGGCCGAACGGTGGATGGCGGCCGGGGACCCGGGGCAGCGCCCCACCGGGGTGGCCGTCGTCGACTACAGCGGCCAGTCTCCGGAGCTGGCCGCGCAGCTGTCCGCGGCCTTGGATGCCGGCCACGAACGGGACGCCGAATTGCTGGTACTGGTCGCGCCGCCGGCCGCCGCCGGTGACGTCGCGACGGCAGCGGCGGAGTTCACCGCACACGCGGCCGCCCAGACCGCGAGGACGCCGGGCACCCGGTGCCGGCGGGTGTGTCTGGTGACCCGCGGCGCCGAACAACTCGATACCGACCCGCCACCGCAGCCCGGGGCTGCCGCGCTGGCCGCGCTGCACCGCAGCACCGGATTCGGCTACCCCGACCAGACTTTCGCCCACCTGGACCTGCCGGTAGACCCGACCCCCGCCGACCTGTCGGCTGCGGTCACCGCCCTGGCACTGACCGACACCGAGGTGGCGGTCCGGGCCGGGCGGCCGGCGGTGCGCCGGCTGTGTGCGGCCCCGGCCACCGCTGGGGCCCCGGCCATCCCGGAAACCGTCGTGATCACCGGCGGCACCGGCGCCATCGGCATGGCGTACGCCACGTACTGCGCCGAACACGGGGCCCGGGACATCACCCTGCTCAGTCGCAGTGGCTCAGGCGAGACCACTGCGGCACTGCTTGACATGCTTCGGTCGAGCACCGGGACACGCATCACGGTGATCCGTTGCGATGTCACCGACGCCGCATCGCTCGCGGCGGCTATCACCGAGCACCACCCGGCTCCGGCCGGGCTACTGGTGCACACCGCCTCGGCGGAGGCGGTCGCCACCGACCGGATCACGCCGGACGCGGTTCGTGATGCCTTCGGCGCCAAAGTGATCGGGCTGGACAACCTGGTGCGGGACTGGCCGCGACACCCCGATGCGGATGTGCTGGTCTGCTCGTCGGTGCTGGCGCTGTGGGGTGGCTCGGGGCACGGCCTGTACGCGGCGGCCAACCGGATGGCTGATGCCCTGGTGGGGCGGCTGCGAGCGAATGGACTGCGCGCCAACTCGATTCGCTGGGGCCTGTGGCGAAGCGTGGCCGTGGTCAATAGCCAGGAGAAGGACCGGATCGCGCGGACCGGACTGACCCCGATGCCGCCCGAGGCCGCGATCACCGCGGGGCTGACGGCGCAGGCCGACGACCCGGTGATACTGGCCGCCGACTTCGACCGGCTGGCGGTGTTCTTCGACAGCCAAGGCGTGCCCTGGCCGTTCGACCAGTCACCGGGGGCAGCACCCACCGACGGCGGCCCTGACCGCCCGGTTGGCGAGGTGGTGGCCGCCGAGCTCGCTGCGGTGCTGGGCCTGGAGCACCCCGACGACGTCGACGAGCACCGGGCGCTGGTCGACCTGGGCCTGGATTCGCTTCTCGCCCTGGACCTACGCAAACGACTCGGCCGGGCCACCGGCAGGCGAGTGGCCCTAGGACCGCTGCTCGCCGGAATCACCGCGGCTCAACTGACGGCTGTGCTCTCTGATGAGACCGCGCCGGCAGCGGGGGCGGAAAGGACTGTCTTCACCCATGACTGACACCGGCGGTTTAGCGAGGCTCGACGAAGGAGAGGCGAAGCTGGAATCGCCGTATGACACCGTCGAGCAGGCCGGCGATCAGCGGCTGGAACTGCTGCGCCGCCGGCTGGCCGAGCGCGGACTGGCCGCCACGCCCACCGGGCAGGCCACCGAGCCTGCCGCTGCCACCATGAACGACGGGCAGCGCCGGATGTGGTTCGTCCAAGCCCTCGACCCCGACGGCACCGTCGCCAACATCTCGGTGTCCTACCGGCTGACCGGCACGCTGGACTCCGACCGGCTGCGCACCGCCCTGGCCGCGGTGGCGGACCGGCACCCGTTGCTGCGCACCACCTACGTCGTCGACGAGACGGGCGAACCCCAGCCCAGGATCGCCGAGGTCACACCGGGCTTCGCCTACCATGACCTCTCCGAGCTGGCCGGCCAGGCCCGCACGCTGCGGCTGGAGGTGCTGGCCCAGCGCGAGTTCGCCACCCCGTTCCGGCTGGACGCCGACGCCCCGTTGCGGCTCAGCCTGATTCGGGTCACCTCCGACGAACACGTGCTGCTGTTGGTGGCCCACCACATCGCCTGGGACGACGCCTCCTGGGCGGTCTTCTTCGCCGACCTCACGCAGGCCTACACGGCCCCGGAGGCCTTCGCCGCGCGCCCGGTCGCCCACGTGCTCAACGCACCGGTGCACACCGATCACGCTGCGGACCTGGACTATTGGCGCACCCTGCTCGCCGATCCGCCCGACCCCCTGGAACTGCCCGGCCCACGGGGCTCGGCGGTGCCGCACACGCTGCGGGCCGGGTTGTGCACCAAGACGCTGCCCGCCGAGCTGATGGACGGCATCACCGAGCTGGCACGCAGCAACGGCGCCACCCCCTACATGGTGGTCGCCGCGGCGCTGTCGGCCTTGATCCAGCGCTACACCGGCACCGACGACTTCCTGATCGCCTCACCGGTGCTCAACCGCGCCGCGGGCACCGAGGGCACCATCGGCTACTTCGGCAACACCGTGGTGCTGCGCGCGAAAGTCGACATCGCCGCTTCGTTCAACGACCTGCTGGCCCGAACCCGCGACAGCGCACTGGGGGCCTTCGCGCACCAGGGCATCAACCTGGACCGGGTGGTCCGCGAACTCAATCCCGACCGCCGGAACGGGGGAGCGGAGCGACTCACCCGGCTCAGCTTCGGCTTCCGCGCCGGCGGCGGCGAAGGCTTCGCTCCGGACGGGATCACCTGCGCCCGAGCCGAATACCGCGGAAAGATCGCCCAGCTGCCGCTGGGGATCATGGTGGAGGCCGGCGCGGCCGGTGCGCTGATCGAAGCCGAGTACCTGCTAGACGTACTAGACGAGGCATTGGTGGACCAGCTGCTGCGGCACCTGGTGCAACTGTTGGGCGCGGTGGTGGCCCAGCCGGCGGCGACCGTCGGGGAACTCGACATGCTCGGCGACGCTGACCGGGCCTGGCTGGACACCGTCTCGCGCGGACCGGATTTCACCGCCACTCCGACCACGCTGGGTTCGCTGGTGGCCGACCGGGCGGCACTCACCCCGGCGGCCATCGCCGTCGTCGACGACCACGGCCGCTACAGCTACGCCGAGATCAACGCCCGCGCCAACCGGATCGCCCACCACCTGATCGCCTCCGGGATCGGCACCGAGGACAAGGTCGCGGTGCTGATGGGCCGCTCGCTGGATCTGGTGGTCACCGCACTGGGCATCGCCAAGGCCGGCGCCGCATACGTGCCCGTCGACCCCGAATACCCGCCGGACCGCATCGAGTTCATCCTCGGCGACGCGCGGGCCGCCCTGGTGCTGCGCGAGCCGCTGGACCCCGCGGTGCTCGCCGAACAGCCCGACACCGACCCGACCGACGCCGACCGGGTGCGCCCGCTGCGGCCGGAGAGCCTGGCGTATCTGATCTACACGTCGGGCTCGACCGGGCTGCCCAAGGGTGTCGAGGTCGCCCACGCGCCGATCGCGGAGTACTTGGCCTGGTTCGGTGGCGAGTACGGCATCGACGAGACCGACGTGCTGCTGCAGGTCGCCTCGCCGAGCTTCGACGTGTCGGTGGGAGAGTTGTTCGGCACCCTGGCCAACGGTGCCCGCCTGGTCATTCCACGCCCGGACGGGCTGCGCGACATCGGGTATCTGACCGACCTGCTGCAGCGCGAAGGCGTGACGGCCATGCACTTCGTGCCGTCGCTGCTGGGCCTGTTCCTGTCACTGCCGGGGGTCAACCAGTGGCGCACCCTGCGGCGCATCCCGATCGGCGGCGAACCGCTGCCCGGTGAGCTCGCGGACAAGTTCCACGCCACCTTCGACGCCCTGCTGCACAACTTCTACGGGCCCACCGAGACCGTGGTCAACTCCACCCGCTTCAAAGTCGAAGGCACCCAGGGCAATCGGATCGTCCCGATCGGCAGCCCCAATATCAACACCACCGTCCGGCTGCTCGACGGCACCCTGCAGCCGGTCCCGGTCGGCGTGATCGGCGAGATCTACATCGGTGGAACACACATCGCACGAGGCTATTTCGACCGGCCCGGACTGACCGCGGAGCGCTTCGTCGCCGACCCGTGGGCCGCCGGGCAGCGGCTGTACCGCACCGGCGACCTGGCGCGCCGCAACGCCGCCGGAGACCTGGAGTTCATCGGCCGCGCCGACGACCAGGTCAAGGTGCGCGGGTTCCGGATCGAACTCGGCGAGGTGGCCGCGGCCATCTCGGTGGACCCGAGCGTCGGGCAGTGCGTGGTGGTGGTCTCTGATCTGCCCGCGCTGGGACGCAGCCTGGTGGCCTATGTGACGCCGGCCGGGGACTCGCAGGACACCGTCGACATCCCGCGGATCCGGGCCCGGGTGGCCGCCGCGCTGCCGGAATACATGGCCCCGGCGGCCTACGTGGTGGTCGACGACATCCCGATCACCGCGCACGGCAAGATCGACCGCGCCGCACTGCCTGACCCGCAGCCGCCGGAGACCGCGCCCTACCGCGAGCCGGCAACCGACACCGAACGCACGGTGGCGGAACTGTTCTCGCAATTACTCGGCCGGGACCGGGTCGGCGCCGACGACTCCTTCTTCGACCTCGGCGGGCACTCCCTGCTGGCCACCAAACTGGTGGCGGCGATCCGAGCCCGGTGCGGCGTGGAGATCGGCATCCGGGACATCTTCGAGTCCAGCACGGTCGCTCGACTGGCCACCGCCATCGATCTGGCAGAAGCCACACCGCGGCGCCCGCCGCTGGTCGCGGTGCCGCGAACCGGGCCGTTGCCGGTGTCTGCGTCGCAGCTGCGGACCTGGTTCGCCTACCGGCTCGACCCCGATGCGACCGGCGACAACATTCCGTTGTCGGCCCGGCTCACCGGCCCCTGTGACACCGCGGCCCTGATCGCCGCCCTCGGCGACGTGATCGCCCGCCACGACAGCCTGCGCACCACCTTCGCCGAGATCGACGGACTGCCCCATCAGGTCATCAACCCGGTCGCACCGATCCAGGTGACCGAATCGCACTGCCCGGCAACCGATGCGCAGGCGGTGGCGGACTGGACCCGCGACCGGCTCGACGAACAACGTGGCCTCGGGTTCGACCTCGAGCAGGACTGGCCGATCCGCGCCGCGCTGCTGCACCTACCCGACGACGAACGGGTGCTGTCATTGGTGGTGCACCACATCGCCGCCGACCACTGGTCGGTCGAGGTGCTCTTCACCGACCTGCTGATCGCCTACCGGGCCAGGACCTCCGGTGCCGAACCATCCTGGGCGACACCGGAACTGCAATATGCCGACTTCGCGCATTGGCAGGGCGAGTTGCTGCGCGACGAATCCGGACTGATCGATGCGCAGCGCCGCTACTGGATCGAGCAACTGGCCGGACTGGCCGACGACACCGGCCCGCGGCCCGACTTCCCCCGCCCGGCCACCGCGAACGGCTCCGGCGCCTCTGTGGCGTTCACCGTCACACCGGCGGTGCGGGCCGGGCTGGCCGCACTGGCCCGGGATACCGGCGCCACCGAGTTCATGGTGGTGCAGGCCGCGGTAGCGGTGCTGATGCACCTGGCCGGCAGCGGCGACGACATCCCACTCGGGGTGCCGATCGCCGGTCGGACCGACAACGCCCTGGACAACCTGGTCGGGTTCTTCGTCAACATCGTGGTGCTGCGAAACCGACTGTCGGGCAACCCGACTCTGCGCGACGTGGTGCTGCGGGCGCGGGAGGCCGCATTGGGTGCCTACGCGCACGCCGACCTGCCGTTCGACCGTCTGGTCGAAGCCGTCAACCCGGTGCGGACGCTGTCGCGCAACCCGCTGTTCCAGGTGGTGGTGCACGTGCGCGACGCCGCCGACGTCACGCACGTCGTCGGCAGCGGCGAGGGCGGCGATCTGGTGTTCCGCACCGTGATGCCCACCTTCGACATCGCACACGCCGACCTGTCGGTGAACCTGTTCGCCACCGCGGGCAACGAGGACGGCGCCGGCGGTCCCGGCTATGACGGCCACCTGATCTATCGCACCGACTTGTACCAACGCGAGACGGTGCAGCGGCTGGCCGACTGGTTGGGCCGGGTGCTGGAGGCGATGGCGAGCTCGCCGGGGCGCAACCTGCGTGACATCAGCCTGGTCGACGATGATCAGCGCCGGCTGATCCTCGACGAATGGAGCCGCGGCGCACAGGCTCCCGACACCGATCCGCGCACCATCGCCGAAGTCCTTGCCCCCAGCCGGGAGTTCACCGGCGTCGCGGTGCGCTGCGCCGGGGAGCAGCTGAGCTACCCGCAACTGCACAGTCGTTCCGACCGGCTGGCCGAACTGCTGATCGAAAACGGCGTGCGGCCCGGCACGTTGGTGGGCCTGTCGGTGCGCCGCGACCTGGACCTGGCGGTGGCGCTGGTCGGCATCATGAAGGCCGGTGCCGGCTACTTCCCGCTGGACCCGAGCTATCCGCGGCAGCGCCTGGAGTTCATGGTCGACGACATCAAGCCGCGGGTGATCGTCGTCAGCTCCGGCACCCGTGAGCTGATGCCGGCCCCCGACGGGGTGACGCTGCTCTGCCTCGACGACGCCGCCGTGCAGACCGAACTGGCGAAAGAGGCTGCGGGTACCGGGCTTCCGGTCCCGCACCCCGACCATCCGATGTTCCTGGTGTTCACCTCCGGATCCACCGGAACGCCCAAGGGCGTACTGGGAACCCATCGTTCGATGAGCGCTCGGCTGAACTGGCAGCTGGCCCACTATCCGGTGGCCGGTGATGACATCCGGCTGGCGCAGTCCTCGATGACGTTCCTGGAGGGCGGCATGGAGATGCTGGCCGGGCTGGCCGCCGGGGCGACCATGATCCTGGCCGACGACACCACGTTCCGCGACCCCGAGGCGCTGGCCCGGCTGATCGCCGACGAACGGGTGGCCCAAGTGACCGCCGTCGCCAGCCTGATCTCGGTACTGGTCGACGCTGAAACCGACCGAGGCCGTGAAGGCCTCAGGGGTCTGCAGCGCCTGGTGTGCAGTGGTGAACCGGTGTCGGCGGATCTGCTGGCCCGGCTGGATGCGGTGCTCGGCCCGGACACCCAGCTGCTCAACAACTTCGGAGCCACCGAGACCTCCGGCGCGGTGGTGCGCGGCGCATTGGCCGCGCCCACACCGAAACTCGGCCGTCCCACGCCAGGCGCGCAGGCCTACCTGCTCGACGACGCGCTGCAGCCGGTGCCGCCGGGTGTGGTCGGTGAGGTCTACTACGCGGGCCCGCAGATCGTGCAGGGCTACTGGCGCCGGCCCGAACTCACCGCGACCCGGTTCGTGGCGAATCCGTACTCGGCCGATCCAGGCGACCGGCTCTACCGCAGCGGTGACCGGGCACGGTGGAGCACCGACGGGGTGCTGGAGTTTGTCGGCCGCACCGACCATCAGGTCAAGGTGCGTGGCTTCCGGGTCGAGCTGGCCGAGGTGGAGGCCGCGCTGCGGGCCGCCCCCGGCGTGGCCATGGCCGCCGCCCGCACCTGGGAGCTGCGGGGTGTCACCACGCTGGCCGGCTATCTCGTCCCGGCCGAACCGGTGGACGACGTTGTACGCGGCGGTTCCAACTTCGCCTCTCCTTCGTCGAGCCTCGCTGAACCGCCGGCGGAATTCATCGCCGCCGTGCGGTCTTCGGTGGCCGCGACGCTGCCCGGCTACATGGTGCCGGCTTCGCTGACGGTGCTGGAGGCGTTGCCGCTCACCGATTCCGGGAAGCTGAACCGGCCCGCGTTGCCGCTGCCGGCGGTGGCCACCCGCGGCGAGGCCGACCCGCCGGTCACCGCCACGGAGAAGACCCTGGCCGGGATCTGCGCCGAACTGCTGGGCGTCGACGCGGTCGGGCGCAGCGACGGGTTCTTCGAACTCGGCGGCGACAGCATCCTGTCGGTGCAGCTGTCCGCCCGAGCCCGGGCCGCCGGCCTGCAGGTCGACCCGCGGATGATCTTCGAGCACCCGACCTTCGCCGAGCTGGCCGCCGCGGTCGACGCCGCCGAGAATGCTCCCGAGGTGGCAGACTCCGCGTTCGCCCCGATGAGCGTCTCGGGACTCAGCGGAGAAGCATTGGCCGATCTCACTGCGGCATGGGGCGATTCACCATGACCGAGACGACAACTCAACGCGCGACCCCGCATCTCGAGGACGTGCTGGCGCTGTCCCCGCTGCAGCAGGGGCTGTTCTCGCTGGCCAAGCTCGTCGCCGACGATGTGGACGCCGGGGCGGACGGCGTCGATGTCTATACCGTGCAGTTCGTCATCGACATCGTCGGAGCCGTCGATGCCGGACTGTTGCGGCGCAGCGCCGAGACCATGCTGGCGCGGCACGCGAACCTGCGGGCATCGTTCTGGGACGTGGACCTGCCGCACCCGGTGCAGATCGTGCCGGCGCAGGCCCGGTTGCCGTGGCGCGAAATCGATGCGATGCCGGACGAATTCGATGAGATCGCGCATTCCGAACGCACCACCAACTTCGATCTGGCCCGCGGGCCGCTGCTGCGCTTCGTGCTGGCCCGCTGCACGCCCGAACAGCACCGGCTGATCATCACGGTGCACCACCTGCTGCTCGACGGCTGGTCGATGGCGGTGTTCTTCGACGAGATGGTGGCGATCTACCGCGCCGGTGGTGTCGACCCGCTGCCCGCACCGCGGCCCTACCGCGACTACATCGGCTGGCTGGCAAACCAGAACACCGAGGAAGCCGTCGCGGCCTGGCGCGACTACCTGGCCCCGCTGGGCACCCCGGCGATCCTGGCCGACGGCGGGAAGGTCGAACTCGGCGGCAGCACGGCGCGCACGCACGAGGTGGCCCTGGACCGCAGTGACACCGACCGGCTCACCGAGTGGGCCCGCCGAAACGGCTTGACGCTCAACACCGTCCTGCAGTTCGCCTGGGCGGTGCTGCTCAGCCGGCTGACCGACCGGACCGAGGTGGCGTTCGGCACGGTGGTCTCCGGACGGCCCCAGCAGCTCACCGGCGTCGAGACCATGGTCGGGCTGTTCATCAATACCGTTCCGGTGCTCGCATCGACTTCCCCCGGAGCCGAAGTCGTCGCGACCTGCCAAGCCTTGCAACGCGATACGGCCACCATGCGCGACCTGGGCTACGTGAGCCTGGCGACCGTGCAGCGCGCCGCCGGCAACACGCTGTTTGACACCCTGCTGGTGTTCGAGAACGCCCCGCTAGGCTCGGCGACCGCCGGGGTCACCACGCCCGACGGGGTGCGGTTCGTCCCCGTCACCGTGGAGAGCCTCACCCACTACCCGCTCACCGTGGTCAGTTCCCCGCCCCGCGACGGCCGGCTCACCGTGCTGCTCGAGGCGATACCGGGGGCGCTGGGGGAGCTGTCGATCCCCGATCTGGGGCAACGGCTGCTGCAGGTGCTGCGCCAACTGGTCGAACCGGCGCGTCGCCGCATCACCGACCTGGATGTGCTGCTGCCCGCCGAGCGGGCCCGCCACGCCGAACAGCCGGCGGCACCGGCGATGTCGGTGCCCGCATTGTTCGCCGCCGCCGTCGCGGCTCACCGCGACGCCCCGGCGCTCACCGGCGAGGACCGCTCGCTGACCTATGCCGAGCTGGCCGCCGAGGTGGACCGGCTGGCCCGGGCTCTGGCCGGGCGCGGCGTGGGCCCCGAGGACCGGGTCGCGATCGCGCTGCCGCGCTCACCGGATTCGGTGATCGCGATCCTCGCGGTGCTGGCGGCCGGGGCGGCATACGTCCCGATCGACATCAGCCTGCCGACCGCGCGCATCGAGTCCATTCTGCGCCAGTCCGATCCGATACTGACCCTCACGGCCGAACTGCTCGCCGAGCTTCGGTCGGACACCGCCGAACTGCGTCCCACGCCGACGGTCATCCACCCCGACTCCGCGGCCTACGTCATCTTCACCTCCGGCTCCACCGGGGAGCCCAAGGGCGTGGTCGGCACCCACCGTGCGCTGGCGTCGTACTTCGCCGACCACGAGCGGCGCATGTACGCTCCCGCGGTGGCGGGGCTGGGCCGGAAACTGCGTGTGGCGCATGCCTGGTCGCTGAGCTTCGACGCGAGCTGGCAGCCGCTGGTCGGTTTGCTCGGCGGCCAGACCGTTCACCTGTTCTCCGCCGAGGAGATGCGCGACGCCGAGGCGATCATCGACGGTATCCGCCGGCACCGCCTGGACATGATCGACACGTCGCCGTCGATGTTCACCCAACTGTTCGACGCGGGCCTGCTGGACGCCGAATCCGACCACCGGCTCACGGTGCTGGCGCTCGGCGGGGAGGCGATCACGCCGCACACCTGGGCGCGGCTGCGTGCGGCGCCGGCGACCGCGGTCCACAACTGTTACGGGCCGACCGAAACCACCGTGGAAGCCGTCGTCGCCGCCGTCGCCGACACCGATGTGCCGGTGATCGGGGAAGCGGTGCGAGGTATGACGGCCTACGTGCTGGATTCGGGGCTGCGGGAAGTGCCCGACGGGGTGGCAGGCGAGCTGTACCTGTCCGGTGCGCAGGTCACCCGCGGTTACCAGGGCCGGGCCGGTGCGACCGCAGCCCGCTATGTCGCCGATCCGTTTCGCGCCGGTGCCCGGATGTATCGCACCGGCGATCTGGTGCGGCGACGCGTCGACGGCCGGCTGGTCTATCTGGGTCGCGCCGACGACCAGGTCAAGGTGCGTGGCTACCGGGTCGAGATCGCCGAAGTGGAAGCCGCACTGTCAGCCAGTCCCGGTGTGGCGGCTGCAGCGGTGCTGCCGCTGGGTAGCGGCACCGGCACCCGGCTGATCGGTTTCGTCACGGGCCCGGCCGGTGCGGACCTGCCGCAGCTGCGGGCCCACGTCGGAACCCGGCTGCCGGTCTACATGATGCCGGCGCGTCTTGTCGCGGTGGACGCAATGCCGTTGACCGTCAACGGAAAACTGGACACCGAAGCGCTACTCACCCAGGCCGGCAATGTGGCCGGTCACGACGCCGGCCGTGCACCCGAGACCGACACCGAGCGGGTGCTGGCGGCCGCGCTGGCCGAGCTGTTCGACGGCGTCGCACCCGGCGTCAGCCACGACCTGTTCGAACTGGGTTTGGACAGCATCGTGGCGATCTCCCTGGTGAACAAGCTGCGTGGGCTGGCGGTGACACCGCGGCTGGTGCTCAACAATCCGACCATCGAGCTGCTGGCTGCCGCAATCGATCTCGCGGAGGCGACACCCGGGTTGCCCGCGGTCGCAGGCGCGGACCGGTTCGGCGAGGTGGTGCCGGCGCCGATCGTGTCGTGGCTTTACGAATACGGGGGCTTCCGCCGCCTGGCGCAGAACATGCTGATCACGTTGCCGCTGGGAATCGATGCGGCGCAACTGGAGACGGCGTTGCAGGCGGTGCTGGACCGCCACGACATGTTGCGTGCCCGCCTCGATGCCGTCGACGGTGACTACCGGCTCGTCACGAGGCCGCCCGGTGTGGTGGCCGCGGCCGACATCCTGACCCGGGTGAGCGGGCCGGTGTCCGATTCATTGGCCCGCCACGCCCGCGAGGTGGTGGACGGTATCGATCCCTTCGCCGGAGCGATGGTGCGGGCGCTGTGGTGTGACGACGCGCCGCAGAGCCAACTGCTGCTGGTGGTGCACCATCTGGCTACCGACGTGGTGTCCTGGTATGTGTTGCTGGCCGGGCTCGCCGCGGCCTGGGAACAGCCCGGTGACTCCGAAACACCCTGTCTTCCAAGCGAGTACACCACATATCGGCAGTGGACACACGCACTGCACGAGCACGCCCGGACTGCGGAGGTGGCCGGGCAGCGCGACTACTGGCTGGCACAGTTGGGCGGGGCAGACCCGGCACTGGGTGCCCGGTTGGCCGATCCGGACCGCGACACCTGGGACTCACTTCGGACTACCGATGCGCTGAGCGAGGTGCACGACACGGCGGTGATGCTGGACAAGGTGTCCGCAGCGGGCGTCGGGGTGCGCGAATTCCTGTTGACCGCACTGACGATGACGCTGACGGCTTGGCGGGCCAGGCGTGGCCAACCCACCGATGACGGCGTGCTGGTGGCACTGGAGGGCCACGGCCGCGAAGACGACCAGCTGCCCGGGCTGGACTCGTCGGCCACGGTGGGCTGGTTCACCAACGTGTTCCCGGTCCGCCTCGGCGGTGCGGCACCGGTGGACATCGAATCGGCAGGCCGCGACCCGGCGGCGGCGCGTGCCCTGCTGCGCGCGGTGTGCGACCACGTCGGGGCGGTGCCCGGTAACGGGTTGGGCTACGGCTTGCTGCGCTACGTCTGCCGGGACCCCGAACTCGCCGCCGCGCGGCAACCCCAAGTGGAGTTCAACTACGTCGGCCGGCTCGACCTGACCCCGCAGGCGGCGCCCTGGACACTGTGCGCCGATCCGGGGTTGAACGCGTTGCTGCCGCTGGTGTCCGAGCCCGATCTGCCGCTGCGCTACACCTTCGATGTGATTGCGGCTGTGCAGGTCGGGGCGGCCGGCCCGCAGCTGCGGACGACCTGGTGCTGGAGCGAGGAACTGACCACCGAGGCGGAGGCCGCCGACCTGGCAACGCTGTGGTGCGACGCGGTGAGGATGCTGGGGGAGGCGCTGTGAGCACGCTGGCGGTGGTGGGTGCGGGCGCCAAGGCGGTCGCGGTGGCGGCCAAGGCCGCGGTGCTGCGGGAGATGGGCGTCGAGGCACCCGATGTCGTCGCCGTCGAACGCACCGAGGTGGCCGCCAACTGGCGGGCGGCCGGCGGCTGGACCGACGGCGCGCACCGGCTGGGCACCAGCCCGGAGAAGGATGTCGGCTTCCCGTACCGATCGACGCTGGTGGCCGGCCGCAACGCCGAGATCGACGAGCGGATGACCCGCTACAGCTGGCAGTCCTACCTGATCGCCACCGGCCAGTTCGCCGAATGGGTGGACCGGGGCCGGCCGGCGCCGACCCACCTGCGATGGAGTCAATACCTGCGCTGGGTCGCCGACGCGGTCCGGCTCACGGTGATCCCCGGCGAGGTGGACCGATTGGCGGTCGACGGCCAGGGCTGGTCGCTGACCACCCGGGAGACACGGGTGGCTGCCGACGCGGTGATGATCACCGGCCCGGGACAGGCCGAGAAGTCGATCCTGCCGGGTAACCCGCTGGTGCTGTCCATCGCCCAGTTCTGGCACCGGGCGGCCGCCGACCGGATCAGCGCCGAGCGTGTCGCGGTGATCGGCGGCGGAGAGACCGCCGCGTCGATGCTCAACGAACTGTTCCGGCATCGGGTTTCGACGATCACGGTGATCTCGCCGCAGGTGACACTGTTCACCCGGGGCGAGGGCTTCTTCGAGAACACCCTGTTCTCCGACCCGACCGACTGGACGGCGCTGACGCTGGCCGAGCGACGTGATGCGCTGGCCCGCACCGACCGCGGGGTGTTCTCCGCGCGGGTCCAGGACGCACTGCTGGCCGATGACCGGATCCGGCACCTGCGGGGCAGGGTTGCCCACGCGGTGGCCCGTGACGGTCGAATCCGGTTGACGCTGAGCACTAATCGCGGTGGTGAGAACTTCGAGACCGTGCACGGCTTCGATCTCGTCATCGATGGCTCCGGAGCGGACCCGCTGTGGTTCGTCTCGCTGTTCGGCCAGGACACCCTGGATCTACTCGAACTGGGCCTGGGTGGGCCGCTGTCGGGTGACCGGCTGGCCGAGGCCATCGGTCACGACCTGGCCGTCGCGGGTGTGGCCCCGAAACTGTTCCTGCCCAACCTGGCCGGACTCACCCAGGGACCCGGCTTTCCCAACCTGAGCTGCCTGGGGCTGTTGTCCGACCGGGTCCTGGGCACCCACCTTTACGCTGCGCCACCGATACCGAGGAGAACCGATGAGCACCAATCCCTTTGACGACGAGAACGGCAGCTTCTTCGTTCTGGTCAACGACGAGGAGCAGTACAGTCTGTGGCCGACCTTCGCCGATATTCCAGCAGGATGGCGAGTGGTCTACGGAGGTGAACAGGGTGCCGCGCGAACGGCCTGTTTGGAGTATGTCGAGCAGCACTGGAACGACCTGCGGCCCAAGAGTCTTCGTGATGCCATGGCGGCTGATCGCGGGTAGTCTCGGCTGATTCACAGGGGATTCGATGGTAGCTGTACTAGGTTCGGCGAGCATGAATCTGAAACTGATCACTGCCGGGATGGCGGTCGCAGCCGGTATCGGCGCCGCTGTCGGGGGAACGTTGGTGGTTGCGGCGCCGGCTTTCGCCACGCCGGGCGTGCCCGCTCCGCTGGATCCGGCCCCGCCGGCACAGCCGGTGCCCTCCGGCGCTGCCCTGCCCACCACCGGTGAGGTGGCCGGCATGCTCACCAGGCTCAGCGATGCCGGGATCGGCTACAAGGAGAAGGGTGACCTGGTCGAGAACGGCATCACCCAGGAAGAGGGCCACGGCCTCGACCATGAGCTGCGCAAGGCCTACCGCGACGGCGAGCTGCCCTATGACTTCAATGTGCTCAACGTCGTGTCGACCGGCGATGGCCAGGCACTGGCTAACGTGACGATTGCCGGCCCCAAGATGCCGGCGCCGCAGACCGTCCCGCTCAAGCTGGTCGACCAGGGCAGCTGGGTGCTGTCGCACGACTCGGCAACGCAGCTGATGCAGGTGCTTTCCCAGGGCTGACGTCTACCGGCTCAGCCGGGCGAACATGGGCTTCTGCGCTTTGTAGAGCCTGGGGAATTCGGCGAACAACCGGTCGTAGACGGCGCGGTTGGCGGCGTCGGGCTCGAAGACGCCGTCGAGCGGGATCAGCTCCCGCAACGAGGCACGGTCCAACTCGCCCATGCCGATGCCGGCGAACAGTGCCGCCCCGCGCAACTGTGCGTTGAGCGGGTCGGCGACTCGTTCGCAGGTACGGCCGGTCACGTCGGCGATGATCTGGCACCACAGATCCGAGCGTGCTCCGCCGCCGACGATCCGGATCGGTCCGGCGTTGTCGCAGAACCGGTTCACGCAGTCGAGCAGCCAGCGGCTGTTGTAGGCCACCCCCTCAAGCACTGCGCGCACCAGATCGGCGCGGGTGGTGTCCAGCGACAGGTTGTGGAATCCGCCGCGTGCGTTGCGGTCGTCGATGGGGGAGTGTTCGCCCTTGAGCCAGGGGGTGAAGATCACCCCGTTGGAACCGGCCGGAGCACCGGCGGCCAGGGCGGTCAGGGCGTCATAGTCGAGATCGTCGAAGATGTTGTCGCGCAACCACTGCAATGCGCGGCCCGCGGTGTCCTGATTGTTGACCAGCAGGTAGGTCGACGGGTCGAGGCCGGGCACCGTGGCCAGTTGGTGGAACACATCGGTCTTCTTGGCCCGCGCCACACAGCCGATCCATGACGTCGTACTGATGGTCAGGTGCAGCTCGCCCGGCCGGACCGCGCCCGACCCCACCGCTGCGCTGTGCAGGTCCGGGGTGCCGGTAACCACCTGCGCCGCAGGCGAAATGCCCAGCTCGGCGGCGACCTGCCGCGTCACCGTCGCGATGATCGAACCGGTCGGAACCAGCGGCGGCAGCTTCGACCGGTCGACACCGGACTGGCGTACCAGCACGTCGTCGTAGTCGAGCGCACCCGGGTTACGGTTGTCGGTCAGCCAGGCGCCCATCATCGACGCGCCTGAGGCGGCAGCCCGTCCGGTGAAGCGCATGCTCAGGTAGTCGACCGGCTCCATGAGCCAGTCGGCGGCGTCGAACACCGCCCGATCACCGTGCCGCAGGTGCAGCATGTGCCCGACCGGGTCGTCGCCGCTGGCACTGGGGATTCCCCCGTTTCGGCGGATCCAGCTCAGCAGTGCCCGCAGCCGATAGCCCTGCAATCGGCCGCCGAATGCCTTGCGGCTGTAGGGCGCTCCGCGGGTGTCCATCCACATCACACACGGGCCGACCGGGCGGCCGTCGGCGCCGACGGGAACCGTGCTGGCCCACTGTCCGGTGATCGACACCCCGGCGACTTGATCGCCCTGCACGCCGCTTTCGACGAGCCCGCGCCGGGTGGTGTCGCGGATGATCTCCCACCACAGTCCGGCATCCTGCGTCGCCGACCCGCCCGGACCGTACTGCGTGGGCACGTCCACGAGATCCGACCACAGCACCGTGCCGTCCAGCGCGACGAATCCGACCTTCGGACCGCCGGTGCCGAGGTCGACGGCCAGAACGACACGATCGGTCATACCGGCGGCAACGACTGCTGGGTGTCGAGCATCCGCTCCATGAACAGTTCGATGAACTGTGCTGCCTCGTCGGTCATTCCGCCCGGGATGCCCCCGTAGATCGCGGCGCTGATCGGCGCCTCGCCGGCCGCAGTCTTCTTCCTGGCGTACTCGACCGCGTCGTCGAGGTCGGCGGCGAACGCCTCCGCCACGCCGGGCTGGGTCTGCGGCCGGGTGACCGCCATGTGGATGGCGTTGGGGTATTGCTGGCCGTTGAAGCGCCAGCCCTTGGGCTTCATCGCGTCGGCGACGTGATAGATGTCGAACTCGTCGGAGCGGAAGCTGAAGCAGAACGTCGGTGAGCCCAGGATCTTCAGCTCGGGGTGGCTGCGCACGGCGTCCTGCATGGTGAACGCGGTCTCCAGGATGGCCTGGGCGTAGCCGCGGTAGCCCTCACGTCCCAGCTGCACCATCGACGCCCACGCGGCGGCGATCAGACCACCCGATCGGGAACCCTCGATACCCGGCGAATGATATTTGCCCCCAGACCATTCCGGCAGATAGAAGTACTGCGCGTTGCGATAGGCCTTGTCGCGGAACAGCAGTGTGGAGGCGCCCTTCAACGCGTAGCCGTACTTGTGGTTGTCCGCGGAGATGCTGGTGACGCCGGGCACCCGGAAGTCGAAGAGCGGAACGTCATAACCCAGCTCCTGGGCGAACGGCAGCACGAAACCGCCCAAACAGCCGTCGACGTGCAAGCCCACCCCGCGTTGCAACGCGAGCTCACCCAGCTCGGGAATCGGGTCGACCGTGCCGTAGCCGTAGTTGCAGGCCGAGCCCATGATCGCAATGGTGTTCTCGTCGATGTTGTTCGCCACCCAGTCGACGTCGACCTGAGTCGTCACCGGATCGATGGGCGCACGGCGCAATTCGATGCCGAACAGGTGACAACCCTTGTCGAATGCCGGGTGGCCGGTCTCGGGCTTGATGAAGTTGGGCCGGGTGATGCCCCGGTGCGCCGCGGCGTGGTCGCGGTAGGCCAGCAGCGCGTGGATGATGCTGCCCGTTCCCCCGGTGGTGACCATGCCGACCGGCTCGGTGTCGGTGACCGCGTCGGCGTGCATCAGATCCAGGGCCATCGCGATCACCTCACCCTCGAATTTCGTTGCGGACGGGCAGATGTCGCGTTGCAGTACATTCACGTGAGCGAACAGCCCGAACGCCTCGTCGAGGAAGCGGTAGTGCTCGTGGTCACCGCAGTACATGGTTCCCGACACCTTGCCGGTCTCCCAGGTGGGATCTTCGGCGGCGGCCATCTGACGCAGTTCGGCCAATACCTCGTCGCGCGGTCGGCCCTTCTCGGGCAGTACCCGGTTGACGGTGAATCGATCCGTGTAGGGGAAATCGGACATGGCGTCGGCGCAACCTCCATCTCAGGTGACTCCCCACGGTGGGGGCTGTCGCGGTGCAGTTCATGGTTCCCGACTGCAAACCCAGGCTCACAAACGGCACCGGAGAACTCCAACACCAATTCAACCCGGTATTGACTCGAAAAAGGTGTAAACGCAGGTAGACGCCTAGAATACGACGATATCGGTACGGCGGCGGTATGTGACACTGGCACCGGCGGCATTCCGGCGGCTCTGGGAGGGGTGACGTGACCACCTACACGCAGACCCTGGCCGGTACCTCCTACCAGTTCGACGGGCTGATCGACCTGCTGGCCAAGGCCACCCCGCAGCGCTCCGGTGACGAGCTGGCCGGTTGCGCCGCCGTCGGAGACGCCGAACGCGCGGCGGCGCAGTGGGCGCTCGCCGACGTGCCGCTGGACACCTTCCTCAATGACCTTGTGGTGCCGTACGAAACCGACGAGGTGACCCGGCTGATCATCGATCGCCACGACCGCGAGAGCTACCGGGCGGTGTCGCACCTGACCGTCGGCGGGTTGCGGGACTGGTTGCTGGAGGTGGTGGCCACCCCCGCGGCGGCGGACACGCTGCGGCGCCTGGCCCCGGGACTGACACCCGAGATGGTCGCTGCCGTCAGCAAGCTCATGCGCAATCAGGACCTCATTGCGGTGGCTCGCGCCGTCCCGGTGACCAGCGCGTTCCGCACCACCCTGGGCCTACCGGGTCGGCTGGCCACCCGACTGCAGCCCAACCACCCCACCGACGATCCCAAAGGCGTAGCCGCGGCGACACTCGACGGGCTGCTGCACGGCTGCGGTGACGCGGTGATCGGCATCAACCCCGCCACCGACTCGCCAAGTGCCACAGCCGATCTGCTGCATCTGCTCGATGACATCCGGTTGCGCTATGAGATCCCGACCCAATCCTGCGTGCTCGCCCACGTCACCACCACCATCGACCTGATCGGCCGGGGTGCGCCGGTCGATCTGGTGTTTCAGTCGATCGCCGGCACCGAAGGCGCCAACCGTGGCTTCGGGGTGAACCTCGACCTACTGCGCACCGCACACGACGCCGGGCGCTCGCTGCGGCGCGGCACGGTCGGCGACGACGTGATGTATTTCGAGACCGGCCAGGGCTCGGCGCTGAGCGCGCACGCCCACCTGGGCACCGGCGGCCGGCCGGTGGACCAGCAGACCCTGGAGGCCCGGGCGTACGCGGTGGCAAGGGAATTCGCGCCGCTGCTGGTCAACACCGTCGTCGGGTTCATCGGACCGGAATACCTCTACGACGGCAAGCAGATCATCCGGGCCGGGCTCGAAGATCACTTCTGCGGCAAGCTGCTCGGCCTGCCGATGGGTGTCGACGTCTGCTACACCAACCACGCCGAGGCCGACCAGGACGACGTGGACACCCTGCTCACGCTGCTCGGGGTGGCCGGCTGCAACTTCGTGATCACCGTGCCCGGCGCCGATGATGTGATGCTGGGCTACCAGAGCATGTCCTTCCACGACGCGCTGTACGCGCGGGCGGTGCTGGGACTGCGTCCGGCGCCGGAATTCGAGGACTGGCTGCAGGGCATCGGTATCGCCGACGAATCCGGGCGGGTGCTGCCGACCGCGGTGGAGGGCTCCCCGCTGCGATCCCTGGCGGCCCCGCCGTGAGCGACATGGCTCCCAGACCCGTTGAGCCCGAAGATATCTGGCAGGAGCTGCGCCGTCATACCCAGGCGCGGATCGGGCTGGGCCGGGCCGGTGATGCGCAACCGACCCGCAGCGTGCTGGAATTCCGGGCGGCGCACGCCCTGGCCCGCGACGCGGTGCGCCGGCCGTTGGATGTCGACCACCTGGTGCGCGGCGTCGCCGGCCTGGGACTCGGTGAACCCGTCGTGGTGACCGGCCGGGCCACCGGCCGCCAGGAATACCTGCGCCGGCCCGATCTGGGCCGTCAACCCGCCGATCTCAGCCAAATACCGTGCAGCCGAGCAGAAGTGGGCATCGTGTTGTGCGACGGGCTCTCGTCGGCGGCACTGGCCGAGCACGGGGTGCCGCTGCTGCGAGCGCTGGCCGATGTCATCGGCGAACACCGCTCGATCGCGGCGCCGGTGATCGCCACCCGGGCCCGGGTGGCCCTCGGCGACCACATCGGTGCGGCGATGGGTGTCCAGACCGTGGTCGTGGTGATCGGTGAGCGGCCGGGGCTGTCGGTGGCGGCCAGCCTCGGGGTGTACCTGACGCACCTGCCGCGGCCCGGACGCACCGACGCAGAACGCAACTGCGTGTCCAACGTGCACCCCCCGGAAGGCCTCGGCTACATCGAAGCGGCCCGGGTCGTCGATGCCCTGATCGACGGCGCCCATCGGCTGGGCCGCTCGGGCGTCGAACTCAAGGCCGGACCGGGACCGGACCGGCCGGTGATCGAAGGCCACGTGGCGCCCTGAGTCATAGCTACGATTCCTGCTCATCGACATCAACACGCGCAAGCTCCGACACTTCGTGCTGGTCGCCGAGGAGCTGCACTTCAGCCGGCCGCAACACCCGCAATGTCGCGCTGACCCCGGCCGGTGAGGTCTTCTTAGCAGGAGACCGTGCGGCGTATCGAGACTCGGCGGATCGCAACACCGTAAAATCGGGGTCTCCGGTCCGGACAATGAGGCGGGTAGCAGATGAGCGTGGCGGACGATCGTCGCTTCGAGGTGCTGCGGGCCATCGTCGCCGACTTCGTGGCCACCAAGGAGCCGATCGGCTCCAAGGCGCTGGTCGAGCGGCACAACCTCGGGGTTTCATCGGCCACTGTCCGCAATGACATGGCGGTGCTGGAAGCCGAGGGCTACATCGCCCAGCCCCACACCAGTTCCGGGCGGGTACCCACCGAGAAGGGCTACCGCGAGTTCGTCGACCGCATCGACGAGGTCAAGCCGCTGTCGAGCGCGGAGCGCCGGGCGATCCTGTCCTTCCTGGACTCCGGTGTCGACCTCGACGACGTACTGCGGCGTGCGGTGCGCACCCTGGCCCAGCTGACCCGGCAGGTGGCCGTCGTGCAGTACCCGACCCTGTCGGTGTCCACGGTGCGCCATCTCGAGGTGATCGCGCTGACCCCGGCGCGGTTGCTGCTGGTGGTGATCACCGACTCCGGACGAGTCGACCAGCGCATCGTCGAACTGGGGGACTCCATCGACGACGTCCAGCTCAGCCAGCTGCGGGAGCTGCTGGGCGCCGCGCTGGAGGGCAAACGGATCTCGGCGGCGTCCACCGCTGTCGCCGAACTCGCCGGGCACCTCGACGGGCGCAGCGGGCTTTCCCCCGGGCTGGCCAACGCTGTCGGACGGTCGGCGACGGTGCTGCTGGAATCGCTGGTAGAGCACCGCGAGGAACGTCTGCTGCTGGGCGGCACCGCCAACCTGACCCGCAACGCCGCCGACTTCGGCAGCTCGCTGCGTTCGGTGCTGGAGGTGCTCGAAGAGCAGGTCGTGGTGCTGCGGCTGCTCGCCGTGCAGCAGGAGGCCGGTAAAGTCACGGTGCGCATCGGTCACGAGACCGAGGCGCAGGAGATGGCCGGCGCCTCGATGGTGTCCACCGCCTACGGGTCGCAGGGCACCGTGTACGGGGGCATGGGGGTGCTGGGTCCCACCCGGATGGACTATCCGGGAACTATCGCCAGCGTCGCAGCAGTTGCGATGTATATCGGTGAAGTGCTCGGGGCCCGCTGACCTGCGGCCACCAGAGTTTTCAGACCAGAAGTGGGGAAGGTCAGGCGTGGCACGCGACTATTACGGGCTGCTGGGCGTCGATAAGGGCGTCGGCGACGCCGAACTCAAACGCGCTTACCGCAAGCTGGCGCGCAAATACCACCCCGACGTCAACCCCGACGAGGCCGCGCAGGCGAAGTTCAAGGAGATCAGCGCCGCCTATGAAGTGCTCTCCGACCCGGAGAAGCGCCGCATCGTCGACCTCGGCGGTGACCCGCTGGAGAGCGGCGGCATGGGAGCCGGGAACGGATTCGGCGGATTTGGGGGTCTCGGGGACGTCTTCGAGGCGTTCTTCGGCGGCGGCGCGACCTCCCGCGGCCCGATCGGCCGGGTCCGGCCGGGTTCGGACTCGCTGCTGCGGATGCGCCTGGACCTCACCGAGTGCGCCACCGGTGTCACCAAGCACGTCACCGTCGACACCGCGGTGCTCTGTGATCGCTGCCAGGGACGCGGCACCAACGGCGACTCCCGGCCCGCCGCCTGCGACACGTGCCACGGCCGCGGCGAGGTACAGAGCGTGCAACGCTCGCTGCTCGGCCAGGTGATGACGTCACGTCCCTGCCCGACCTGCCGCGGCGTCGGCGAGGTCATCCCGGATCCGTGCCACCAGTGCGCGGGCGACGGCCGGGTACGGGCGCGCCGCGAGATCGCGGTGAAGATCCCCGCCGGCGTCGGCGACGGGATGCGGGTCCGACTCTCCGCCCAGGGTGAGGTGGGCCCCGGCGGCGGGCCGGCCGGTGATCTCTACGTCGAGGTGCACGAGCAGACCCACGAGCTCTTTGCCCGCGACGGCGACGACCTGCACTGCCATGTCTCGGTGCCTATGGTCGACGCCGCCCTGGGCACCACGGTGTCCGTGGAGGCGATCCTGGACGGCGCCACCGACATCACCGTGCCCGCCGGCACTCAGCCGGGCGCGGTCATCGTGCTGCGCGGCCACGGAATGCCGGCGTTGCGGTCCGGGGCGCGTGGCGACCTGCACGCCCACATCGAGGTCGTGGTGCCCGATCGTCTCGACCACCACGACACCGAGCTGCTGCGCAAGTTCAAGGAGCACCGCGATCGTGAGGTCGCGCAGGTCCGCTCCGCTCACGCCCCGCACGGCGGCGGGCTGTTCAGCCGACTGCGCGAGACCTTCACCGGCCGCTGAGCCTTGGCCGGCCTGTTCTACGTCGGGGCACTGCCCGAAGTGGGTGGGGTGGCCGTCGTCGAGGGTGATGCCGGATTCCACGCCGCCACGGTGCGCCGGATCCGGCCCGGTGAGCATCTGACATTGGGGGATGGTGCCGGGGTGTTGGCTGACTGCCAGGTTGAGGAGGCCGGCCGCGACGGGCTGCGCGCCCGGGTCGTGGAACGCCGCGAGGTCGCCCCGCCCGCCCCGCCGGTCACGGTGGTGCAGGCCCTGCCCAAATCCGAACGCTCCGAGCTGGCGATCGAGCTGGCCACCGAGGCCGGCGCCGATGCCTTTATCGCCTGGCAGGCAGAGCGGTGTGTGGCCCGCTGGGACGGCCCGCGGGCCGACAAGGGACTGCGCCGGTGGGCCGCGGTGGCCCGGGCGGCCGCCGGGCAGTCCCGCCGGGCCTGGGTGCCGCCGGTGGACGGCGTGCTGGGCACCCCCGAGCTGGTGGCGTGGGTTCGCTCGCAGGTTTCCGCGGGCGCGACGGTGCTGGTGCTGCACGACGCGGCCGGCGCCGGGCTGCCCGACATGTCCGCCGCCCGGGCGGTGGCCCTGGTGGTGGGCCCGGAGGGTGGCATCACGCAGGCGGAGTTGACGGCGCTCACCGATGCCGGCGCCGTCGCCGCCCGGCTGGGCCCGACCGTGCTGCGTACCTCGACGGCGGCGGCGGTCGCGCTGGGGGCACTCGGGGTGCTGACGCCGCGCTGGGGCTGAGGCGGTGGAGCTGACCATCAGCGACGGCTACGCGGTCTACCGCGGGCCGGTGGGCGGCGGACCGATCCACCGCCACGGTGCCTACCAGATTGTGGTCGCCGGGCGCGGCGAGGTCACCATGGTCGACCGGCCCGGAATCAGTTATCGCGGTGCCGCGCTGGTGATCTCGCCGATGACGGCCCATCGCATCCAGGCCGCAGCCGATCTGATCACCTACTACATCGAGCCGCACTGCCGGTTCGCCGACGGATTACGGGAGCGGTACGCCCCCGGGATAGCGCTCGCCCCCGAACTGGTCGGACTGCGCCGGGACGACGTCGCAACAGCATGCCGGGGAACGTCACAAGAGCTTGATCCTCGCCTGGTGACGGCACTGGCCATGCTGGCCGGCCGCGATGTCGCCATATCGGATCTTGCTGCCACACTGGGTATTTCGCCACAGCGCCTGCGGGCGCTGGCGCGCCGGGAATTGGGTATGCCGCTGACCCGGTGGCGGATCTGGGCGCGGCTGCGCCGGGCCGTCGAGGCGTTGCAGTCCGGTGTGCCGATGGCCGAGGCCGCGGTGACGGCCGGGTTCTCCGATCAGGCTCACTTCACCCGGCAGATGCGCGAGATGATGGGCCTGACCCCGGCGGTAGTGCGCCACACCCTCGGGTGATCACCGTTTTCGGGCGGTATAGATCGAGATGGTTCCGTTGACGGTGGCGATCACTTCGGCCTCGCGAACATCGACGAAGCCGGCAGCCGAAATCAGTTCCGGGAGCACACCGTCGGCGTTGGGTTGGGTATCGGTCTTGCCGTCGGCGAACTGGACGAACCGAAACGCCAAGCGCATCAACGGCGTCCGCTGCAACCCGAAATCGGCGATCACCAGCCGGCCTCCCGGGCGCAGCACCGCGAACATCGATGCCAGGATGGCGCGTTTGACGCCCATCGGGCACTGATGCAGCACCAGGCTCGATGTCACGGCGTCCATCGACTCCGCGCCCACCGAATCCACCAGCGCATCGCCCATCCCGGTCAGCCAGCGGACTCGGGCGTCGGCATCTTTGCCGCGTGCCACCGCCAGGATCTTCGGATCGGGGTCCAGGCCGGTAACCGTGGCCTGCGGCTCGACACGCGCAACCAGCAGCGCCAAAGATCCGGTGCCGCAACCCACGTCGAGGATCGCATCGCCGGGGCGCGGAGCCAGGTGCATGACGGTCAGTCCCCGCCACAACCGCTCGCGCGTCATCGCCACGACGGTGTCGAAGAAGCCGGCGCCGAGCAGGCGGGTCGGCGCCAGCCGGCCCAGGGCGGGGGTGAAGGTCTCATCGCTCATACCGCCAGTCTCGCCCGGGCGGCACCGTGCCGTCTTGAACAAACCGCTCACCCGGTCGCGAACGACGCCAGCATGGCGGCGATGTCCTCGACCGAGAGCTCGCCGTGTTGGGCGACATCGTTTATGAACACCTCGGCCGCATCGACGTCGAATTCAGGCGAGAGCTCAACGCCGTTGATGTGCAGGAAGGTCCACGCCGACGCCCATGCGGTGCGCTTGTTCCCGTCCACCATGGCATGGTTGCGGGCCAGTGACTGCAACAATCCCGCCGCCTTCGTGTACAGGTCGGGGTAGGCGTCCACGCCGAATACCGTCGCCCGGGGCCTCGCGACGGCGGAATCCAGCAGACCGTAGTCACCGACTTCACACGGCTGACCCACGGCGAACGCGCCGGCGGTGAGTACGTCGTCGCGGTCCAGGAACTCGGTCAAGCCAGGCGACGATTCAATTCGGCGGAGCGTTGTGCCACCAGTGCAGCCGCCTCGGTGACTCGACGGCGATGTTCGCTGGCTGCGGTGACAACCGC
This sequence comes from Mycobacterium zoologicum, assembly GCF_020181635.2. Classification (NCBI taxonomy): domain Bacteria; kingdom Bacillati; phylum Actinomycetota; class Actinomycetes; order Mycobacteriales; family Mycobacteriaceae; genus Mycobacterium; species Mycobacterium zoologicum. Next base: position 129,001 of record NZ_JAYJJS010000002.1, on the reverse strand, counting down.
GCGATGGGCAAACGCGCGCAGCGAGACGTTCTCGTCGCCTGCGGCGGCGCGGACCGCGGCCAGCTCGTCCTCGGTGAAGGTGATGTTCAGAGACGGCACTCGACCATGGTACCGCTCCTGGCACTGAATTTGGTACCGATTGGTCCGGGGCGAACCGCTGGGAGCTGACGGAGGCCGACGGTAGACTGAGGCGTCCGTCTTATTGCTGTACAGGCCCCCAGGAAGCAGGCATCGGAAGCCACGTGACGTCCCGCGATACCAGCGCCGCCTCCCAGGTTCGCAGCAGCATCGATGTTCCGCCCGACCTCGTCATGGGTCTGCTGGGTTCCGCCGACGAGAACCTGCGCGCGCTTGAGCGCCTCCTGACCGCCGACCTGCACGTACGCGGCAATGCGATCACCTTCTCCGGGGAACCGGCCGATGTGGCGCTGGCCGAGCGGGTGATCTCCGAGTTGGTGGCGATCGTTGCCGGTGGTCAGTCCCTGACGCCTGAGACCGTGCGGCACAGCGTCGGCATGCTGGTGGGAACCGGCAACGAGTCGCCGGCCGAAGTACTCAGCCTCGACATCCTGTCCCGGCGCGGCAAGACGATCCGGCCCAAGACGCTCAACCAGAAGCGCTATGTGGATGCGATCGACGCCAACACCATCGTGTTCGGCATCGGTCCGGCCGGCACGGGCAAGACCTACCTGGCCATGGCCAAGGCGGTCAGCGCGCTGCAGTCCAAACAGGTGACCCGCATCATCCTGACCCGGCCGGCGGTGGAAGCCGGTGAGAGCCTTGGCTTTCTGCCCGGCACGCTGAGCGAGAAGATCGACCCGTATCTGCGTCCGCTCTACGACGCACTGCACGACATGATGGACGCCGAGCTGATTCCCAAGCTGATGAGCTCCGGGGTGATCGAGGTGGCGCCGCTGGCGTACATGCGCGGCCGCTCCCTCAACAGCGCGTTCATCATTCTCGACGAGGCGCAGAACACCACCGCCGAGCAGATGAAGATGTTCCTGACCCGGCTGGGGTTCGGCTCCAAGATGGTCGTCACCGGCGACGTCACCCAGATCGACCTGCCGGGCGGGGCGAAGTCGGGCCTGCGGGCCGCGGTGGACATCCTCGACGAGATAGACGACATCTGCGTCGCGGAGCTGACCAGCGTGGACGTGGTCCGACACCGGCTGGTCTCCGACATCGTCGACGCCTATTCCCGCCACGAGGCGCAGCGCACCGGGCCCGGGCTGGAGATGAACCGGGCGTCGCGGCGCGCATCACAAGGCAGGTCGCGCCGATGAGCATCGAGGTCTCCAACGAGTCCGGCCTGGACGTCTCCGAGGTCGAGCTGGTCAGCGTCGCCAAGTTCGTGCTGGCGAAGATGGACGTCAATCCGGGTGCGGAGCTGTCGATGGTGTTGCTGGACACCGCCGCGATGGCCGACCTGCACATGCGCTGGATGGACCTGCCCGGGCCCACCGACGTGATGAGCTTCCCGATGGACGAGCTGGAGCCCGGCGGCCGCCCGGACGCCCCCGAGCCCGGCCCGTCGATGCTCGGCGACATCGCGCTGTGCCCGGAGTTCGCCGCCGAGCAGGCTGCCGCGTCCGGGCATTCGCTCGGCCAGGAGCTGGCACTGCTCACCGTCCACGGCGTCCTGCACCTGCTGGGCTACGACCACGCCGAGCCGGACGAGGAAAAAGAGATGTTCGCGCTGCAGCGCCGGCTGCTGGAGGAGTGGGTGGCCGACCAGGTGGAGACCTACCGGGTGCAGACCCAGAGCGAGAAGGACCGCCGGTTGCTGGACAAGTCCAGGTACTTCGACGAACTGTGAGCAGCACACCGCTGTTACTCGGCGTGATCGCGCTGATCGGCCTGGGCGGGCTGTTCGCGGCGATCGATGCGGCGGTCACCACCGTCTCGCCGGCGCGGGTCGAGGAGTTGGTGCGGGCCAAACGTCCCGGCGCGGTGTGGCTGAACAAACTGCTGACCGAGCGACCGCAATACATCAACCTGGTGGTGCTGCTGCGCATCACCTGCGAGATCACCGCCACCGCACTGCTGGTGTTCCTCCTGCACGCGGTGCTCGGCCTCGACTGGGGGCTGTTCGGTGCCGCCGCGGTCATGGTGGTGGTGAGCTTCGTGGTGATCGGCGTGGGCCCACGAACCCTGGGCCGCCAGAACGCCTACTCGATCGCCTTGGCGACAGCGCTTCCGCTGCAAGTCATTTCGGTGCTGCTCACACCGATCAGCCGGGTGCTGGTGGTGCTGGGCAACGCGCTGACCCCGGGGCGCGGCTTCCGCAACGGGCCGTTCGCCTCCGAAATCGAGTTACGTGAGGTCGTCGACCTGGCACAGCAGCGCGGGGTGGTGGCCGCCGATGAGCGCCGGATGATCCAGTCGGTGTTCGAGCTGGCCGACACCCCCGCCCGCGAGGTGATGGTGCCGCGCACCGAGATGGTCTGGATCGAGCACGACAAGTCCGCCGGCCAGGCCACCTCGTTGGCGGTGCGCAGCGGCCACTCCCGCATCCCGGTGGTCGGCGAGAACGTCGATGACATTCTCGGCGTGGTTTATCTCAAAGACCTTGTCCAGCAGACCTATTACTCGACGAACGGCGGACGCGACACCACCGTGGCGCAGGTGATGCGACCGGCGGTGTTCATGCCGGACTCCAAGGCGCTCGACGCCCTGCTGCACGACATGCAGCGCAGCCGCTACCACATGGCCCTGCTGGTCGACGAGTACGGCGCGATAGCCGGCCTGGTGACCATCGAGGATGTGTTGGAGGAGATCGTCGGGGAGATCGCCGACGAGTACGACCAGGGTGAAGTCGCCCCGGTGCAGGATTTGGGCGACAACAGGTTTCGGGTTTCCGCGCGGCTGCCCATCGAGGACGTCGGTGAGTTGTGCGGCGTGGAGTTCGACCCGGATCTGGACGTCGAGACCGTGGGCGGTCTGCTGGCGCTGGAGCTCGGCCGGGTTGCGCTGCCCGGCTCCGAGGTAACCTCACACGGGCTGCGGCTGCAGGCCGAAGGCAACCGTGACGGCCGGGGGCGGGTGCGGATCGCCACCGTACTGATCACTCCGGCCGCGGAGCCCGACGGCGAGGAGGCAGCAGATGACTGAATTCCATTCCGGCTTCGTGTGTTTCGTCGGACGCCCCAACACCGGCAAGTCCACATTGACCAACGCGCTGGTGGGGCAGAAGGTGGCGATCACCTCCAACCGGCCGCAGACCACCCGGCACACCATCCGCGGCATCGTGCACCGTGATGACTTCCAGATCATCCTGGTCGACACTCCCGGGCTGCACCGTCCGCGCACCCTGCTGGGCAAGCGGCTCAACGACCTGGTCCGCGACACCTACTCCCAGGTCGACGTCATCGGGCTGTGTATCCCGGCTGATGAGGCGATCGGCCCGGGGGACCGCTGGATCATCGAACAGATCCGGGAGGTCGCCCCCAAGACCACGCTGGTGGTCGTCGTCACCAAGATCGACAAGACCTCGCGCGATCGGGTCGCCGCGCAGCTGGTGGCCGTCGGGGAGCTGGCACCGGAGGCCGAGATCGTGCCGGTGTCGGCCGTCAGCGGTGAACAGGTCGATGTGCTGATCGGCGTGCTGGCCGCGGCGCTGCCGGTGGGGCCGGCCTTCTACCCCGACGGCGAGCTGACCGACGAGCCGGAAGAGACATTGATGGCCGAGTTCATCCGGGAGGCCGCGCTGGAAGGGGTGCGAGACGAACTGCCGCACTCGCTGGCGGTGGTGATCGACGACATCGAAAGGCGTGAGGGCCAGGACGGCAAGGACGACCTGATCAAGGTGTACGCGCTGCTCTACGTCGAACGCGACAGTCAGAAGGGGATCGTGATCGGCCGGGGCGGCGCCAGGCTGCGCGAGGTGGGCACCGCCGCGCGCACCCAGATCGAGAAGCTTCTGGGCACCAAAGTCTTTCTCGACCTGCGGGTCAAGGTCGCCAAGAATTGGCAGCGTGACCCGAAACAGCTCGGTCGCCTCGGCTTCTGAGCACTCCCGACGGACACGCCGACCACCCACCTGGGACGTGCGCCCGCTCCGCAGCGCGGCATTGGGTACATTCCTTGGGTGCCGGTACGCAAGTCGTTGCTCGTCTCCTCTGTTGGCCTGGTCCTGTGTGCGCAAGCACTGACGGGTTGCGGAGGGAGCCATAAGCCCTTCGACACCACCAAGCTGTTCAACGTCGAGTCGACGTTCGGTTCGGACTTCAAGACCCAGCACCAAGGTCCCAAGGACATCGACCCCAAGATCCTCGGGCCGCAGAAGATGCCGCCCGGCGTGACCTTCGAGCCGTCGGACTGCGCCGACTACGCGTCCAGCAGCGGCCGGCCACCCAAGGGCATCCGGGGCAAGATGTCGATGCTGTCGGTCAACGGCGCCGGTAACCAGCTCGTCGCGATCGCCATGCAGGCCGACTCGGACATTCCCTACGACTCCGCGCTCGCCGAGAAGTGCAAGCACGTGTCGTTCGAGGCCGGCAAGCTCACCGGCTACCTCGACGCGGTCGACGCCCCTGCCATCGACAAGGCGCAGACATCGGGTTCGCACTCGGAGATCGAGATCACCGACAAGGAAGGGCAGCAGCAGTCCCGCGAGTCCTACACCTTCACCGCCTACCTCGGCGACGCGATGGTGCAGGTCACCGCGACGCCTGCGCCGGTGCGCGGTCAGCCGCCGGCGATGGTCGACGCCGACCGGGCCCGCCAGCTGCTTGTCGATGCGGTCGCAGCGCTGCGCAGCTGACGCTGACCCCCAGGCATGAGCGGACGTGAGCCCCGCGTCATCGTGATCGGCGCCGGCGTCGCCGGCATCACCACCGCCTACGTCCTGCGGGAGCGGGGATTCACCGACGTCACCGTCCTGGAGAAGGGCTCCGACGTCGGCGGCGTCTGGTACTGGAACCACTACCCGGGGCTGCGCTGCGACGTGCCGTCGCAGATCTACCAGTTCGGTTTTGCCCCCAAGCCCGACTGGCAGCACACCTGGGCCACCGGAACCACCATTGCGCGCTACCACCGCGACGTCGTCGACCAGCTCGGTCTGGCACCGCTGATCCGGCTCGACACCGAGGTCACCGACCTGGTGTGGGACGAGACCGGGCACTGGAGCCTGACCACGGCCGCCGGAGAGACGCTGATCGCCGACTTCGTGATCTGCGCGACCGGCGTGCTGCATCACCCGTTCACCCCCGACATCCCGGGTCTGGCCGATTTCGCCGGGCCGGTGGTGCACACCGCTCGCTGGGACGATGACCTCGACACCACCGGAAAACGTATCGCGGTGATCGGCACCGGTTCGACCGGAGTGCAGGTGGTTTCGGCGCTGCAGCCCGACGCCTCCTCGATCGACCACTACGTCCGTTCGGCGCAGTGGATCTTGTGGGCGCCGATGTCGATCCGGCAGCTTCCCGGCATCGCGGCGGTCCTGGCACGGTTCCCGGCGCTGCATCGTGCGCTGTACCGGATGATGGCATTCGGTGGCTCGGCGCTGCTCACCGACGTCACCACCCGGCCGTCCTGGCGGCGCCGGGCGGTGCAGGAATACGCGCGGTTGTGTCTGCGAATTCAGGTGCGCGACAAAGAATTACGGGCCAAACTCGAACCTGATTACCAGCCGCTGTGCAAGCGTCAGGTGGTCTCGGGAAGCTACTACCGGGCGATCGGCTCCGGCAACGCCGAGCTGGTGACCGCTCGCATCGCCGAAGTCACCGCTGGCGGGATCCGCACCGCCGACGGCACCCACCGGGACGCCGACATCATCGTGCTGGCGACCGGGTTTGCGGCGCACAACTACATGCGGCCCATGCGGCTGATCGGTCGCGACCGCATCGACATCGACGACGCCTGGGCCAAGGGGCCGCGCGCCTACCGGATGACCGCGATCCCGGGGTTCCCGAACCTGTTCACCGTGCTCGGGCCGAACTCACCCACCGGATCGATCTCGCTGCAGTACACCTCGGAGCTGACCGCCGGTTACATCGCGCAGTGGCTGGAGAAGTTCCGGGCGGGGGAGTTGACCACCGTGGAGGTCACCGAGCAGGCCACCACCCGCTTCAATGACGACGTCGCCACCGCGATGGGCCCGACGGTGTGGAACACCGGCTGCAATTCCTGGTATCTGACCGAGGACGGGAACATCGATCTGTGGCCGTTCGACCGCACCACCATGAACCAGATGCTGAGCAGCCCGGATCCGGCGGACTTCCACCTGACTTAGTGGTCGCCCCTGGCCACCGGCCGGGACGGGTCCGAACTCCACTGCGACCAGGAGCCCGGGAACAGCGCGGCATCACGGCCGGTCGCAGCAAGTGCCGCTACCAGCACTGTCGCGCTGACCCCCGAGCCGCAGTAGGCCCCGACGCTGTCGCCGGAGCCGATGCCGCGTTCGGCGAGAAGTCGCGCGATGGCGTCGTCGGGCAGGAATGTGCCGTCGTCGGCCAGCACCGCGGTGAACGGCAGATTGACGGCGCCCGGGATGTGCCCGGCGACTTTGTCGAGGGGTTCTTCTTCGCCGCGGAACCGCGCGGGTGCGCGGGCGTCCAGCAGCGCCCAGGTGCCGGCCTCGGCGCCGTCGCCGGCCTCGTCGGCGGTCAGGGTCGACCGCACACCGTCGGAGAAGTCTTCGGGCAGCACGGTGAAGGTGCCGGGTTGCGGGGTGCGCTCGCGGGGCTCCAACTCGCCACCGGCGGATATCCAGGCCTGAAGGCCCCCGTCGAGAATCCGGACGTCGGTCAGACCCGAGGCGGTCAGAAGCCACCACAACCGTCCGGAGCCCGCCCGGTTCCAGTCGTCGTAGACAACCACCGGCCGGTTGCGCCGCACACCCCAGCGGCGGGCGGCGGCTTCGAAATTGCGGCCGGTCGGCAGCGGATGCCGACCACGCCCGGTGACCGAATGATCGGACAGCTCGTCCTCAAGCGAGACGTAGACCGCCCCCGGGATGTGGCCGCGCAGATAGGCCGGATGCCCGTCGGGCACCTCCAGGCTCCAACGGATATCCAAGATGCTGACCGGATCACCGGCTCGCAACAGCTCAGTGAGCTCCCCAGCAGAGATCAGAACCTTGCTGCGGGGGCCCACCGGGCGGTTCAGTTCAGTAGTTGTTGCAGGAACCGGCGACCGAGGTGATCGTGCCGATGTACTGCTGCGCCTCGGGCATGCCCGAGATCATGGTCGCCAGCTGCTGCCGCTTGGCGGGGGGCGCGTTCAGGAACATCTGCAGCATGCCCTGCACGTTCGGCGCGGCGTCGAACTCACCGGCCGCGGCCGGGTTCTCGGCGTGCAGTGCCCGGTTGACCTGTCCGTAGTTGCACGTGGTGTTGACGAACGGCGTGAGGTCGGGGCTAGCGGACGCCAATCCGGCTCCCATGGACAGCGGCAGCGACAGCGCCAGACTGCCAGCCGCGACAGCAAGCTTGGTCAACGACAGAGTGGCCATTTTCGAAAACGCCTTTCGCATGGTGAACGCTACGCGGATTACGCAGTCCGGTACGACCGTGTCAGCTTAGCGGACAGTCGCAGACCGCGCAGAAGGCCAAGTCGCAGGGGGTTTTCCGCCGACTCTACGGGCGCCGGTCGGGCTGGGTGCGCCACCACGGCGTGGGTTGCTTGGCGGCCCAGCCGCTGATGCCCTCCAGTTCGGCGGCCAGCGAAACCAGCCGGCCGTCGCTGTGTGCGGGCCCCATCAGCTGCACCCCGATCGGCAGCCCGTCGGCGGTGAATCCGGCCGGCACGTTGACCGACGGCCAGCCCAGCAGGTTCCACGGCCAGGTCACCGGGCAGGCGGCGATCATGGCCCGATCGGTTTCGGTGGTGCTCAGATCGTCGAACTTGTTCACCAGCGGTGGGGGCTGGGCGGTGGTGGGCGCCAGAACCACGTCGACGATCCGGAAGATGGAGCCCACCCGGCGCCTGTCTTTGATCTCGTGGGCGCGGGCCTGGCGCAGGATCGCCTGGGACAGCAGCCGGCCGGTACGCATGTTCGACAGCGTCCGAGGGTCCAGGTCGGCCGGGTCGTAACGCCCGCCGGCGTTGAACACCCCGGCGGTCGAGCGGGCGAGAAAGTTCCAGGACAGCCGTAGGCCGTAGTCCGGATTTCCAGGCACCACGCTGTGCCCGAGCAGGCGCAGCTGGGCGGCGACATGTTCCAGCGCGGCCCTGATCTCCGGATGCAGGCGCGCCGGGAACCCCGTGAAGGGGAACCGGGTGGAGATCGCGATCCGCAGCGGCCCGGGGGCGGTGCGCACGTAGTCGGAGACGGTCACCGGCGGTGGCTGGTGGCGATCGCCCTCGACGTTGCCCGACGCCGCATCCAGCACCAGCGCGGCGTCCTCGACGGTACGGGCCAGTACGCCGTTGACCGTGATCCCGTTGAACGCCTCCGGCAGCGGCCAGGTGGAGATCCGGCCCCGCTGCGGTTTGATGCCGACCAGGTGGGTCCATGCGGCGGGGATGCGCACGCTGCCGGCGCCGTCCGAGCCGATCGCCGCGGCGACCAGGCCCGCCGCAACGGCCGCGGCGCTGCCGCCCGAGGACCCGCCCGGGGTGTGCCGGCGCGACCAGGGATTGCGGGTATGGCCGAAGCCCGGACCGCTGGTGAACGGCCATTGACCCAGCTCGCAGGTGTTGGTCTTGCCGACGATCACCGCGCCGGCGGCTCGCAGGCGCCGGACCATCTCGGCGTCGTCGCCGGCCGGCTCGACGTAGCCGGAGGTGCCGAACGAGGTGGGGACACCCGCGATGTCGGTGTCGTCCTTGACCGCGATCGGGATGCCCAACAGCGGCGCCCGCCCGCCGGCCGCCCGGCGCCGGTCGGCTTCGGTAGCTTGGGCCAGCGCGGACTCGGTGAACACCACCCGGAAGGCGTTGAGTGTGGACTGGCTGGCGTCGATGGCGTGCAACGAACGGCGGACCAGCTCGACCGAGGTCACCGCGCCGCTGGCCAGTTGGTAGAGCTGCTCGGTGACGGTGGGGAAACGGGCGCCGGACGGCGCGGGCGGATAGGTCATCGGTGATGAGACTATCGGCGTGCCACGCCGGTCGCCGTCCTCGCAACGCGTCCGGTGCAGTGCGAAACTGGTGCGATGCGGCTGTACCGGGACCGGGCGGTGGTGCTGCGCCAGCACAAGCTCGGCGAGGCCGACCGGATCGTCACTTTGCTCACCCGCGACCACGGGCTGGTTCGCGCGGTGGCCAAGGGCGTGCGTCGTACCCGCAGTAAGTTCGGCGCCCGACTGGAACCGTTCGCGCACATCGACGTGCAGCTGCATCCGGGGCGCAACCTCGACATCGTCACCCAGGTGGTGTCGGTGGACTCGTTCGCCGGTGACATCGTCAGCGACTACGGCCGCTACACCTGCGCCTGCGTGATGCTGGAGACCGCCGAGCGCCTGGCCGGTGCCGAGCGCGCCCCGGCGACGGCGCTGCACCGGCTCACCGTCGGTGCACTGCGGGCGGTAGCCGACGGCAGCCGCCCGCGTGAGCTGGTGTTGGACGCCTATCTTCTGCGCGCCATGTCGGTGGCGGGCTGGGCGCCGGCGTTGACCGAGTGCGCCCGCTGTGCCACCCCCGGCCCGCACCGGGCGTTTCATGTCGCCGCCGGCGGCAGCGTCTGCGCGCATTGCCGCCCGGCCGGGGCGACCACCCCGCCGGTGGGTGTGCTGGAGCTGATGTCGGCGCTGCATGACGGGGACTGGGAGGGTGCGGAGATCGCCACGGCGGCGCACCGCAGCCACGCCAGCGGACTGGTGGCCGCGCATCTGCAGTGGCATCTGGAGCGGCGGCTGCGGACGTTGCCGCTGGTGGAACGGGTCCAGCGGGCGAGCCAGAACATCGACGCCGGGGCGGACCCAGAAGCGGACGCGGTCTGAGGGTGCCGGCCGCGAGTGCCGAGCCGGGCGATTGGGCCGGTTTCGGCGGACTGGTCCGGGCTCGGCGGTAGGCTGGTGCGACTTCACGATCCGAGGGCTCAATCCGGAAGGCAGGCCGAATGATTCATGACACCGGGTGGGGGCGCAGGGCGTATGACGCTGCGCCGCGCTACGTGAACGGTTTCGGTGCGGCGGCGGGTGCGCTGCTGGTCGCGGGAATGATTCCGGCGGTGCTGCCGCCGGCTCAGGCGCGCGCCGAAGCCGGCCCTGGATTCGGGATCACCGTCCCCCTGCAGGTTCACGCCCCCGGTGCTGATGGTGCTGATGGTGCCGACGGTGCTGATGGTGCCGACGGCGCCCCGGGTGCCGCCGGTGAGGGCGGCCTCGGCGGTCAGGGCGGCAAGGGTGGCAAGGGTGGCAAGGGTGGTCAAGGCGGCCACGGTGGTCAAGGCGGCAAGGGTGGCCAGGGCGGTGCCGGCGGCAGGGGCGGCGAAGGCGGTCAAGGCGGCCACGGTGGCGCCGGCGGTGCGGGCGGCGCAGGTGGTGCCGGCGGTCAGCCCGGTATGGGTGGTGCCGGCGGCGCCGGCGGCGCGGCCGGGCCCGGCGGAACACCGGGGCAGCCCGGGAAACCCGGCGAGCCCGGGAAACCCGGACACCCCGGTCAGCCCAGCTGAGACGGCCCACGGAGGCGTTTCACACACCCGTCGCGGCGCTCGGAGTGTGAGCCGCGCCGCATCGGCCGAATACTCCCCACTAAAGTCTGACCCGATCACTCGGGGGCAATGTAATAAAGGAGCCACAAAGAAGTGACTGATAACCCACGCGCTGACGTTGTTTCGCGGCAGTACGAGCGGTGGACCTACCCGCCGCCCATCCACGACCTGCAGGCGTGGTCGGCCGGGAACTGGGAATGGTTCGACCCGAGCCACGCGCACAAGGTGCTGTGGCCGGACAAGCCGTACCGGGCGGAACTGGACATCCTCATCGCGGGCTGCGGCACCAACCAGGCTGCCGTCTTCGCCTACAACAACCCCCAGTCCAAGGTGGTGGCCGTCGACATCAGCCAGGCGTCCCTGGGCCATCAGCAGTACCTCAAGGACAAGCACGGTCTGTGGAACCTCGAGCTGCACCAGCTGCCGATCGAGGAGTTGTCCACCCTGGGCCTCGACTTCGACCTGGTGGTCTCGACCGGTGTGCTGCACCACATGGCCGACCCGAAGGTGGGCATGAAGGCGGTAGCCGACCAGCTGCGGCCCGACGGCGTCGCCGCGATCATGCTGTACGCCCGCTACGGGCGGCTCGGGATCGAGATCCTCGAGGGGGTCTTCCAGGAGCTGGGTCTCGAGCAGAGCGACGAGTCGATCCACGTGGTGCGCGATGCCATCCGGATGCTCTCCCCGGAGCACCCCGTGCGGCCGTACCTGAAGATCGCCGGCGACCTGGCTTCGGATTCGGGCCTGGTGGACACGTTCCTGCACGGTCGCGCGAAGAGCTACGACGTCGATGGCTGTATCGACCTCGCCGACTCCGCCGGGCTGGACTTCCAGGGCTGGCTGCTCAAGGCGCCGTACTACGCCCACGATGTGTCCGGGCCGTCCGGCAGCTTCTACGAGGCGATCAACAAGCTGCCCGAGGCCAAGATCTGGTCGGTGATGGAGCGCATTCACACCCTCAACGCGCGGCACTTCTTCATGGCGACCCGCCGCGACCGGCCCAAGAGCAGCTACCAGATCGACTTCTCCACGCCGGAAAGCCTCGACTACGTGCCGATGTTCCGCTTCAAGTGCGGGCTCAACGGCAACGAGATCATCCGGCCGGGCTGGCGGATGCCGCTCAACCCGGCGCAGCTGCCGTTCGTTCAGAGCATCGACGGACGCCGCAGTATCCGCGACATCGCCGCGGGTCTGTCGCAGGCCGGCGGTCCGAACCGGGCCAGTGCGTCCGATCTGGAGAAGTTCGGGCGCCGGTTCTTCCAGGGTCTGTGGCGACTGGACTTCGTCGCGATGGACCTGGCCCCGGGTTGGTCAACGGCGTAAACAGGCGGGCCGCCACGGCGGATGCACGGTAGCTGCGGGCGGCGCCAAGCCGTTCGGGCAGGATGGAACTCATGGTGTTGAACCGGGCCGGGCGCAAGCCTGCCTTCCCGCAGTTGCCGGCGGCGCCCGACGACTATCCGATGTTCCCGGACAAGTCCACCTGGCCGGTGGTCTTTCCGCAGCTGCCGTCTCCGCCGGGCGGGGGGCCGTGCCGTCCGCCGCAACACACCTCGAAGGCCGTCGCTCCGCAGATCCCTGCCGACGCGCTGCCCAATCACGTCGCGGTGGTGATGGACGGCAACGGTCGCTGGGCCACTCAGCGCGGCCTCGGCCGTACCGAGGGGCACAAGATGGGCGAGGCGGTGCTGATCGACATCACCTGCGGCGCCATCGAACTCGGCATCAAATGGTTGACGGTGTATGCGTTCTCCACCGAGAACTGGAAGCGCTCCGCCGAGGAAGTCCGGTTCCTGATGGGGTTCAACCGGGAGGTGGTGCGCCGCCGCCGGGAGAACCTCAACGCGATGGGTGTGCGGATGCGCTGGGTGGGCTCGCGGCCGAAGATGTGGCGCAGCGTCATCAAGGAATTCGAGATCGCCGAGGACATGACCGTCGGCAACGACGTCATCACCATCAACTACTGCGTCAACTACGGGGGGCGCACCGAGATCGCCGAAGCCGCACAGGCTATCGCCGCCGAAGCCGTCGCGGGCAGGCTCAACCCGAATCGGATCAGTGAGGCCACCATCGCGCGGCATCTGCACCGGCCCGACATGCCCGACGTCGACCTGCTGATCCGCACCTCCGGCGAACAGCGTTCGTCGAACTTCATGTTGTGGCAGGCCGCCTACGCCGAGTTCATCTTCCAGGAGAAGCTGTGGCCGGACTACGACCGCCGCGACCTGTGGGAGGCCTGCGAGCAGTACGCCTCGCGGCAGCGCCGGTTCGGGACGGCGTAGTGGCCGGGCCGACCGGGTTGGAAGATCGCCTCGCGACGGTGCTCGCCGAGGTGCTGTCGACCGACGCCGAGGAAGACGGCGCCCTGACCGTTCGCTATGAGGGCACGCTGGCGTCGATACGGGTTGTGGCGGTCGCCGAGGATCTGGAGCTGGTGTCGTTCACCCAGGTCCTGGCCTGGGACCTGCCGCTGGACGAGGGGCTGCGGGAGCGGGCCGTCGAGCAGGGGAGGCTGAGTCAGCTCGGGACGGTGACCCTGGTCGAAAAGGATGCCCAGTCTGCAGATGCGTTGCTGCGCTACAACTTTCCCGGCTCGGGGTTGTCCGACGATGCGTTGCGCACGTTCGTCCTGCTGGTGCTGGCCAAGGGTGCCGACATTCGCGACGCGCTGATCGGCTGACCGGGCTATTTCCGGCAGTCCGCGCAGGTGCCGAAGATCTCGATGGTGTGGCTGACGTCGGCGAAGTCGTGTTCGGCGGCGATCCGCGCGGCCCAGTCCTCGACCTCCCGGTCGCCAACCTCGACCGTGGCGCCGCAGTCGCGACACACCAGGTGGTGGTGATGATGCTCCGAGCAGCGCCGGTACACCGATTCGCCGGTGTCGGCGCGCAGCGTGTCGACCTGGCCGGCGGTGGCCATCGCCTGCAGCGTGCGGTAGACCGTGGTCAGCCCGATGTTCTCGCCGCGCTCACGCAGGACGTCGTGGAGCTCCTGAGCGGATCGGAAGTCGTCGATCGTCTCCAACAGCGCCGAAATCGCCGCACGCTGACGGGTGGAGCGCACTCCGGGAGCGCTCAACGGTCTTCACCGGCGTGGGCCACGGCATCGATGACGATGTGGGCCAGATGGTGGTCGGCCAACCGGTAGAGCACCTCACGGCCGGACCGCTCCCCGGTGACGACACCGGCGGACTTGAGGATCTTCAGGTGCTGGCTGACCAGCGGCTGCGGCACCCCCAACGCGTCGACGAGTTCGTGGACGCAGCGCTGCGACTCCTTGAGTTGCAAGACGATCGCGATGCGGACCGGGGCGGCCAGCGCGCGCAGCAATTCGCCTGCGGCATCAAGGATCTCCCGCGGTGGTGTCGCCGGGAAAGCGGTACCGGTGTGTTGGTGATCATCGGCCATCAGGCCGGGTGCCGCGGGAGTCATTTCACCACCTCAGGCCGAGTTGGAAATCGTTTTCAGCTGGCCCCACTGTTCCATGCATGATGACGCATGTCAAAGATGTTCAGGCGGGTCGATACCATGTCAGATGGTTTGCGCGCCGGCGTTGTCGGCGCGTTCGCGACAAGACAGGAGAACACCCCCTCGTGGCGTCCATCATCGACACCGTTGCCAATCTGGCCAAGCGCCGTGGCCTGGTCTTCCAGTCTGGCGAAATCTACGGTGGCACAAAGTCGGCGTGGGATTACGGGCCACTCGGGGTGGAGCTCAAGGAGAACATCAAGCGGCAGTGGTGGCGCTCGATCGTGACGTCCCGCGACGACGTCGTCGGCCTGGACAGCGCGATCATCCTGCCGCGTCAGGTGTGGGTGGCGTCCGGTCACGTCGCGGTGTTCAACGACCCCCTGGTGGAGTGCCTTAACTGTCATAAGCGGCACCGGCAGGACCACATGCAGGAGGCGGTGGCACTGAAGAAGGGTGGGAACCCCGATGACGTGCCGATGAGCGACATCTCCTGTCCGGACTGCGGTACCAAGGGCGAGTGGACCGAGCCCCGCGACTTCAACATGATGCTCAAGACCTACCTGGGCCCGATCGAGTCCGAGGAGGGTCTGCACTACCTGCGGCCCGAGACCGCACAGGGCATCTTCGTCAACTTCGCCAACGTGGTGACCACGGCGCGTCGCAAGCCGCCGTTCGGAATCGGCCAGATCGGCAAGAGCTTCCGCAACGAGATCACCCCCGGCAACTTCATCTTCCGGACCCGTGAGTTCGAGCAGATGGAGATGGAGTTCTTCGTCGAGCCGTCCACGGCGCCCGAGTGGCACAAGTACTGGATCGACACCCGCCTGCAGTGGTACGTCGACCTGGGCATCAATCCGGACAACCTGCGCCTCTACGAGCACCCGCGCGAGAAGCTGTCGCACTACTCCGACGGCACCACCGACATCGAGTACAAGTTCGGTTTCGCCGGAAACCCGTGGGGTGAGCTGGAGGGCATCGCCAACCGCACCAACTTCGACCTGTCCACGCACTCGGAGCATTCCGGGGTGGACCTGTCGTTCTACGACCAGGGCACCGACACCCGCTACGTGCCGTACGTGATCGAACCGGCAGCCGGCCTGACCCGCTCGCTGATGGCATTCCTGGTCGACTCCTACCACGAGGACGAGGCCCCCAATGCCAAGGGCGGGGTGGACAAGCGCACCGTTCTGCGGCTTGACCCGCGACTGGCGCCGGTCAAGGCCGCCGTGTTGCCGCTGAGCCGCAACGCCGACCTGTCTCCGAAGGCCCGGGACCTGGCCGCGGAGCTGCGTCAGTCGTGGAACGTCGAGTTCGACGACGCCGGGGCGGTCGGCCGGCGCTACCGGCGCCAGGACGAGATCGGCAC
Source organism: Mycobacterium zoologicum (assembly GCF_020181635.2). Taxonomy (NCBI): domain Bacteria; kingdom Bacillati; phylum Actinomycetota; class Actinomycetes; order Mycobacteriales; family Mycobacteriaceae; genus Mycobacterium; species Mycobacterium zoologicum. Next base: position 113,562 of record NZ_JAYJJS010000002.1, on the reverse strand, counting down.
GCCGTTCTGCATCACGGTCGACTTCGACACGCTCGAGGACCACGCCGTCACCGTGCGCGAGCGCGACACGATGGCTCAGGAGCGGGTGGCCATCGACGCGGTCTCGGACTACTTGGCCGTCCGCCTCAAGGGCTGCTGAGCCGAGGTCAGTCCCCGGCGGCGTCGGTCACGGGCCTGAACCAGTCGGTCCGGGCTCGCCAGGACCGCGCGGACGCGTAGGCGAAAGCGCTACTGCTCACGCCCGCGCAGATCCAGGTGGGCAGCGTGACGGCACTGCCCACCAGCACGCTGGTCAACTGCGCCAGGATCGCCGCGGATTTGAAAACGGCCCAGGCCAAGTACTGCTCGGCGGACGATTTCGAACGCGGATCCCCGCGCAGGGTCAGCAGCACCCGTCCGGTGAACCCGAACAGATACAGCACCAGGGCGGCGATCACCGCCCAGTACACCCCGAACCACGCGCCGCGGGGTGCGAAGACGTCCAGGTATTCGGGGTGTCCCCGGTCGGCGATGCAGAACACGAGGATCACCAGCGGCACACCGAGTTTCAGCGGCGTCGTGACGTGGCGACGCCCCAGCACCCGCGCCCGGTCGGCGTCGGTCAACCGCGTCGCCAGGTGCTCGAACATGACCCACACCGCGCCGAACATGCAGAGCACGGCCAGCAGGCCGCCGACGTTCCACAATCCGCACACGCGGTGGACGTGGGGGTCGAAATGGGCCGAACCCAACGGGGTCATGAGCAGCCCCGCGCACGCCATGAGGACCAGCACGCGGGAGGGGTTGGTGTCCCAGCGCGAACCCCAGGTGTGGCGGCGGACCCACAGCGCGTACCCGCACGCCAGCAAGGCCGCCACCACGGCGATATCGACCAGATCCAACAATAGGTTTACCGATGAGCTAGAAGCGGCCGCCGCCGCCGAAGAAGCCTCCGCCGCCCGACGAGCCGCCGAACGAGGTCGGGCTCCAGCCTCCGCCGCCGCTGCCACCGCCGAAGCCGCCGCCCATACCGCCGCCGCTGAGGATGTTGCCGATGATGATGCCGCCCAGCATGGCGCCGGTGTCATTGCCGCTGTTGCCGTAGCGCCCGTAATAGGCCCGCTGCGCGGACTGCACGTCGGCCTTGGCCAGTGACTGTGCAGCTGCCGCCAGTGTGGCCGCCCCGTTGGCTTGGGTGATGGCCCCGGCGACGTCGGTGCTGCGTTTGTCCTGCGCGGCGTCCAACTGGCGGCGGGCCTCGGCCAGGCGGGTGCGGGCCTCCGGACCGACGCTGCCGCGGCGGGTGTCGATGTAGTCCGACACGGCGCGAATCCGCGACGACGCGGTGAACAGGGCCTGTTCGCACGTGCGGGCCAGGCGTTCGGCGGCGGCGCGCTCCTCGGCGAGGGTGGCGAGCAACTGGTCGAGCGCGGCGTCGGCCTTGATCAATGTGGTGAAGGCGCCCAACGGATCTCCGGAGGCGCGTGCATCATGGGCGGCCCTGGTCGCTTTGTCGCGGGCCGAGGTCAGTTCGGACTTGTGGCTACCCACCCCGCGCTGCAGCTGCTCGTTGGCCTGCGTGATGCCTGCCTCGATGTCGCTGATGGCCTCGGGCAGCGTGGCGACCGCATGCCGGATGTCGCGGGCGGCGGTGTCCACCGCGTCCAGCAGTGAGCGGCCCTGGCCCAGCGCCGACTCGGCGGCCCGCACCGCATCCACCAGATCGCTCTGGCCGCCGGTCACCGGATGGTCGGCCAACCCGCGGGCCCGGGTGATGTTGCGTTCGGCGAAGTCGGCCCGGTCCTGCGCGGTCTTGACGTTGCCGGCCACCGAACTCAGTGCGGTGTCATCGAATTCGTTGTGCAGTTCGAGCAGGTGCCGCTCGGCGGCCGGGATGCGTCCGGTCAGCTCGACGAGCTGTTGGGTCATGGCGTCCAACCGCTCCGGTGCGTTGAGGACCAGGTCGCGCAGCTGCTCGAACGACGTGCGCTGCGTCTCCAGCTCGCGGTCGGCCCTGGAGGCGGTGACGATGACCCCGGTCAGCAGGTCACGCTGCTGGGCCGGTGTCTCGGGGATGTCGTCATCGAGCTGCTGGCGGACGGTGAAGGCGTGGGCCATGCTGGCCTTGGCGGCGGCGACCGCCTGGGTGAACGATCGGGTGCGGTCCTCACCGAACTCATCGACCGCCAGCTCCAGCTCGTTGGCGCTGGTGCGTATCGCGTTGTCGACGACGACCACCTTCTCCCGCGACAGCGCGTCCAAGACGTCCACCGAGACGTTGGCCAACGCGTTCGGGTCGGTGGAATCGAGCCGGCGCGCGGCCACCAGCGCCGCATTGCGCCGCCGGGTTCGCAGCTGACGCACCACCAGCAGCACCAGCACGCCGGCCAGCGCGACCGCGGCCAGTGCCATCAGGATCGGCGCCCAGCTGATCTGGGTGGGCGCCGCTGCCGCGGTCAGCCCGTTGGCGGCGGCGGTGGCCGCACCGGCCCAGTCGTTGCGGTGCAGGGCGGGTTCGATCTGGTTGCGCCGCAGCGTTTCGACTTTGCTGGCACTGAGCCCGGAGATACCGGTGGAGACCAGAAACGCGTAGCTGCGGTCGGCGGTGGCCACTGCCAGCAGTGCGTCGTTGTCGCGAAGGTCACTGAGCTTCGCGGTGCTCTGGCCCCAGCCGTCGGCGGTCTGCCCGGAGAAGACGTCGACGAAGACCACCCACAGCCGGATGTGCTGTTCGGCGTAGAGCCTGTCGATAGCACCCTGCACCGCGTCGCGGTCCGACGGCGACAGCACCCCGGCGCTGTCGGTGATCGAGCTGGGCAGGCGCATCGCCGGCTGCGCTGACACGCTGGGCGCCACCAGCAGCACGGCGGCGAGAACAGCCAGGACGGTGCCGGCCAGGCGGGTGAATCGCATGGTGCTCAATGTATATGCGTTGGGTGACACAACGTCGCAAATCTCGTCGCCTGCGACGGCTCCGCGCGAGATTCACCCGGCGTGTCACGGTCTCGATCGTAACCAAAATAGACTGGCGGCAGTGGCCACCAACGAGCACGATAACTACGACGCAGCCGACCGCGAGCGCATCGTGGCGGAGCCGTCGAAAACCGCCGGCCTGCCCGGAACCGGCGGCCAGCACCGGACCGACTTCGCTCGCGACCGGGCCAGGGTGCTGCACAGCGCCGCGCTGCGCCGGCTGGCCGACAAGACCCAGGTGGTCGGTCCCCGCGACGGCGATACCCCGCGCACCCGGCTGACCCATTCGCTGGAGGTGGCGCAGATCGGCCGGGGGATGGCGATCGGGTTGGGGTGCGATCCGGATCTGGTCGACCTGGCCGGGCTGGCCCACGACATCGGTCACCCGCCCTACGGTCACAACGGTGAGCACGCGCTGAACGAGATCGCCTCGGACTGTGGCGGATTCGAGGGCAATGCGCAGAACTTCCGGATCCTGACGGGCCTGGAGCCGAAAGTTCTGGACGCGCACGGCCGCAGCGCGGGCCTGAATCTGACCCGGGCGGCGTTGGATGCGGTCACCAAGTATCCGTGGCCCCGCCGGTCGGCGGACGGCATGGTCCGCACCAAGTTCGGGTTCTACGACGATGATCGCGTCGCCGCCGAATGGATGCGCCGCGCAGCGCCGAGCGCCACGGTCTGCCTGGAATCACAGATCATGGACTGGGCCGACGACGTCGCCTACTCGGTGCACGACGTCGAAGACGGCGTCGTCTCCGGGCGGATCGACCTGCGGGTACTCGGCGACGCGGCGTCGGTGGCCGAGTTGTCCCGCCTCGGTGACCCGCACGGGATCCACGATCTGGCCGGGGCGGCCAGCCGGCTCACCGAACTGCCGGTGCTCGCTGCGGTGGCCGCCTACGGCAAATTCCCGGCGGGCCTGTCGGCCTCGGTGGCACTCAAGCGACTCACCAGTGAGCTGGTCGGCCGGTTCGCCTCCGCGGCGATCACCGCCACCCATGCCGCCGCCGGACCGGGGCCGCTGGCCCGCTATCAGGCCGACCTCGAGGTTCCCGAACTGGTCAGGGCCGAAGTTGCTGTGCTGAAAACCCTTGCGGTGCAGTTCATCATCTCATCCGATCAGCATCGCAACATTCAGGCCGCCCAGCGCGAAAGGGTTCACGCGGTGGCGCGGCGACTGCTCGCGACAGCGCCGGGAAGCCTGGATCCGATATTCGCCACGGCGTTCACCGCTGCCGGCGACGACGGCGCCCGGCTGCGGGTGATCATCGACCAGATCGCGTCGTACACCGAGGGACGACTCGAGCGCATCGAGCCGGGCTAGGACGTGGCGGCGGCCCGCTCAGCTGTGTTCGGCGACCTTGGCCATCATCGCGCGCACGACGTCCATGCTGCTGGTCTGCGGGTCACCTGAGCCACTGGCGTTCTCGACGCCGGTGAACGCGATCAGCACGCCCACGATGCAGTTGCCCTGCACGCCGATCGCCCGCGTGTCGGGGGCTTTGGGGCTCTTGTCGAGCACGATGGACGCCGCCAGCAGGTCATCGGTGATCCGCACGTCGGTGATGTGCATCTCGGTGCCGCGCAGGCGCGGCGTCCCTTCGGCGTCCGGGTCGGCGGCGTCGACTGGCTGGCCGTCGCAGTGCTTCCACTCCTGCGCGAACTTGTCGAACAGTTCCCGGGCGTCGGCCGCGCTGGGCAGTGCCACGACAGCCTCCTTGACGAACATCACCCGGGTCTCCAGCGGCTTGTAGTCGCCGTTACCCGTCTGGGAGTCGATCCAGGTCTCGCGTGCGTAGCCCTGCACCGAGGCCGAGGCATACTGCTGCTTCTGTGCGACGTCGACGACTCCGGCGCATTCGCCGGGTGACGTGGTGTCGTCCATCGCCTCGATGCCGCCGTAGGCCGGCGGGCCGGTGACGGTGGTGAAGGGCTGGTCGAGCATGGCTGTCAGCTCGGTGCCGTCGAGGAGGATCTGCCGGACGGTGTCGCCGGTGATGACGCCGGCGGCGTCGCGCGACCGGCTGGGCAGAACCACCCACGTCGTCACGGCGGCCAGTACGAGCACGACGAGACCGACCAGCGCGATGAGCCATCCGCGCTTCGATTTCACCGCCGGTGGCTGCTCGGATACGCTCATGCGCTCTCCTGACGTCGATATTGGCCAGTCGAGCTTAAATCACGGTCACTTGTGATCGGCGGGTGCGCTCTACACTGGCCCGGTGCCTGGCCGTATCTCCGATCGCGACATCGCCGCCATCCGCGAGCGTGTCCGCATCGAGGATGTGGTCGGCGACTACGTGCAGCTCAGGCGCGCCGGGGCCGACTCGTTGAAGGGCCTGTGCCCGTTTCACAACGAGAAGTCGCCGTCGTTTCACGTCCGGCCCAACCATGGCATGTTCCACTGCTTCGGCTGCGGTGAGGGCGGCGACGTCTACGCCTTCATCCAGAAGATCGAGCACGCCAGCTTCGTCGAGGCGGTGGAACTGCTGGCCGATCGGGTCGGCCACACCATCACCTACACCGGGGCGTCGGCCACCAACATCCAGCGCGAGCGCGGAGGACGCAGTCGGCTGATCGCGGCGAACGCCGCTGCCGGCGAGTTCTACACCGCCGCCCTGGGCACCGCCGAGGCCGCGCCGGCGCGAAAGTACCTCACCGAACGCAACTTCGACGCGGCCGCGGCCCAGAAATTCGGCTGCGGATTCGCTCCGTCGGGCTGGGACAGCTTGACCAAGCACCTGCTGCGCAAGGGTTTCGAGTTCAAGGAGCTGGAGGCGGCGGGCCTGTCCCGGGAGGGGCGTCGCGGTCCCATGGACCGGTTTCACCGCCGCCTACTGTGGCCGATCCGTTCCGCGGCGGGGGAGGTGATCGGGTTCGGCGCCCGCCGGCTGTTCGACGACGACCCGATGGAGGCCAAGTACGTCAACACCCCGGAGACCACCCTCTACAAGAAATCCAATGTGCTGTTCGGGCTCGATCTGGCCAAGCGGGACATCGCGCGCGGGCACCAGGCCATCGTCGTGGAGGGCTACACCGATGTGATGGCCATGCACCTGGCCGGGGTGACCACCGCGGTCGCGTCGTGCGGCACGGCCTTCGGCGACGAACACCTGGCGATGCTGCGCCGTCTGATGATGGACGACAAGTTCTTTCGCGGCGAATTGATCTATGTGTTCGACGGAGACGCCGCGGGTCGCGCCGCCGCGCTCAAGGCACTCGAAGGTGAGCAGCAGCTGGCCGGGCAGTCCTTCGTCGCGGTCGCCGCCGACGGGATGGATCCGTGTGATCTGCGGCTTGCGCACGGCGACGAAGCGCTTCGGGACCTGGTGGCGCGGCGAACTCCGTTGTTCGAGTTCGCCGTTCGCACCGCGCTGGCCGAGATCGACCTGGACACCGCCGAAGGCCGCGTTGCCGCGCTGCGTCGCTGCGTGCCGATGGTGGCGCAGATCAAAGACGGCACGCTGCGCGACGAATACGCGCGACAGCTGGCCGGCTGGGTGGGCTGGGACGACGTCGCCCAGGTGATCGGCCGGGTCCGCGCGCAGGCCAAGAGTGGGCCGGCCGATGGTGGGCGGCCCAGGGCACGTCCCGCCGCGACGTCGGCCGAACAGTCCTCCCCGGCGGCGGTGGCCCGTCCCGATCCGGCCGACCCGACGCTGTGGCCGCAGCGGGAGGCCCTCAAGGCGGCGTTGCAGTTCCCCGCACTGGCCGGGCCGGTGTTCGACAGCCTGACGGTGGAGAGCTTCACCCACCCGGGTTACGCGGCGGTGCGCTCGGCGATCGACGCTGCGGGCGGAACCAACGGCGCGGCCTCGACCGGGGCCGCCGCGCAGTGGATCGAGACGGTGCGCGGGCAGACGCCCTCAGCGCTGACCACCGGGCTCATCAACGAGTTGAGTGTGGAGTCCATCCGGGTCGAGGACGACAAGCTGCCCCGCTACATCGGTGGCGTGCTGGCCCGGCTGCAAGAGGTGTGGGTAGGCCGGCAGATCGCCGAGGTCAAATCCAAACTGCAGCGCATGTCACCGGTGGAGCACAGCGACGAATACCACTCGCTGTTCGGCGATCTGGTGGCGATGGAGACCTATCGGCGCAGTCTGCTGGAGCAGGCCAGCGGCGATGATCTGACCGTCTGATCGCAAGCGCGGCCGCCAGGCCGGGCGCTGGGGGCACCTCCCGCTCGCGGGGGACGGGTCAGGCGTATCGGCACCGTCTGACAGCGCTGTCTAGCGCGCGTCGGGGTCCTGCGGGTCTACCGGCTGGACCACCGTGGTGCCGTCCTCGAGTTCGGTCAGCGTCACCATCTCCGGGTCGGGATGAATCCGGTTGGCGATGCTGCGCCGGCCCTTGTCGATCACCGCTCTGGCGACCGGGCTGCTCGTCATGGCCTGATAGGTGCCGACGATCTGCTCGTAGCGCTTACGCCCGGCTTTGGTGCCCATCACGTAGCCGACGCCCATCACCACGACGTATCCGATCAATGCGGCCCCTTAGAACTGGTGGTTACATCCTGCCTGACGTGGCCCCGGGGTGTTGGGGTGCGACCCCCGTTGGTCAAAGCCGCCGCCGCGATGCGCTAGAGTCTTGCAAGTCCACGAGGACAAGCAGTCCCCTGTAGCTCAATTGGCAGAGCATTCGGCTGTTAACCGGAGGGTTGGTGGTTCGAGTCCACCCGGGGGAGCCACGTTTGATTCAGCGGCAGCCCAGGCTCAGTCGAGCCGGGGAATGACCGAAGGCCCGCCCTGCTGAGGCTGTGGCGGCGCGGTGAACGTCTGAGGCGCTGAAGGCGGCTGCTGTTGCTGCTGCTGAGCGGCGCGGGCCTGCGCGATCGCGTTGATCAGCGGGCTGGCTGCCATCATCTCGCGGCGCTCTTCTTCGCTCAATTCGTAGATCGCCCAGGCGCCCCAGGCCGCCGGGCGGACGTACAGGGTGACCTGCTGGCGCCCGTTGTTGAACACGGCCGGAACCGCCACGGCCCGATCGCTGGCGGCGAAACTGGACATTTCCACGGTTATCCGCTCGATGTCGGCGTTTTCCTGCAGCTCATAGGTCGGTGACTGACCGCCCTTGGTCGGTGAGGCGTTCAGCGCGAGGAACCACGCCATGATTGGTACTCCTTTGTTCGGGCATCGATGCCGACAGCCTATAGACGCGCGTCCGGCGGATTCATCGGCGGGCGTCCACCCGCAGATGCTCGGGATGCAGCATCTCGGCGTAGCGCAACTGTTCGGGGATACCGAACCCGTCGACCAGTGTCGCGGCGTGCGGCCGTAGCCTCCGGCACCGGTCGTTGATGCCCCGGGTGACGGCTTTGGCCCGATCAGTGGACAGGTACCGATGCTCGATGTACCAGGCTTTGTCGTCTTCGATGACCCCCAGCGCATACAGGTCGCAGACCAGCTCCAGCAGTTCGCGGGCGTCGGTGTCCGGGCAGGATTCGATGCCGGCGACGAACGCCTCCAACACCACTCGGTCGATGTGGGCGGCGGCCGCATGTAACACGTGATCCTGCACCGCGTTGAAGGCGTCGAAGTCGCTCATCTCCTCGGACTTGGCCTTCAACCGGCGCGCCACCGACGTCAGCAGATATTCTTCGCGGTCCTCGAACATGTGCACCTGGGTGCCCCGGTTGAACAGACTGCCTTCCTCCTCGCTGTCCTGCCGGGCGTCCACGAACGTCTGGATGATCGTCTCCGCCGCGGTACGTTTCAGCACCCGGTCACCGACGGTCTCGGCGGCGAATCGCACCCAGTCGACCGGGCTCATGCCGGCGATGTCGTCGGCGTAGGCGGTCAGCAGTTGCTTGGCCACCAGCTGGGTCAGCACGTGGTTGTCGCCTTCGAAGGTGGTGAACACGTCGGTGTCGGCGCGCAACGCGATCAGGCGGTTCTCGGCCATGTAGCCGGCGCCTCCGCAGGCTTCTCGCGACTCCTGGATAGCTCGGGATGCGTGCCAGGTGTTGGCTGCCTTCAGCCCGGCTGCTCGCGCTTCGAGCTCACGCTGTTCTTCGGCGTCGGGGTCGTCAGCGGTCTGCAGGTCGTGGCACCTGCTCACCAGCTCGTTCTGGGCGAACTGCAGCGCATATGACCGTGCGATCAGCGGGAATAGCCTGCGCTGGTGCGCCAGGTAATCCATGATCACTACCTCACGCTCGGTTCCGTCATCGCCCGGCGCACTGAACTGCTTGCGCTGCAAGGCATATCGGGTAGCGATGTCCAGGGCGACCCGAGCGGCCGCTCCCGCGCTGCCGCCTACCGAGACCCGGCCCCGGATCAGGGTGCCGATCATGGTGAAGAACCGGCGGCCGTCGCTTTCGATCGATGACCGGTAGCTGCCGTCGGGCTCGACATCGGCGTACCTGTTCAACAGGTTCTCCCGCGGGACCCGGACGTGATCGAACACGATGCGGCCGTTGTCCACCCCGGGCAGCCCACCCTTGTAATGACAGTCCGACGTGGTGATGCCGGGCAGGTCGTTACCGTGCGCGTCTCGGATCGGCACCAGGAAGCAGTGCACGCCATGACTTTTACCCTCGGTGATCAGCTGGCCGAACACCGCGGCGACGGTGGCGGTTTCGGCTGCGCCACCGATGTAGTCCTTGCGCGCGGATTCGGTGGGGGAGTCGATGACGAACTCGCCCGTCTCGGGATCGTAGGTGGCGGTGGTTTCCAGCGACTGCACATCGCTGCCGTGGCCGGTCTCGGTCATGGCGAAGCACCCGAGTACGTCGAGGTCGATGATCTTCTCGACGTAGGCCTGGTGGTGCCGTTCGGTGCCGAGGTTCTCCACGGCGCCGCCGAACAGTCCCCACTGCACCCCGGCCTTGACCATCAGCGACAGGTCCGACATGGCCAGCATCTCGATCATGCTCACCGCGGCGCCGACGTCGCCGGTACCACCGTGCTCCTTACGGAAACTGTCGGCGGCCACGCCGGCGCCGGCCATGATCTTGAGCTGTTCGGCGACCTTGGCCCGGGCGATCACCGTGTTCGGCGTGTAGTGCGGCCGGAACTTCTCATCGGACAAGGTGGCGCGGACCTGGTTTTTCACCGCGCGCCAGCGGCCGTCCAGGGTGTCACGCAGAGCATCGGAGGTCATCACTCCTGCACGGTATCCAGGCGGGGCCCCCGATAAACGGGGTTTAAATAACGGTGTGCGTTGGATATTGAGCCGGCTGTTGCCGCTGTGCGTCCTGGCCGCGGGCTGCGCGCCCTGCGATGCCCCCGCGCCGACGCCGGGATTGCAGTATCTCGGCCAGGCCCGACTGGCACCGCACACGTTCGACGGCACCGTCGTCGGCGGCCTGTCGGGGATCAGCTACGACCCCGGCCGGGACTGCTACTACGTGATCAGCGATGACCGGTCGGCGACCGGGCCGGCCCGGTTCTACACGATGCGGCTCGCGCTGTCGGATCGCGGCGTTGACACCACAGTGAACGCAGTCCATCCGCTGCTGGACGAGGGCGGGCGGCCGTTCGGCCCGCTGGACGCCGACAGGTCGCCGCCGGTGGTGCCGCCGGATCCCGAAGGCATCGCGTTCGACAGTGGCCGCCGGCGGCTGTACTGGTCGTCGGAGGGGGAGCGGCGCATCGGCCGGCACGGCGCGGTGCTGGCCGACCCCTGGATCAGGATCGCCGGGCTCGACGGTGGTTACCTCGGCCGTTTCGCGATTCCGCCGCAGCTGGCCATGTCGGCGCAGCGCACCGGACCGCGCCGCAACACCACGCTCGAAGGTCTCACCCTGGCCCCCGACGGCCGGATGCTGTTCGCCGCGATGGAGGGACCGGGCTACGACGACGGCGCCCTTCCGGACCGGTCGCACGGCGCACTGACCCGCATCACCGCCTTTGACGTCGAGTCGGGCGACCCGGTCGCCCAGTACGCCTACCCGCTGGAGCCGGCCACGGCGCCGGCCGAGACCAACGGTCTCACCGACCTGGTCGCGTTGTCGGACACCGCGTTCCTGGTGATCGAGCGGGCGTTCAGCGCCCGGCCGACGGTGCGGCTGTTTCGGGCCGATATCGGGGGCGCCACCGATATTTTGGGCTTGCCGGCGCTGACGGGCACGGCCGTGACGCCGATGACCAAAACCCTGCTGGCCGACCTGTCCACCACGCCGGGTTTGGAGCCCCTGGACAACATCGAGGGCATCACGCTGGGTCCGCGGCTGCCCGACGGCCGGCAAACGGTGGTGCTGGTCAGCGACGACAACTTCTCGCCGCGTCAGGTGACGCAGTTCGTGGTGTTCGCGGTAGCGCGTTAAGAGGCGACCGGAACTCCGGTTGGTTCGGGGGCCTGCGCCGGCCCCAGTGGCACGGCCAACTCGTCGTCGGCCGTCAGGGTTCGGGACGGAACCTTCAGCGGTCGCGTCACCGGCGCGGACAGCCCGGCGCGCACCGCGGAGAGCTGGCGGCCGGTGAACCGGTTCAACCCGGCCCAGATCTCCTTGGGCAGCGGCTCTTCGCTGTGGTAGCGCACCCATGCCGAGACCTGGTGGCCACCGTTACGTGCGGCCACTCGGACCGTGACGACGGTGGCGTCGGTTTCGGCCAGCCAGAGGTCTTCCAGCTTCTCCGAGGTGATGTCCCAGGGCGACATCCAGAAGCTGGTGGCGTAACCGTTGAAGTGCTTGAGCCGACGCCAGCCCGGCCGGCTCCACGTCGGCTGCAGTCCGGCCAGCACCGCGCTGTCGACCTCGGCGAGGTCGTCGCCGCTCATCGGCCAGGCGGTGCACCGGCGGCCGCTGATCTCATGCGCAAGGCGCTCGGTGGCTGCGGCCAGGGTGGAGGCCAGCGAGTCGCGGCTGGCGACCGCTTCGGAGTTGCGCTGCGGGTCCATCCGCAGCACCAGCCAGGTGCTGCGATGGCCCCCGCCGGTGGTCGAAGTACCGACAGAAACGATGTCGACACCGTCGAGTCGTACGTCGAACTGGCGCAGTCCCGCCGCGACCGTCGCCACCCGTAGGCTGCTCGATGGCCCCTGGTGGCGCAGGTGACGCCCGGCCGGGGCGGCGTCCGGTTCGTCGACGGCGATCACCGCCACCAGCCGGCCGCGGTATTCGCGCACTCCGACCGGCTCACGGCCGTAGCGGCGTCGGTGATTGAGTGCCGGGGTGCACGCCGCAGTCAGCGCCGCCTCCGGGTCGGCTGACCAGTCCCACAACCAGCCGCCGATCGCCGACGGCAGCGTGATGCCGCGATAGGTGATCACGCTGATCAGGGCCAGGACCGTTGCGACACCCACGCCGACCCACCAGGCGGTCGGCTGCCAGTCCTCGGCGAGGTAGCCGGCGGTGAACAGAACCAGGATGTCGATGAGAAACACGATGGTGACCCGCAGCCATGACAGGTCCAGCCCGAACCGGCGTTGCGCTTTCATCAGCACTCCTTGACGGCGGATGCATCGACGCGACGATGCGTGAGCACACCCTACTAAGACTTGCGGTCTGTTACGCCCAGCTGGAGCCGACGGAGGCGTCGGTGTTGGCCATGTTGTTGCCGGCGGTCTGCACCTTCTGGCCGTGGGAGTTGGCCTGTTCGTAGATGACGGCGAAGTTGCGGCCCAGCTGGGTCACGAACTCCTGGCAGGCCACCGAACCCGAACCGCCCCAGAAATCACCGGCGGCCAGCACATCGTGCACGATCGCCTGGTGCTCAGCCTCCAACGAAGCCGCCTGGGCACGAATCAAAGCGCCGTGGGCATTGACATCACCGAACTGGTAGTTAATCGACATCTCTGTGCTCTCCTTAGCTGCCCAGGATCTGCTGCGAAGCAGCTTCCTGCGTCTCGTAGTGGTTGGCATCGCGAATCAGACCATCACGCACCCCGTGCAGCATCGTCACGATGTTGCGGAACGCGGTCTGCATCTGACCCATGGTGTCCATCGAGGTCCGCTCGGCTAGACCACCCCAGCCCGCGCCGGAGATGTTGGTCGACGACGCCCACATCCGGCGGGCCTCATCCTCGACGGTCTGGGCGTGCACATCGAAACGACCCGCCATCGCACGCATCGCATCCGGATCGGTCATAAAACGAGTTGCCATGAGACTCTCCTTCTCTATAGGGGTTGTGAGGCGTCAGGTGGTGGCCGGGGCTTGGCCGTTGGCCGGTACGTAGACGATCGCCGCCTGGTAGCCGGGGGGCGCATTGCGTTGAGCCGGGTGGCCCGCCGGTACCGCATGGGCGGTAGCCGCCGTGCTGCCCGGCTCCGCCGGGTACCCCGCGGCAGGCGGGCGGGCAAGCACCTTGATGCGCGAACCGTACTTGGAGGCGACGGCCCCGGCGCCGGCCGCCGCCCCGACGGCCGCGGCCCGCGGGAATCCGCCCATCAGCATCGGGAGACCACCCATGCCGCCGACCGCTCCGGCTTCCAGTGCGCCGGCCGTCTCCAGGGCCGGCAACGCCATCGGCAGGTCGAAGGGTCCCAGCATCTCCAGCGGAGCAGCGGCCGAGCCCCACGACGGCGGGACCGACAGCGCCATCTCCCCGAGCGAGCTGGCACCGCCCATGTATCCGCTGGCGGCGCTTTCGCCGCCCCAGGCTCCTTCGGCGGCCTCGGCGGCTTGGGCGGCCTCCTGGGCTGCTTGCTGGGCCGCTTCCTGAGCTGCTCTGTCCGCTGCCTGCATCGCACTGTTGGCAGCCGTCGTCGCGAGACCTTGAATACCGGAAGCCATGAAGATGCCGGTCGAACCCAGCATGATGTAGCCGGGGAGCAGCGAGGCGATCGTCGTCGGCGTGAATCCGAGATCAGAGCCGGTGGTGATGATGCCGCCAGGGGTCGTGATGATTCCCCCACCGGTCGAGGTATCCGCGGCGGTGCCGGGTGTCGACAAACTCTGAACCGCGTTGGTGAGCATCTGCGACAGCGACGTCGGCGACGTATGGGCAGCCGATCCCACCGCCTGGTTGACCGCGAGGCTCTGCTGGGCCTGGGCGGTGGGGCTGACCGGATCGGGTGCCGGCACGGGTTCGGGCAGCTTGGAGGCGTAGGCCGAGTTGGCTGCATAGCTGTACATCGCCGCGGAATCCTGCGCCCACATCTGCCCGTATTGGAGTTCGTTGGCCGCGATCGCAGCGCCGTTCTGGCCCATCACATTGGTCGCGATCAGGCTCGCCAGCTGGGCGCGGTTGGCAGCCACCACCGGTGGCGGCACCACCGACTGGAACGCGGCGTGGAATGCGTTGGCCGCCGACCGCGCCTGGCTGGCGGCGTGCTCGGCCTGGGCAGCGGTGGCGTGGAGCCAGCCGATGTAGGGGGCTGCCGCCGTCGCGGTGGCGACGGCGGCCGGCCCCATCCACGGCATGCTGGTCAGTTCGGAGATCACCGTCGCGAACGAGGTCGCTGCCGACTCCAGTTCGGTGGCCAAACCGCCCCAAGCGATGGCGGCTTGCGTAAGCGGGCCCGCACCCGGGCCGGTGTACATCCAGGAGGAGAGGATCTCCGGCGGGAGTGCGCCAAAGTCGAATGACATGTCTGGTCGCGGTTCAGTCGACGGTCGCCGCATTGGCGGCTTCGGTGAGCGCGTACGAGTCGGCGCTCGTCGACATGGTGCTGACAAACTGCTGGTGAATCGCCGCTGCCTGGGCACTGATCGCCTGGTGGGCCTGAGCGTGCAGGGCGAACTGTGTGGCAACCAGTGCCGAAACCGGGTCGGCGGCGGCCGGAACCACACCCGTGGTCGGGCTGGCCGCGCTCGCCGTCCCGGCGTCCACGGCAGACCCGATGACCTGCAACTCAGCGGCCGCCGAGGCCAATACCTCAGGCTGGATGGTGACGAACGACATGCACATCTCCTTGCGGGCCGGCCCGTCCCGGTGCCGGTACGGCACCCTAAGGCAGGACAAACTCAACACTATCGGTGACGATCATAGCCATACTTTTCGTATGTTATCAACTCTAGAAAATACTCTAGGTAATCATTAACCCATGATGTCAACAAGCAACTGCTAGCCTTAAGCCTGATGCGTCACCACAATTCGAACAGCGGGCATGCAGACGATGGGATCGCGCGTTGGCTGACTTGACCGACCGCCGAGCGGATACAACGCGGCAGCAGATTCTGCGCGCAGCAGCCCATCAGTTTGCCCAGCGCGCGTACCACGACGTGGGCCTTGACGATATCCTCGCCGAGGCGGAGCTGACCAAGGGCGCGATGTACTTCCACTTCCGTTCGAAGCACGCGCTGGCGTTGGCCGTCATCGAAGAGCAGGTGGCCGCGGCCGGCGCAGCGGCCAAAGCGCTGGTTGACCGGAATCTGTCCGGCCTCGAAACGCTGATCGACATCGGTTACCTGATGGCGGTCGAAGACATCACCGAGGACGCGGCGCGGGCGGTACTGCATCTGCTGCCCTTGATCGGTCGCGCCGGCGGGTGGCAAAGCGGTGTGCTCGCGGAGGCTATCGGCGCGCTCACCCTGGTCGTCGAACGGGGCGTCACCGAGGGTGACATCCTGCCGAGGTGCGAACCACACGATGTCGCACAACTGCTGATGTCCATGTACCTGGGCCTGCGGCAGTCGGTCGATCTCAACGAGCCGGAAGAATTCCTGACGCAGCTGGGGCGGAACTGGGAGATCCTCCTCCCCGGCATGGTGCCCGAAGCGCGGGTTGGCTACTTCAGCCAGTTCATCAGGCGCCGTACGGCGTTGGCGATCAGGACGGTGGCTCAGCGCGCGCCGTCCGCGTCGCCCGGCGACCAGGCCGTCTGATGGCTCGTCAGGTCCGATCGGAGGCCACTCGCCGAAAGCTGCTAGACGCGGCTATCGACCTATTCGGGGAGGTCGGCTACGTTGCTGCCGGCCGAACCGGGATCATCGAACGCGCCGGTGTCACCAAGGGCGCCCTGTACCACCACTTCGGTTCGATGGACAGCTTGGTGGTGGCCATCATCGAATCGGGGTTCGCCACAGTCCGCAGCACCTTCACCAGCATGTGCCAGCCGACCGCGCCGGCGCTCGAGGGCATGATCCACGGGCTGTTCGCCGTCACCGAACTGCTGGCCACCGACAAGGAGGCGCGCGCGGCTGGACACCTGGTCTTCGCGTTGGCCGAATCGAACAAGGTGGCCACCGACGTGTGTAGCCGATGGCTGCAAGAACTGGCTGTTCAGGCCAGACGCGCCATTGCCGAGGGGGACTTGCGCGCCGACCTGGACCCAGAAGTGATCGGTGAGTCGGTCCTGACCGCCATGCTCGGGACATGGCTTTTGTCGCAGTCCAGCGAACGCGACGGCATCACCCGACTGACCCGGATGTGGGAGATGTTGCTTCCCGCGATGGTGGACGAGGATTCGTTGCCGTACTTTCGGGAGTTCCTGGGCCGGGAGGCGCTCCGCTACCAGCGTGACAGCTCAGTGGCGGATGGCGACGAGTGATTTGACCAGGCCGGCGAACCGCTCGTACCAGATCACGGATCTCGGGAAGTACATCCGCATCTGCGAGATACCGATGAGGTCGATCTCATTGACCTGCACCTCGGCCGCGGAGCGGCTGTAGTCGCCGATTCGGCCCCGATTCCACCTGCGTAACAACAGGACCCGTGCTTCGTAGGGCAGCCACTGCACTCCGGGGAGGATCCAGTGTGGTTCCGAGGGGAAGTAGCGGTAGGGCGTCTGCACCCAGTGCCGGTCGGCGAACGCGTGGACGTTGTCGGCCAGTCGCTGCCGTGGTACGTGGCCACCGACGTGTTCCAGCACCGAATTGGAGAAGACCAGGTCGAAATGTTCACGGTGGATCTGCGCGGGCAGCTCGCAGGGATTGCCCCGAACCGCACAGACGCGCGGATCGTCGGATAGGAACGCCGTCGGGTTGACGGTCGTCACGGAGGCGGGATGAACCGGTGCGGAATGCCACGACATCGGGCTGCCACCCAGGTCCAGCACCCGCATCTCCGCGATCTCGGGGAAGGCCATCAGAAAGCGAGCCCACCGCCGCGCGCGTGCTCGTTCAGCCAGGGATTTTCCAGACTCGATGTCGATCCATGCCGGCATTGCCCTAAGCCTCGGCAGCAGCCGCCAGAGAGGCGTGCGTTCGGACGATCCGGGCCGGGACCCCGGCGACCTCGACGTCGTCCGGCACCGTTCTGGTGACGACCGCCCCGGCGCGAATGCCCACCCGGTTGCCGACGTCGGCGCCCAGAACCATCGCCATCGGATAGATGTAGACGTCGTCGCCTATGAGGGGGATCTTTCCCTTGGCCTCTCCAATCGTCACGCCCTGGTGGATCCGGCAGTTGGCGCCGATCCGGGCCTTGTTGTGCACCCACACCGGGCCGGGATGGGCGATCGAGAGACCGGGGCCGCACACGTTGCGCGAGATGTAGAAGCCGAACTTCTCACTCAGAAGCTTCGTTCGCAGCCGGAACCAGAGGGCGATCGCATGTCCGATCGGCGTCCGGGCGGTGTTGCACCAGTATTCGGAGTACCGAAGCAGTCGTTGGAAGTAGGCGGGACGCTCCAGGTAACGGTCTCGGAACCGCCAGCGCTCCAGACCGTTCGCCTTCAGGTCCGCCGCGAGATAGGCCCTCAGGTCCTCGCGGGTTCTGATCATGCGGTCACTATACCGAAAGTATTAAAATGGATCAATCGCATACTAAACGTATGATTTCAGCCGGCTTGGCTTACCGCCCTTCCAGCCACAACTGTTCGGTGAGGTCCTGGAAGGTCACCAGAGCGACGCGGTCGTTATCGCGCTGCAAGGCGGATTTGCTCATCAGCGCCCGGACGGGCGAGCCGTCGCTGTGGGCCAGCGAGACGACCACGTTGGCGAAGGCGTGCACGATCTCCAGTGCGGCCTCCGCCGGCGGCAGCTGGTCGAACACCTCCTCGAATTCCAGCGCCAGCACCTCGTGGTGGGTGTGACCGAGCATCTCGGCGAACGCCGAGTTGGCGAACAGGATCGTGCCGTCATCGGCGATCGCGAGTACCGGTACCGGAATACGCTCGAGCACCACCAGTGCAGGTAGTTGCTGCAAGGTATCGACCGGTGACTGGCCCGGATGCGAGTTATGCCGTCGCTCCATCAGCTGATTATGGCCCCTACCATCTGTCCGCACTTGCGCACCTGCCCTTCGGGAGAAAAATGAAGTCGTTGATGTAGGTTCCGTTCACGGCCCATCCGTCGGCGTGGTCGCCGATGTTCGCCGGGTTCTGATAACGCGCCGTGTCGAATTCCTCTACGGGCAGGGTAGCGCCGTTCAGCTGGAAATAACCCGAATAGCCCAGTCCCGCCAAGAAGCTCGCGAGGGATGCGACGGCGTTCGGGCGGTGTCGTTCTTCAGCCTCGATCAGCAGTGTGGGCCGGTCGCGCCGGATGGTGTTCTCGGCGCCGGTCAGCACGGCGAGTTCGTGCCCTTCGACGTCGACCTTGATGAATCCGACGTTGCTCAACTGCAGATCATCGAGGCGGCGCATCGACACCTCGATTGCCTGGACCGGGTCGCCCCCCGCGTCCGCGAGGGAGTTGCCGACTTCGATCGTGCTTTGCCCGGGTGCGGATTCCCATACCCGCATTGTGGTCACCCCCTCACGATCCGACAACGCGACAGTTTCAACCCGCACCGGGGCGTCGACCGCCTCGAACATCGCCGTCAGAACGTCGGCCTGCGCGGGGCGCGGCTCGAACGCAACAACCGACCGCGACGACGCCAGCATTGCGATGGTGAATTCGCCGACGTCCGCGCCGATGTCCAGGGATACCCGATTCGGGTCGCACATCTCCCGGGCCAACCGGACATCCGCGCGCGCGTCACCCAGCCGGGCCAGAATTTTGTATTTGCGGCGCCAGAACCAGTGCGGCGCGACAGCCTGCGCCACTGGTCCCAGTCGGCGCCTAGCTGTGGTGGTGACCTGCATCTGCGACTACCTCCTTGTTAACGGTCTGTCCGCGGGTGGATAGGCGAAATCCGGCTCAACTCGTCCCCGCGACGCTGCCCCGCGCTTTCGAACCGGCGCTTGATCCGCAACAACGGCGTCTCGAAGAAGCGGAAGCTGAAGTAGGCGGCGGCGGTCGACAGGGCGAGTGTCGCTGCGAACACCGGCACACTGTGTTCGTGTGCGATCAACCGGAACACGATGTTCGCGCACAGCATGTGCAGCAGGTAGACGCCGTAGCTGATCACTCCGATGAATTGCAGCGGCCGCCATTGCAACACCGGATGCAACGGCGTCCGCTCCAGCAGGCACAGCGCTACCACCAGGCACACCATCAGGCATTGGGTGATCGCCGACGGTGTATCGACGGCCAGTGCGCACAGCAGGGCCGTCGCGCACACCGGCGCCGACCAGGCCCGCCCGAGTACCGTAGCCACCCGCGCGAACCCCTGCGGGGTGCTCACCACCAGGGCCGCAGCAGCACCGACGAGTATCGGCAGTGACAGACTCGACACGATCGCGCCCGGCAGCTTCGATGTGTCGGTGATCACGCCGGCAGCTTGCGAAGCGGTGATCAACACGGCCAGCACCAGCAGCGGAGCCCAGACCCGCCGGCGCGAGATCGACAAGGCGACTACCAGCAGTGGTGGCCACAACACATAGAACTGCTCCTCGGTCGCCAGTGACCAGGCGAAGTAGAACGTCTCGGTGGCCCCGTGCTCGAGATGGACGAACCAGTTCGACGTGTAGGTCGCGTAGGCGGGCAGGTGGTGCAGGAATCGCTGCCCCTCCGGGGTGTGGCGCTGCGTCGCGAGGACCAGGACGACGTAGAGCAGCAGCGTCGCGTAGTAGAGCGGGAAGATCCGGAGTGCTCGGCGGGCATAGAACCTGCTCAGCGAGATACCGCCGGTCGCGGCACTCTCGCGGACCAACAGGGTGGTGATCAGGAATCCGCTGATCGCGAAGAAGAAGTCCACCCCGAGATAACCCTTGGTGGCGATCGCCGGCCCGGGCACCCCGGAGGTGTGGTGCCACACCACCGCGATCACACTCAGGGCCCGCAGGCCGTCCAGGGCACCGAACCGGCTCATCGCGGTGAATCGGTCATAGCCGGTGAACGCTCGTTCGGGCGACGACTGTCGTCGTCGGCTCCGCGCGAGAGCGCCGGGACTCGGATGCATGCCGAGATACTACAGGTTTGTTCTCGACTGGACATCATCCAAAAAGTATGTAAATATCGCCATCATGTGGATGAACGGTTTGTTGGCTCCCTGCCGGCTGGGGCACTCGTCATGAAAGTCGTGCTGTTCTGCGGCGGCCACGGAATGCGGATGCGCAACTCCGAGGCGGACGTCGTTCCGAAGCCCTTGCAGATGGTCGGCCCCCGGCCGCTGATTTGGCACGTCATGCGGTACTACGCTCACTTCGGCCACAAGGAGTTCGTGCTGTGCCTCGGCTACGGTGCGGCCCAGATCAAGGATTTCTTCCTCAGCTACCGCGAAATGGAGTCCAACGACTTCATCATGCGCGGCGGCGAGGTCGAGCTGCTCGACTCCGACATCTCCGACTGGACCGTGACGTTCGTCGACACGGGCTTGGAGTCCCCGATCGGAGAGCGGTTGCGCCGGGTCCGGCAATACCTAGGTGACGACGAGTACTTCCTGGCCAACTACGCCGACGTCCTCACCGACGCGCCGCTGGATCGGATGATCGACCGCGTCGTCGGCACCGGCGCCGCAGGCTCGATGCTGGTGGTGCCGCCGCCGTCGTCGTTTCACTGCGTCGACGTCAGTTCGGCGGGCGAGGTCAAAGAGATCGCTCCGGTGAGCAAGTTCTCGATTTATGTCAACGGCGGCTATTTCGTGCTCAACCGCGACATCATCGATCTGATTCCAGAGGACGGCGACCTGGTCGGCGATGCGTGCACGGCGCTGGCCGGTACGGGCCGGCTGATCGGCTACCGCCACGACGGATTCTGGAAGCCCGCGGACACCTTCAAAGAGCGCGCCGAGCTCGACGCCGACTACAACCGGGGCGTTCGGCCCTGGATGGTATGGGAGACAGCGGAATCCGGTCAGTACGGCCGGTCGGCATGATCGAACTGAACCCCAGCCGCCTGCGATCGGTGGCCGTCATCGGAGCGCACTGCGACGACATCGCGATCGGCGTCGGCGCATCGCTGCTGGAGATCGGCCGAAGCAATCCCGACATCGTGGTGCACGCGCTGGTGCTCACCGGCGCCGGCACCGACCGCGAAATCGAGGAGAAGAACGCTCTGGCGGCACTGTGCCCTTCGGTGGATCTGCGGCTCACCGTCGCCGGCCTGCCGGACAGCAGGCTGCCTTGCCACTGGGATGCGGTCAAGTGCGAGTTGGCCGGCTTTCGGCGGAGCTGTGAACCCGACGTGGTGTTCGGACCCCAACGCGGCGACTTCCACCAGGATCACCGGCTGGTCGCCGAACTCATACCGACCGAGTTCCGTGACCACCTGTCGTTCGGCTACGAGATTCTCAAGTGGGAGTCGGATCTGCCGAATCCCGCTGTATACCTGCCTATCTCGGAGGATTCCGCGCGGCGCAAGGCTGAACTGCTTGCTCAGTGCTACCCGTCGCAGACCGGTCATGACTGGTTCGACGACGAAGCCTTCCTGGGGCTGATGCGAATTCGCGGCGTGCAGTGCCGAAACCGCTACGCGGAGGCCTTCACGCTGGAGAAGGCCGTGCTCGGTGCCGCGACGTCTACTCACTCAACTAACGGTTAGGAGCGCACAAGTGCGACTGCTGGTCACCGGGACCGAGGGCTACCTCGGTTGCCTGCTGGCGCCCCTGTTGGTCGCCGACGGTCACGACGTCGTCGGCTTGGACACCGGCTATTACAAGGCGGGCTGGCTGTGCCCCGGCAATATCGCCGATAGCCCGGAACGCGCAGTACCGATGACGCTGATGCGCGACATCCGCGACGTGACCGCGGCCGACCTGCGCGGCTTCGACGCCATCGTTCACCTGGCGGAGCTCAGCAACGACCCCATCGGCGACCTGATCGGCGATGTGACCTTCGAGGTGAACCACCGGGGCACCGTGCATCTGGCCGAATGCGCCAAGCGCGCCGGCGTGAGCCGGTTCATCTACACGTCTTCGTGCAGCGTGTACGGAATCGCCGACGGCACCGTCGACGAGACGAGCCCGATCAATCCCCTGACACCCTATGCGCGGTGCAAGGCGATGGTGGAGCGCGACCTGACCGCCATGGCCGACGACGACTTCTCACCGGTCTTCCTACGCAACGCAACGGCTTTCGGTGCGTCGCCGCGAATGCGATTCGACATCGTGCTGAACAACCTGGTCGGCCTGGCCTGGACCGAGCACCGCATCGCGATGACCAGCGATGGCACCCCGTGGCGTCCGCTTGTGCATGCGCTGGACATCGCCGAGGCCATCCGCTGCTCGCTGAACGCCGACCGCGAGCGGGTGCATGCGCTCGTGGTCAACGTCGGAAGCGACGAGAACAACCGTACGGTTCGCGAGATCGCCGAGACGGTCGGCGCTGAATTCCCGGGCTGCACAGTCACATTCGGCCCTCCCAGTGCCGACAATCGCAGCTATCGAGTGGCCTTCGGCAAGATTCGGGAAGTCTTTCCCGAGTTCCGTGCCCACTGGGACGTCGCCGCCGGCGCGGCGCAACTGCACCGGGTGTTCGCGGCCATCGATCTGGACCCGGAGACGTTCCACGGCCGTGGCCACACCCGGCTGAAGCAGATCCAGTACCTGCTCAAGACCGGACAGATCGATGACCGCCTGTTCTGGCAGGGGAGGACGGCGTGAAGTACACCCCGACCGGCATCGCCGGTGTGACGATCGTCGACATCGAACCGCAGCGCGACGACCGCGGCTTCTTCGCACGATCCTTCTGCTCGGAGGAATTCGCCCGTCACGGACTGGAAGCCACCATGGTGCAGACGAGCATCTCGCACAACTCGACCCGGGGCACGGTGCGGGGACTGCACCGCCAGCTGCCGCCGTACGCCGAGGCCAAGCTGGTGCGCTGCACCAGGGGCGAGATCTTCGACGTGGCCGTCGACGTGCGCGAGGATTCACCTACCTACGGCAAACACGTATCGGTGCATCTGAGCGCGGACAACCGCCGGGCGCTGTTCCTGCCGCCGTATGTCGCGCACGGATTCCAGAGCCTGACCGACGATACCGAAGTCCTCTACCAGATCAGTGGCTCTTATATGCCCGAGGCGCAGCAGGGATTCCGCTGGGACGAACCATTTTTCGCGATCAGCTGGCCGTTGGTCGCCACCGTCCTGTCGGAGCGCGACGCCAACTGCCCGTGCCTGGAATCGTTGGGGAGCACCGTGTCATGAGCGTCCCAGCAGCTTCCGCCTGGCCCGCGGTGCGAATGGTGGTCAGCGGCAGCATCGTCGAACGCCGCGACGCCGCCGAAGTGCTTTCGATCGTCAAGGGACGACTGCTGTCGGTCAATCCGGAAGGACTCGCGGTGGGGTCAGTCAACCTGGACCACCTGCATCACTTCCGTCGCCGCGGGCCGGCACCGAGCGGCCGGCTGGAATGGCTGCTGCTGGCCGACGGCATGCCGATCGCACTGCGTGGACGCATGCTGACGGCCCGGCCGTGGCCCCGGATCACCGGCGCGGACCTGCTTCCCGAAGCGCTGAAGCTGGCGCAGGACACCGGCAAGCGCGTCGGAATCCTGGGCGGCAGCACCGAAACACAGCGTCGGCTGGCGCAGCTGCTGGCCACCGACTATCCCACCCTTGCCGTTTCGGGAATGTGGGCCCCGCCCGCAGCACTGATCGACACGAGGTCCGACGAGCTGGCCGCCGCGATCCGGGCTGCCGACACTGACCTGTTGGTGGTCTGCCTGGGCAAGCCGCGCCAGGAACGGTGGATCGACCGCTACGGCCACGCCACCGGAGCCCGAGTGTTCCTGCCGTGCGGCGGCGCCATCGACTTCATGGCAGGCCAGACCCGGCGGGCACCCGACTGGATGCAACGGTCCGGATTGGAATGGTTTCACCGGCTTGCCCACGAGCCGCGCCGGCTGGCCAGACGGTACCTGCTGCAGGGCCCGCTGGCTCTGCTGCGCGCCGGACGCGCGCAACTCATCTGCTATCCGGGCGTCTACTACGCGGACCCGGCAAGCGACGGCCCGCAGTCGGCGGCGACGGCCTAGGAACTGACGGAGATGACGACGACGCTACGTGTCCGCCGGCCCACGGCGCGGGCCAAGACAGATCTCGTGCTGCCGGCGACCGCGGGCGGGCCGGCCCGACGGTGGCAGCAGCGGTATTCCGTGGGACTGTGTGTCACCGACTCGGTGATCATCTGCGCCGCGATCGCCCTTGCCCAGTACCTCCGATTCGGCGAATCGCCCGCTACCTCGGGGTATCCCGGACAGCTGATGACACTTTTCTCGATTTTGTTCGCCGGGTTGTGGATGGCGGCGATCGCGGTGTCGCACAGCAGATCGCCGCGCATCATCGGGGCGGGTATCGACGAATACCGGCGTATCGCCAGCGCATCGTTCTGGACGTTCGGGATCATCGCGATGACCACCCTGTTGGCCAAGATCGACCTGGCCCGTGGCTATCTGGCGGTGGCCCTGCCCGTCGGCACTTTCGGGTTACTGGTCGGGCGAAATCTCTGGCGGCGCTACATTGCCCGCAAGCGGGCCAGAGGCCGATTTCAGACGATGGTCGTGGCGATCGGCGACCGCCCCGGAGTGACGAGCCTGGCGCAAGAACTCATGCGCAACCCCCGCGACGGCTACATCGTGGTCGGGGTCGGCATTCCCGGTTACGGGCAGTCTCGCGGCAAGACAATCCTGGTGGAGGATCGTGCGATCCCGATCCTGGGGGATGAGAATCACGCGATGGCCGCACTCGCCGGCCGGGGCGTCGACATGGTGGTGATCACCGGGACCGAGCGCTTCGGAGCGAGTGGACTACGAAAGCTGATGTGGCGGCTGGAGAATCTCGACGTCGACCTGGTGGTGGCACCGGGCGTGATGGATGTGGCCGAGTCACGTCTGGCGTTGCGCCCGGTCGCCGGATTCTCGTTGCTGCACGTGGAGAAGCCGCGCTACCACGGCGCCAAGTCGTTCCAGAAGCGCACCTTCGACTTCTGCTTCTCGCTGGCCGCACTGATCGGGGCGGCGCCGGTGCTGGCTGTCGTGGCGCTGGCCATCAAATGCACCAGCAGAGGCCCGGTCTTCTATCCGTCCGAGCGCATCGGCATCGACGGCACACCGTTCACCATGCTCAAGTTCCGCACGATGGTGGACCGCGCCGACACCCAGGTCGGCAACCTCGCCGCGCTCGACGAGGGGGCGGGGGTCTTGTTCAAGATCCGCGACGATCCTCGGGTGACTGCCGTCGGTAAAGTGCTGCGCCGCTTCAGCATCGATGAACTACCGCAGTTCATCAACGTGCTCAAGCAGGACATGAGCGTGGTGGGGCCGCGTCCGCCGCTGCGTCGCGAGGTGGAGAGCTACGACGGCGAGGTCACGCGCAGGCTGCTGGTCAAACCCGGGGTCACCGGACTCTGGCAGGTCTCCGGCCGTTCGGACCTGTCCTGGGAAGAGGCGGTCCGGCTCGATCTGTCGTACGTGGACAACTGGTCGATGACCGCGGATCTGCTGATCATCGCGCGGACGATCCGGGCGGTCCTGTCACGGGACGGGGCTTACTGAGTGACCGCGATGGAATCAACGGTCGCCGTCGATACGTCGGTGCCCCAGGCGCGTATTGCGCACGCCTTCTCCGTGCAGTTGATCTGCCGTGCGCTGGGGATGCTGGCCTCGGTGTTCTCGGTCGCGATGACCGCGCGCTACCTGGGGCCGGACGGCTACGGCAAGTTGACGATCGCCGCCACCTTCATCGCGATGTGGACGAGTCTGGCCGATCTGGGCACCGGGACGGTCATCGTGCGCCGGGTCACGTCCGGCCGCGGCGAACTCGAGCGGCTGGTGCGGGTCAACAGCGGCCTGGCGCTGATGTATTGCGTACCCTTGGCGCTGCTGGCGGCCGGCGCCGGCCTGATCATCTACCACGACCACGACGTGCGGGTGATGCTGGTGCTGCTGTCGGGCCAGCTGCTGATGCTGACCATGACGACCCGCTTCGAGCCGGTTTTCCTTACCACCGTGCGCTTCTCAGCCGTGGCGCTGTCCGATGTCGCCAGCCGGGTGGGGACGCTGGCGATGGTCGCCGCTCTGGTCGCGATGCGCGCGGATGTCATCTGGTTCGCGGTCGCGCAGCTCATCCCGCCCGTCCTGCAACTGCTGATCCAGGGCGGGGCCGCGGCACGGCACCTGTCGGTGCGGCCGGTGTTCTCCTGGAGCGAGAGCCTGGGCCTGCTCCGGGAGAGCTTTCCGCTCGCCGCCGTGATGGTTGTGGCCGTTCTCTATTGGCGGGTCGACGGCGTGATCCTCTCGCTGGTGAGCAGTCACGCGGAGGTCGGGTTCTACGGGCTGAGCTACACGATCGCCTTCAACGTCGAGATGCTGTCGATCTTCTTCCTCAAGTCGACATTGTCGACGGCCACCGAACTCTTCGCCCGCGACCGGGTGGCGTTCACCGACTTTCTGCGCCGCAGTGTCGAACTGATGTACTTCCTGGCCATACCGATCGCGGTCGTCGGAACGTTGCTGGCCGGGCCGCTGATCCGGCTCTTCGGTGACGAGGCGTTCGTCGGCCGCGGCACCCCCACGCTGGCACTGCTGTTCGTCGCCGTGGCGCTGCGGTTCGTCACCGGAACCCTGGGGCAGGGCCTGTTCGCCAGCCACCACCAGCGCTTCTTCCTCTGGGCGTCGCTGGTGACCCTTGCGGTCAACGCGGTGCTGAACCTCGTGCTGGCCTGGCGGTTCGGCGCCGTCGGCGCCGCCGCGGCGCTGGTTTGCACCGAGCTGTTCGGCCTGGCGATCACCACGTGGTGGATGCGCCGCAAGATCGGCTACCGCAGTCCGATCGCCTTCGTACTGCGGACACTTGTGCCCACGTTCGCGAGTGTCGCTGTCCTGCCGCTGTTGTCGGGTCAGCACGTGATCACGACGGTCGCGGCGGCCGCGGCCGTCTACGTCGCGACCAGCATGGCGGTCGGACCCGTCCGGTGGTCGACGGTGGCCGCGATGCGCGGAAAGGCGGGAGTGTCATGAGCCGTAACAAACCGGACCGGGCCTACCTGAAGCCCCCGGCCGGCGCCGCGGATCCACTGCCGGCGCAACGGTCGTTGTCGGTACTGATCGTGACGTACAAGTGTCACGACTTGTTGGAGAAGTGCTTGGCCGACGTCGCCGAGTACCTCCCCGAGTTGCCGGTCCATGTCTACGAAAACAGCGGGGCCGACTATCCCGGGCGAGAAGAGCTGGCCGCGCGCCACCCCGAGGTGCACTGGGTGCTGGGCGAGGTCAACCTGGGCTTCGGCGCGGCGTTCAACGCGCTGGTGGAGCATGTCCCGACCGATACCGACCTGCTGGTGCTGAATCCCGATGCCCGCCTGCTGTGTCCGCTGACCCGTACCCGGGAGTTGGTGCGCCGGCCGGACGTGGCTGCCGTCGCCCCGCTGGGGCGCGATGACGGATCGCCGGGGCCGGAGCTCTTCGACCACGCGACGCGCCGCCGCACGCTCACCCGTGCGCTGGTGGCCATCGCGGGCTATTCGGACACGTTTCGCGGGACTCCGTTGTCACACCTGTACAAGAAGCAGCCCTGCGAGTCGCAGCACATCGACGGTTACGTCGCCGGTACCTGCCTGGCCATCAACCGGGCGGCGTGGAACGCCATCGGTGGTTTCGACGAGGAGTTCTTCCTCTACGGCGAGGAGGCCGATTGGCAGGCCCGGGCGAGTGCGGCCGGCTGGCGCATTCTGCTGGCCGATGAGCTCGGTGTCGAACACGGCAAAGCCGTCGCCGGCGGGCGCGCCAAAGACGGCATCGAGCTGCACGGCGCCGAAGTCGAATCACCCGAGCGGCGCCGAAACCGTGACCTGCTGCGCGCCAACGCCGCGCTGGGACTGGAACACCGCCAAAGTGTCCACCACGCCGATATCTACCTTGCCGGAACGACACTGCTGGACCGGGTTCAGCGGTCCAGGCGCAAGGCACGGCGAGTAGAACGAGCCGGCCGGAGCACGGACAAGCCGGCCATCGTGATCACCACCAATCGGTTGGTGTACGGCGGAGCGGAGCGCCAGAAGGCTCTGCTGGCAGCGGAATTGGAGCGTCGCGGCTATCCGGTCACGATCGTGTGCATGCAGCGGTTCGGGCCGTTGATCAAGGAGATCCCGCACCGGGTCCGGGTGATACGTCAACCGTGGTGGGCGCCGGTCCTCGACATCCCGGACGGCCCCGCGGTGCTGATCAGCGGCGACACCAACACCGAGACCGGCTTCGCCACCTTGTGGCGGGCCGCCGGCCGGGACCGCCGGTGGCTGGTCGCCCCGCACATCCCGCCGGAACCCGACCGGCCGATCTACTCGCGCCCGCTGGCCGCCGCCATGCGCCGCGCCGACGGGCTGATCGCCTTGGCCGACCGGCATCACGAGATGCTGGCCGCCCATCACCGGCTGCCGCAGCGGTGCTTCGTCGCGCCGAACGGAGTCGCGGAGACGGGCCGGCCGATCGGCAGACCGCACGTCGACGGTGCGCCGCCGCACCTGGTGATGCTGTCGCGGATCGTGGAGCACAAGAACCCGCAGGTGCTCATCGAGGCCCTCAGCGGTCTGACGGATCTGCCCTGGACACTGTCGATCTTCGGTGACGGGCCCGACCGGGAGAGGCTGCAAGCCGCGACGCCTGCGGCGTTGGCGGATCGGATCTCTTGGCGCGGTTGGGTGTCCGGGCCCGATGCCGCCCTGGCCGAGGCGGACCTGCTCTGCGTGCCGAGCCGTTCCGAGGCGTTCCCGCTGGTGATTCTCGAGGCCATGGCGCGAGGGGTGCCGGTGGCCGCGTCGGCGATCTGTGCGGTGCCGGAGATGCTGGGTTTCGGTGACGCGGGCATCGTCGTCGATCCGGTCTCCGTGGCGAGCTGGCGGGAGCAGTTGGCCTCGATCCTGGCCGACCCGAGCATGCTGCCCGAGGTCGGGCTGCGGGGGCTGGAGCGCTGGCGCAGGAACTACACGGTGACGGCAATGGCCGACGCCTACCTGGATGCGATCGGAGCGGTGCTATGAGGTCTTCCTACGAGACGGTGATCCTGGGAGCGGGCCCCGCCGGCACCGGCTCGCTGGTCTGGGCAGCGCAGCACGGCCTGCTGGGTTCCTGGCTTGACGACGGGGTGGCCGTCGTCGAGCGGCGCCGGCCGGGCGGCTCGCTGGGCGACTACCCGCTCACCGCCGACTCGATGGGGCAATCCTTCCTCGAAGCCCTCGACGGTCCTTGCTGCGAGCCGCTGCTCGACGAGGTCCGGGCCGATCCGGTGACCACCGAGATGGAGCGCTTCCGGGACCGGTTGCCGTCGCTGGAACTGGTGGACCGGTTCCAGCGTCGCCTCGGTGCCGCACTCACCGCTGAGTTCACCCGCCGCCCGGACAGCCGGCTGTTCACCGGCACCACCGCACTGGCGATACAGCTGGAGCCCGGCGGCTCCATCGGTGTGGTGGTGGCCGACCAGCACGGACGGCGTGACACCATTCGCGCCGGCAGCGCGGTGTTGGCACTCGGCGGCAGGCAGAACACCGAGTGGGAGACCGTTGAACTGGTAGCCGGCGTACGGCTTTCGCAGTGGCGCCGCAAGATTCTCACCAGTCATCAGCTGCTGTCGCGCGGCGGGGTGGAGCAGGCCGAACGCCTCCTCGGCGACCCGGCGCGTGCGCCGCGGGTGGTGATCGTGGGCGGGGCGCACAGTGCCTTCTCGTCGGTATGGATGCTGCTGGAACGGGTTTGCCCATCCGGGTTCGAGTCGGCCGGCGTGCGGGTGCTGCACCGCAGCACACCTCGCGTGGCGTACGGCTCGCGAGGGCAGGCGCACGCCGACTCCTACCCGTTCACCGAATCCGATGTGTGCCAGGCAACCGGCCGGGTCCATCGGCTCGGCGGGCTGCGCGGCGACGGCCGCGAGGTCTGGCGGCGGATGCACGGCAAACCGGGGACAATCGCCGACCGGCGTGCGGTCGCCGAACCGCTCGAGAATCTCTCGGTTGACGAACTGACCCGGACCCTCGACATGGCGGATCTGATCGTTCCGGCGTTGGGGTACCGGATGGCGACGCTTCCGGTGTTCGACCAGGACTTCTCTCCGGTCGCCCTGGCCGGCACCGGCCCGTCCGTGGGGCCCGATGCCCAATTGCTCGGCGCGGACGGCACACCGATACCCGGCCTGTTCGGGGTGGGGCTGGGCAGCGGCTTCGTGCCGCCGGGCGCCATGGCGGGCGAGGAGTCGTTCACCGGCCAGCAGAACAGTCTGTGGCTCTACCAGCACGGGCTGGGCGAGTTGATCTACCACGCGACGCGGGAGCGTGCGGCCACCCAGCGCCGCGACTTCGCCGCTCGAAAGGCGGCAAGAGAACGTGAATTCCACAGTGTGGCAGCGTCAGTGGGCGCTGCCGAAGCTCAGAATCGAGGATCAGATGAATTGTCGCTTATGTAACTCCGGCCGGCTGCGCAGCGTGCTGGACCTGGGTGCGACACCGCCGTGCGAGAAGTTCCTCACCGCAGCCGAACTCGAGCTGGCGGAACCGACCTACCCGCTGCACCTGCGGTTGTGCGAAGACTGCCTGCTGCTGCAGATCCCGGCGTTGATCACGCCCGAGGAGACGTTCGTCGAATACGCCTACTTCGCGTCCTACTCCGACAGTTGGGTGCAGCACGCCAAGAACTTCGTCGACGCTGCGGTGGCTCGCCTGGGACTCGGAGCCGACTCGTTCATGGTCGAAGTCGCCAGCAACGACGGCTATCTGCTGCAGCACGTCGTCGACGCCGGCATCCGCTGCCTGGGGATCGAGCCGTCGCTCAATGTCGGTGCCGCTGCCCGGCAGCGCAACGTGCCGACCGTGACGGCGTTCCTGGACGAGCAGTTGGCCGCCGCGGTGCGCGCCGAGCACGGGCTGGCGGATCTGGTTGTGGCGAACAATGTTTACGCGCACATTCCCGATCTGCTCGGCTTCACCCGGGCGCTGCGCGGACTGCTGGCCGACGACGGGTGGCTCAGCATCGAGGTACACCACGCGATGAACCTGGTCAGTCTCGGCCAGTTCGACACGGTGTACCACGAGCACTTCCAGTACTACACACTGCTGTCGGCGGCCCGTGCCCTGGCAACCGCCGGCCTGACGGTGGTCGATGCCGAGCTGCTGCCCACCCACGGCGGGTCCATCCGCGTGTGGGCACGCCCGGAGGCCGTGGCAGGTGCCCCCAGCGATCGGGTGACGCAGGTGTTGCGGCTCGAGGAGGCGGTCGGGCTGCACAGCGTCGACGGTTACTGCCAGTTACAGCGGCAGACCGAGGCGGTGCGCCAGGAACTGCTGCAGTTCCTCCTGCAGTGCCGGGCCGACGGCAAGAAGGTCGTCGGCTACGGCGCTCCCGGCAAGGGCAACACGCTGCTCAACTATTGCGGGATCCGCACCGATCTGCTGGCCTACACCGTTGATCGAAACCCCTACAAGCACGGGCGGTTCACGCCGGGCACCCGCATCCCCATCCACCACCCGGCGGTGATCGCCGAAGACCGGCCCGACGTGGTGCTCGTGCTGCCGTGGAACCTGGAAGCCGAACTCACCGAGCAGCTGAGCTATGTCGGCGAATGGGGCGGGCGGCTGGTCTATCCGTTGCCGACCCTGCACTACGCAAGCCGGTTGGGAGACAACGGTGTCGACCCGGTTCCCGGTATCGCCGAAGCGGTCCCGTCATGAGTCGGTGCCGAGGATGCGGCAGCGCCGAACTGTGCCGGGTTCTCGACCTGGGCGCAGTTCCCGCAGCCGATGACTTCCCCTCGGCATCCGAGCCGGTGACTGCGGCGGAGTCATCGCATCCGCTGGCCATGAATCTGTGCGGTGGTTGCGGTTTGGCGCAGCTCGCCGATGACGACACGAACACGGCCGAGCCGCGCGGTATCGAACCGCAGGCGCTGCGCGATCAGGCCCTCGATGCCGTCGCCCGCGTCGCGGACTCGGGCTGGCTTCGCGGTACCACGGTGCGCGAGTTCGGCAGTCCGCACGGCGGAACCTGGCTGCCGCTGCTGGCGACGCGCGGCTACACCCCGGCCCGCAAGGCCGACGTGGTACTCGACTCATTCGGCATCATGCACGAACCCGACCAAAGACTGGCGTTCGAGCAGCGAGCGGCGGCCACCGCCGGAGATGGTGTGTTGCTGCTGCAGTTTCACTCACTGCTGTCCATCGTCGAACACCGCCAATGGAGTGGGTTACGGCACGGCCACTTCGCCTACTACTCACTGACGGCGATCGCCAGGCTGCTGGCCGCAGCCGGAATGAGCGTCGTGACGGCCTGGCAGTTCGATCTGTACGGTGGCACCGTCCTGCTGGCGGCCGTACACGGCCGGGTCGCACCTGATGCGGCGGTCGAGGCGATTCTGCGGCGGGAGCGTGAAGTCGGCGTCACCGACCCGGCGGCCGTGGGGCGGCTGCAATCGGCGGCGAGTAACCATGCCGCCGCGTTGCGCGATTGGCTGAACGCCCAGGCCGAGAACGGGCAGTCGATATACGGCTACGGAGCGACGTCCCGGGTGGCCGCACTGTTCAGCATGGCCGGGGTGCGAACGCCGCTGATCCGGGCGATCGCCGACGCATCACCGGCCAAACAGGGCCGCCGGATACCCGGTACCGATGTGGCGATCATCGCCCCCGAGCAGCTGGTGCTCGCCGAGCCCGATGCGGTTCTGCTGATGCTGCCCGACCTGTATGACGAGGTCCGGCGTACCTACCCGGGTCTTGAAGGGCGCTGGCGGATCGATGCCATGGCGGGCGAGGGCTATCCGTCGGTGCCGGCGCGGCCGCTCGTTCCAGCGCGCTCCTAGCGTTTGACCTGCTCGCATACCAGTCGTATGCTCAGAGCGGAGAAAACATCCAAAAGGTTGGTAAAATGAGCGTTGCCGTTATAGACCGTATGTCGGCGCCGGTGGCCGTGCTGCCTCCCACGCCCCGTATGCCCTCCCTGGCGCAGGGGCTGGCGTTCGCCTTCGGGCGCCGGCGGTTCGTACAGCGGCTCGCGAAGCGGCATGACAGCGCTTTCACACTGCACCTTCCGCTGGTCGGGCCGCTCGTCTTCATCACTGATCCGCAGCTGGCCAAACAGGTCTTCGCGTTCGGTCCAGACGATCTCGGCAATGTGCAGCCCAACCTCAGTGAGCTGTTGGGCTCCCGCTCGCTGTTGGGGCTCGAAGGGGCTGAGCACCGGGAGCGGCGCAAGTTGCTGGCGCCGTCGTTCCACGGCCGCAAGATCCGGGATTACTCGCAGATCATCGAGGAGGAGACCCTGCGTGAGATCGCCGGGTGGCCGGCCGGGGAGGCGTTCCCGACGTTCCCGTCGATGACCCGTATAACCCTCAACGTGATTCTGCGTACCCTGCTGGGGGCGCAGGGGGACGACCTCGACGAACTGCGCCGCGTCATCCCCTCATTCGTGGCCTTGGCCTCCCGGCTGACGACACTGCCGGTGCCACCGCGCACCGGCGGACGGTTCACGCCGTGGGGCCGGCTCGCGGTGTTGCGCGACCAGTACGAGGCTTGCTTGGACCGGCTGATCGCCGCCGTGCAGGCCGACCCGGACTTCGACAACCGCAGCGACATGCTCTCCAGGCTGCTGCGAAGCCGCTACGAGGATGGATCTGCGCTGTCTCGCAAGGACATCGGTGATGAGATGCTGACCCTGCTGGCAGCCGGACACGAAACCACGGCCGTCACCTTGAGCTGGGCCTTCGAACGCTTGAGCCGGCACCCGGCGGTGTTGGCGGCGATGGCCGACGAGGCGGACGCCGACGGCAACCGACTGCGCCAGGCGACGATTCGAGAAGTGCAGAGGTCTCGCCCCGCGCTGCCGATGGTCGGTCGCCGGGTCCGTTCCGCCGGCGTCGACGTCGGTGACTGGGTATTGCCCCAAGGGTCATCGATCGCCGTCGCGATCGCGCAGATTCACACCGACCCGCGGCTGCACCCCAATCCGGAACGGTTCGACCCGCAGCGTTTCCTGGGCGACTCGATGCCGAGCAACAGTTGGCTCCCGTACGGGGGCGGTGCCCGTCGCTGTCTCGGGTCGGCGTTCGCGAATCTCGAAATGGACATCGTGCTGCGAACCATATTGCGGCACTACACGATCGAGACCACCACGCTACCCGGCGAGAAAACGAACTCGCGAGGCCTGGCGTTCCGGCCGCGGGACGGCGGGCGGATCGTGGTGCGGCGGCGCGCAGCAGTCCGGCAGGGTGCTCAATAGCACTTCTCGGCCGGCCGGAGGTGGATCTCGGTGGCTTCGGCTCGCGCGGACAGCGTGACGACGTCCACGACGGCATCGGCGACATCTTCCGGTTGCAACAGCGACTCCGCCGGGTAGGGACGGCCTTCCTGCCGGAAGATCTCCGCCTGCAGGGGAGTGGCGGTCCGGCCGAGATGGAGGGTGCACACCCGGACCCCATCGGCATTGACCGCGACTCGCAGGCTGTCCGCGATCGAGCGCATGGCGTGCTGGGTAGCGGCATACAGGCCGACGTCGCCGTCAGTACGGGCCAGGATGGTGGAGTTGATCACCACGACATCGCCGCCGCCGGCGCGCAGCATCGGCAGCAGACCCATGGTCAGCGCATAGGGCGCACGGACATTCGTCGCATAGAGAACGTCGAGGTCATCGACCGCGGTCTCGGTGTGCCCGGCTCTGCGGTACGCGCCGGCCGAGTGCACCAGCAGGTCGACTCGCGCACCGGACGACAGTCGGGACACCAGCGCCGACCGTGCGACGTCGTCGGTCAGATCGGCCTGGACGGGGATGATCCGTCCCGGTGCGCCGGTCAGGCTCGCCAATCGCTGCGGGTCGCGGCCGACGGCGGTGACGCCGGCGCCCTCAGCGGCCAACCGCAGCGCGATCGCGCGGCCGATCCCGCTGGAAGCGCCGGTCACCACGGCGTGCCGGGTGGCAAGTGGGCGGTCGACCGCACGCTTCGTCATCGCCCACCCATACTCAGAACACCGGTATATCGTTCCAAGTGTATGTAATAGAATGAAAAAATGGGCACTCGGTTTGTTGCGGGGTTGTTGTGAGTCAACTGGCGGCCCCGGACCGCGTGCTGTGGCTGTCTCCGTGGATGCGGCCCCTGGCCCGCGTGCAGGCCGAAGCACTGCGCCGGCGCGGTGTCGACGTGCTGCTGGTCACCTCCGACCAGCACCCCGAATCCGACGCCGCGCGCGACTACGAGCTGGTGCTGGATCCCCGGATTCGCACCGGCGCCACCTGGCCGGCTTTCCTGGCCGCTTGGCGGGATGTACGCCGATACCGTCCCGACATCGTGATCACCGAGTTGGTCCGCGATCCTCGCTGGATCGCCCTGGCCGGGCCGGCGCCGCGGGTGCAGCTGGTGCATGATGATCGGCCGCACGACAGCGCCGAAGAGCGACCGGGTTACGAGCGTGCGGTGTTCGACCGCTGGGGTGCCCGTTCGGCGGCGACGATCGTCTACAGCGATCACGTGGCAGCAGGGGTCGTCGGGCGCCGCGATGTCGCCGGCACCGCGGTACACATGGTTCCGCTGGCCAGCGATCTCGATCCGGCACGCGTTCCGCCCTTCGTGGGCGCCGACGCGCGCCGCGACTTCGTGGTGATCGGCCGGCTCAATCCGTACAAGAACACCGACGTCATCCTCCAGGCGTGGCGCCGGCACGTCGGGGGAGCCGGCTGGCGGGGCGATCGCCTGCTGCTGATCGGGGAC
Source organism: Mycobacterium zoologicum (assembly GCF_020181635.2). NCBI lineage: Bacteria > Bacillati > Actinomycetota > Actinomycetes > Mycobacteriales > Mycobacteriaceae > Mycobacterium > Mycobacterium zoologicum. Next base: position 77,848 of record NZ_JAYJJS010000002.1, on the reverse strand, counting down.
GGCCGCCTGGACGCCGATGCGCTCCCCGAGCACACCGAGTGGCGCCGTGGCAGTTACCGATACGACGATGTGATCCAGACCCTCGCTGCCGCAAAGGGTTCCGTCGCACACTACCGGCGCGCGTCGCAGAGCGGCGTGCAGGTGTTGTCGGCGCAGCTGGGGGTGGCGCCGATCGTGTCGACCGAGGGTGCACTGCCGGAGTATCAGCCACCGGGCGTGCCGGCGATCGGGATCGATGACGTGGCGGGCCTGGCCGCCGCCTTCGATGCGTTGGCCGACCCGCAGACCGCGGCGGTCGCGGGCGCGGCTGCGGCCCGGCACTACGCGCAGCGGTTCAGCGTCGACCGGGCAGCCGATCGACTGGTGGAAGTGCTGAGTGAGGTCCTCGCCACCGGTCAGCGGCGGTCTCCGCGGCAATCCATCGATAACCCGTCGAGCAGGTCAGGGGTCCGCACCGCGCAGAAGTCGTGAATGTAGTTCGGCGGCATGGCGAACGGATGGAATTCGTCCGGCGCGGCGAGCGACGTCTGATCCCGGACCACGTCGAAGTCCACGAGGGGGCCCAGCCCGTGTTCGGATATGTAGAAGAGGTGGTAGCCGAGTTCTTCGAGCTGCCCGAACACGGAGTCGATCGGTGCTGCGAGGTGCCGCTGCTCGATCTCGATGAGAATCGGCGGACGGCTCCGGTGCAGGATCGACGAACCGCTGTGCAGGACGGAACTCTCGTGTCCCTCCACGTCGATCTTCACGAAGTCGACCACGGCGTCGCGCCCCAGCGCGTCATCGAGACGCACCGTCGGGACCTCGAACCGCTCGACGTCCACACCCTGAGCGGCGAACCCGTGGGCCAGGCTGGCCTGCGCGGTGACCAGCCGGCTGCGCTGCCGGGGCACCAGAAGCTCGGCCGGGCCAGGATCGTAGGACACCGCCGCCGCTGCGAAGTGCACGTGGCGGCGGGCGTCGGCAAGCCGGCGCAGCATCGGTTCGTTGGCCGGGTGGGGTTCGAAGCTGTAGACCCGGCCGGCCGGCCCGACGCGTCGGGCCAGGTGGTAGGTGAACAGGCCCCAGCTCGCTCCGACGTCGACAACCGTCGCACCGCGGGGCGAAAAGCGGTCCGCCACCGCCATGGCGAAATCCTTGCTGCGACGCCGTCGCCATAGCGCCTCGGTCGCGTATTCCATTGCGCTGCGCCCGAAAATCCGTCCGACGTTTCGCACCGTCGCATACCGCGCCGCCCAATTGGCCGCACCGTGGGCAGCTGCCCGTGCCTGTACTGGCATTTGTCAAAGCCTTTCCGTGAGTGAAGGAGATCGGTGTCCGGAGCCGATCGCGAGTTCGGTCCACAGCGTGCTCAGCCGCTGGTACCAGGTGTCGAGACCGAAGTCGCCCGCGCGGGCGCGGGCGGCGGAGCCGAGCCGGATGCGCAGCCGGTCATCGGTGACCAGGCTGCTCAGCGCGGCGGCGATCTGCTCGGAACGGCCCGGCGATACCACCAGGCCGGTGGACCGATCGCTGACCACCTCGCCGATGCTGCCCACCAGCGTGGTCACCGGCACCAAACCGTATGCCATCGCCTCCAGCAGCGCCATCGGCAGGCCCTCGTCGCGGCTCGGGAGCAGGAAAACCTGTGCCGCGCTGAGCAGTTCATCGCGTGCCTGCGCGTCGAGCCAGCCGGCGACGTGAATGGTGTCGGACAGCCCAGCCTCGGTCACCAGGGCGGCCAGTTCGTCGATCTCACCGTCACCGGCCAGCGTCACCCGCAGTCGTTCCCGGACCGGTTGCGGCAGAGCCGAGACCGCGGCGACGATGTCGTAGCTGCCCTTGCGTTCGCCGAGCCGGCCGAGTGCGACGGCATGTATCGTCTCGGCGCCCGTCTGCGTCGTCGGAGCGTCCGGAATCCGAACGGCATTGTGCAACACGCTGATCCGGCCACTCTGTACCCCCAGTCGGCCACCGTACTCGCCGACGTGGCGTTCGCCGAGAACGAGCCAGCGGTCCGCGACCAGAACGTGGCGCACCGCCCATTGCAAAACGCGGTGCAGCCGGTCATACCAGCCTCCGAAGTCGTAACTGTGCGCGTGTATCACGGCCGGGACACCGACCAGTCGTGCCGCCGTGAGGGGTAGGGCCTTGCGCACCACACTGCCGCCGTGGGCCAGGTGAACGTGTAACACGCCGACCCGCCGGCGCAGCACCAGCCAGGTGGCGCGCAGCATGCCCCCGCTGCCGACCGAGAGGCGGTGCCACAGTGACCCTTCGGAATATGTCGAAATGACCGCGATGCGCAGCGCAGCGTCGGGGTGCGCGGCCATCAGGGCTGCCACGGTGGCCATTCCGCCGCGACTTGCCGCATCCGCCGGGGCAGGGCCGACCAAAAGAACCCGCAGCTTCTCAGGTTGTCTGTGCATCGAGGCTCCAACTCGTCGGTCGCGTCGTGGTCGGCGCCGGCTCCGGTTGGGAACGCGGCAGTGCCGCGAACGCCATCGCCGCGCCCAATGTCATCCCCATCGTCAAAGCTCCGGCGATGTCCTCGGGCATCGGGTCGACGACCGACATCACCAGCAGTCCGAAGGCGACTGCCACACTGACTTTCGCGGGCGCAGACGCCCGCCGTATCGCGCGATAGAGCGGGATGACCGCTAAGGCGGCGAAGACGGCCATTCCCACCGCCCCGGCCTTCACCAGCCACCACAGGTAGAAGTTGTGCGCGTAGGTGGTGCCGAGAGTGTTGGCGAACGCATCGAAACCGCTGTCGCCGTGGCCGTAGGAAGGCTGATATTCGTAGCCGAGCCCGTGGCCGAACAGTGGTGCCTGATCGAATTTTCCGATGAGGAAGGAGTTCTCGTCCAGCCTGGCCTTCGTCGAGGCGTCCGCCGCAAGGGCATTGGTGGATACTCCGCCCAGCACCCGGCGCTGATAGCCGGTGAATTGATCGGCAAGCCAACTGCCGGCTGGAGTGTGCTGCAGCAAGAACAGTGCTCCGGGAACGATGATGAGAACCGACAGCGCGGATCCGGTGAAGACTCGGGAGATCCGATGGATGGTGGAGAAGCCTTGGGCGGAAAGGAGGCTCGCGACGATCACCGCCAGACCCACGGCGATCAACGTGTTGCGTGAGATCGCCAGCATCGGGCTGATCAGAGCCGGTGGAGCCAGGGCGATCAGTGTCGAGAGCCTGACGCGCCCGACGATCTGACCGGCGACAAGGGCGGCGAGCACGGCAATGGAAGGCTGCAGGCTGTTGGTGATGACCCGGGTGGCCTCCGCCGCGCCGGTCTCGACGGCGGCGCTTTCCACCCGGCCGGTCAGCGGACGAATGAGATGCATCGAGGCCATGACGTTCAAACCCGCTGACACCCATAGGGTTACAGCCATCACCCGAACTGCTTCTTTGATGTAGCCGCCGTGCACGATCAGGATGGCGAGCATGAAGCCGGCGACCATCTCCAGCAGAATGGATGCCTCTCGGACGGCGGCGAAGGTGGGGTTTCCGGCGGCTAATCCCACCGCGGCGCTGAACACGACGGTCAGTGCGAACGCGCCGGGCAGCAGGTAGGTCCTGAACTCCGGGCGGACGGTCGAGATCAGATAACAGACCGCCAGAACCAGTGGCACATGATGGCCGTAGATCATCACCGGGCCGATGATCTTGCCGGGTGGCAGTCCTTCGGGCAGCGCGCCGCACGACAGGAATAGCGCGATCCACATCATGACCTGAGGCCGAGCCCAGTAGACGACCACGCAGAACGTGACGCCCACCAGGATCAGTCCGGACGTCCTGTCGCGCACCGATAACACGCCGAAAGCGAAGCAGCCGAACAGGAACGGCGCCCACAGGGCGGCCGTCAAAGCCAGGCGCTGACGCCCTCGCGCGTAGACGGTCACTTCGCCGCGGTGGCCTTGGCCGGTTGAGACTTGCGCCGGTACGCGCGTATCGCGGCCCGGGCGTGGCGGGACACTTTCGCGTGGGTCAGCACGGTCCCGCTGACGACGCTGGGACGCAGCGCGTACAAGCCGTCGTTGACCTCGTCGACGGTGGTGCGACCCAGCCGCGCGACCAGCACCGTGGCCTCGACCGCGCCGGCGAACAGCCGGGCGTCGGCGGTCGCCAGCGGTGGCGGGCCGTCGATGATGACGCGGTCGTGCCGGGTGGCCAGATCGCGGAGCAGATTCTCGACGGCGTCATGAGAGAAGGCGCTGCACGGCAGGGTTCCCGGCCGGGCTGTTCTCGCCGCCAGCACGAATAGATTCGGCACCGAGGTCGATCGGATCGCCTTCCTGCTCAGCTCGAGGTCGCCCAGCACGCCCGTAAGTCCGTCGCCGGAGGTGACGTTGAGTATGCCCGCGATAGTCGGGTGCAGAACGTTGCCCTCGACGAGCAGGACCTTCTCGCCGAGTTCGCTGAACGCCAGCGCCAGATTGAGCGCGGTCGTGGTCGTGCCCTCCCCGCCGAACGGCGCGGTGACCAGGATTCGGCGTGCCCCCGGGCCGATGGCTCGCAGCAGTCGGTGACGCAGGGTGCGCATCGCGTCGTCGAATGCGCCGTTGGTGCCGAAGCGCGGGGCGTGGCGACCGTGGTCGACGGCCAGTTCGGCCAACGTCGGCACGCCGGAGATCTCTTCCAGCGTCTCCCGGTCCCGGATCGTGCGGTCCGCGGCATTGCGGGTCAGCGCGGCGCCGACGCCGAGGACAGCACCCGCGATGAGCCCGATCGCCATGTTGCGTGCCGGCACCGGCTTGACCGGAAAGCCGGGCACGCCCGGCCGTTCCACGATCGTCGCCATGGCGCGTGGCAGCGACTGCTGTAACGCGAGGTCCGCCGGTTGCGGAGCGGGGATCGGCGTTTCGTTCGCCACCGGCATGACGTCCTGGCCTTCTTGGACTGGCGCCGGCGCCGGCGGCGGCTGCTGCGGTAGGCCGTGCGGCCGGGGCCCGGTGCCGAGGGTCGGGACCATGGCCGCGAATTGATCAGCCATCGCCCCGGCCAGGGCCGCCGCACGCTCGGGTTGGGTGTCCAGAACGGTCAGGGTCAGGATTGCCGACCTCGGCGCGAACGCGACGCTGGTGGCCGCGGCAAGGGCGTCGGCGTTCATCGGCAGATGCAGCTGATCGACGGCGCGTTGGGCCACGGTGTGACCTGCGGCGATAACGGCGTACGAGGACAATCTCTCCTGCGCGGCCTCGGTGCCGTAGTAGGTGTCGTTGAGATTCGTCTCCCCGGTGAACGAGATCAGGATGGTGGCGGTCGACTCGTAGCTCTTGGTCTGCAGGGCGGTGACCGCGCCCGCGCCGAGCAGACACCCCAACAGCGCGCCGACGACTACTTTCCAGTGCTGGCGCAGTACCTGGACGAAGGTACGGAAATCCATCAGTCGTCCCTAATCTAGGCGGTAATCAAGTCCACAACATACCGCAGGTATGAGAACTGGGCATAATTCAGACTTGTTGGACAAGCTGCAGGTGGCGCGGGCGAGGGGCGACGCTGGTCAGCGCTGCGGTGCTGCAGTCAGCGCGCTGCGCGGGATGTCGAGCGTGGCGATCGGGTACCACCCCTGGGCGTCGCGTCCATCGCGAGCCAGGTGCATGGGGGGGTAGTCGACGACGTGGGAGGCATCAGGCTTGTGCTGCTGCCAGGTGACCGCGCCCTGAAGGGTGTAATGGCCCGGCGGCAGATCTGCGACATCGAGCTGCACCGGCTCTTTCACTGATGCCGGAACGGGCTGTTCGGCCGCGGCGCCGGGGCCCCCGTCGTGGACCAGTTCATGCAGGTCGACAGCGGAATCGATGGTGCGGACCACCGTGCCGGAGAAATCGATCAGCCGGTAGCTCGGCGCCCAGCGCTCGGTCGTCGCGGCCGACCCGTAGTTGGTCCAGTTCACGGTGATCTTCGCGGTCCCGTCGCGCAGGGATTCCGACTTGGCTTGGCCTGCAACGGAGTACCGGTAGCCGGCGGCCACATTGGCGTCAGCCCATAACAGGTACAGCTCCGGCTTCATCGGCTGGTCGGAGTTCCGGTCGGCGAAATTGACGCTGGACGTCATCGACACGTGGTACCTGACGATGTCGCGCAGGCCTTTGCGGTAGTAATCGGCGGCGTCGGTGCCCTCCGGCAACTCGCACCATTCGGTGATCACCGGTGCGGTCAGCATCCGGCGTTCGAGCTTGTCGATGACCGGGTCTTTCGACGTCACGTAATAGGATTTGCTGGATTCTGCCCACACCGGAAGCGGCGCGTAGACACCCAGGCAGTCGGAACGTATTCCGACCGGCGCAGATAACCTTCGGGTGACGCCGTCGTCCAGCAACTCCCGCACGATTTCGGGATTGTTCGGTGTGACCACCAACTGGGTGTGCGGGAAGGCATCGACGTTGGCTTTGACCAACCGTTCGATCGACGCCTTGGTGATGTTCTGATCCTTGAACTGACTGACGTAACCCAATGCGTCAGGGCTTTCGTAAGGCCCCGGTCCCGGCACGCCCAGTGCGTCGCGAAGGTAAGCGTTGTGGTTCTCGCTGAAATCGCCGTAGCCCGAGAATTCGAAGACGCTGAGCCGTTCGTCATGGTCGTAGCGGCGGCCCAGCGCGGCGAGCAACTCGGTGAAGTGGTCGAGATAGCCGGAGTCGTTCCAATTCGGGACCACATGGGTTATCGCCGGACCCGATGTGCCGGACGGGCCGGGGTGGCTGGTGGTTGTGCCGGGCAGGGTTCGTAGCCAGTCCGGGGACGCCGCGTTGGTGTCGTTCGGGTAGTGAGCGTTACAGCACGAGTTGTAGGCGTAGACGCGCAGCGTCATGCGCATATGGCGGGTGGCCAATTGTGCCAAGGTGTCGTCGATGATGCGGAAGTCATACTTCTGATCGTCGGTTGCGTCGTGCGGCAGTGTGCGTGGATCGACGGGCTGGAGATCCCGCCACGCTATGCGCAGGCTCGCGTCGTAGGACTTCGGCCAATCCTGATACCGCTTCTGGGCCGGGTTGCCCTGGGGGAACAGCGTCACCATCAGGTCTTCGTACTGGCCGCGTGCTGGGTTGGAAAGCTCCTGTGCGCCCGCAGGAATCGGGGGGCTGATGACGGCCCGGAATATTTCGCCGCTGCCGGCCCCGCCGCACCCGGCCGAGGCGAACAGCAGCGAGCAGCCAAGGACCAGCCCGGTGAGCTTGCGAATCATCGTTCAGATCACCAGGGCCTGGCTGTCGGCGAGGAAGGGCATCGGCATCCAGCGGGAGGCCAGTAGGGCCTGCGCACCGGTAGAGGGCAACGGGCGGGAGAACAAATAGCCTTGCGCCCGGTGGCAGCCGTGCCGCATCAAGGTCAGCGCCGCGGCCGACGTTTCCACGCCTTCGGCGACCACCTGAAGGCCGAACGCATCTGCAAGGGCGATGATTGCCCGCACGATCGCCAAATCGCCTGCATTGGAACCCAGCTCGCGCACAAACACGGTGTCGATCTTGAGCGTGTCGACCGGAAGATCCTTCAGGTGCGACAGGACAGCGTAACCAGTGCCGAAGTCATCGATGGCGATCTGAACCCCCGCCTCACGCAGTTCGGCCAAGGTACGTCGGGTGTTCTCGATGTTCCGGACCACCGCGCGTTCGGTGATTTCCAGGCAGAGTGCTCCGGGGGGCAGTCCGAACTCGTCGATGGTCTCGACGACGTGCTGGACGAATCCGCGGCTGGCCAACTGGATCGGGGAAACGTTGACGCGCATCGTGGTGTTGGGCCGGACGCCCTCTGCCTGCCACCGACTGAACTCGGCACACGCCGTACGCAGCACCCATCGCCCCAGATCGCCGGCGAGATTGGTTGATTCGGCGATACCGATGAACGATCCCGGCAGCAGCAGACCTTGGGTGGGGTGCCGCCAGCGGACCAGTGCTTCCACCGCCACGATCGCCCCGCTCCACAGGTCCACTTCGGGCTGGTAGTAGAGCAGCAGGGACTCGTCGTCGATCTCGCCCTGCAGATGCAATTCGATGTCCTTGCGGAACAAGCTTTTCATCGACATGTCCTCGGTGGAACTCACCGCTTGGTTACCGCCGCCGCGTTTGGCCGCGAGGACGGCTTCGTCGGCGCGGTGCAACAATTCGGCGGCGCTGTCATGCCCCGGTATGCCGACCGCCACGCCCACGCTGGCAGTGCTGGTCACGGTGTGACCATGAATGTCGACGCGTTCGCGCAGGGAGCGCTGAAGCCGGTCGGCGAATTTCTCGGCATCGGCCGGCGACATCGGCCGATCCGGAATAACGACGAATTCGTCGCCACCGATCCGTCCGACCATGCTCCGTGTTCCAGCCTGAGCGCGCAGGCGCCTCCCGAAATCTTGGATGAACCAGTCTCCGGCGGTGTGTCCGAGTAGGTCGTTGATCGGCTTCAGCCGGTCCAGATCGATGTAGAAAATTCCAACGGGGCCAAGCATTTCCGGCGCGAGCCGCTCGGACAGATATTCGACGAGGGCACGACGGTTGTGCAGACCGGTCAGGTCATCGTGATCGGCCAGATACCGCAATCGGTCCTCGGCGACGATGCGGGCCTGAGCTTGGGCGAACAAGGACGCAATCGCCTCGATGGTATTGAGTTCTTCTGACCGCCACTTGGCGCGACGGTATTTCACCAGCGCGAGCATTCCGGTGGTCACCGTTCCCGATAGGAGCGGAGCGGCGGCTATCGACAACGATTCGTTGCGGTGGTTGGCGGGGATCTGGCGCACGTAGCCGGAGAGCTCCGGATCGGGTTGGATCACCGAAAGCTTCTTGAGGTGGGCGCAGGCCGCGAAGACCGGATCGGCGGTGGTGAAGGAGACCACCGCCAGCGGATCGGGGTCCGGCGGGTCGGCTCGCGGTGGCCACTCCGTGACCAGTTTCGATGCCCTGATCTCGTGGTCGTTACGACGCAGGAACGCGGCATCGACACCGAGCTGATCGACGAGTGTCTTCAGGACCTGTTCGCTGACCGCGACGGTGGTGGAGGGGGTCGCGGCCATCAGCTGGGTGGCGATCGAAGTTACCAGCGCCAATCTGTTGGCCACGATGTCCTTCCCAGACGACTGGGCTGATGCCGCAGTTAAGCATATTCCTAATCGGCGAAGGACACGAAAGTTTCCCGACGATCCGCGTCGACGTTACGACAGCGTCTGTGAGCCGCAACCTGCGGGTCATCAAAAGCTGCCCGCTGGCGCTGTCATCCGACCATAGATGGAGCTAGGACCGTGAGCGGTATCGTGGTACCGTCTAGATCATCCGAAACGTACGGATATTGTCCATTTTAGTGGAGGAATGGTTTGCAGTCTGTGGGCGTGGCTTACAGCGCATGCAGTCCGGACTTCACCGAGGCGCCCGCTCGGCGCCTCCCTCAGCTTCGCCCGGGGCACCTCGAGGGGTCCGCACCGCCGATTGCTGCCGCCCGTCGAGACGGGTTGGCGCCGGGGGTGCGGTTGTGCCGACGTACCGGGCGTTGTACTTTCCGCCGGCGTTCTTTCTGCCGGCCGGAGCGCGCCTAGCGGACGGGTCGCGCCGGGGCGGTGTCGGCCAGGAAGCGGCGCAGCACCTCGACCGCGCCGGCAAGCGTGCGGCGGTCTTCGGGAGCCAGCCGGTCCAGCTCCGGATCGATCGCCGCCGCCCGGTCTTGGCGAACCCGGGCCAGCGTGTCCACGCCCTTGCCGGTGATGCGGATCAGCACCGCGCGGGCGTCCTGGGGATCGGTGGCGCGGGTGGTCAGACCGGCGTCCTCGAGGCGGCGCACCTGGGTGGTCATCGTCGGCTGCGAGCAGTGGTCCACGGCGGCCAGCTCCGAGATCCGGGCCTCATCGAGGCCTTCGATGGTGGACAGCAGTCGGGCCTGTGCGCCCGGGATCGGCAGCGCGACCCGCTGGGTCGCCAGCCTGTTGAGCCGGGCGACGACGCTGAGCAAGTCGGCACCCAGACTGGCAGGGACCGGGACTACCATCCTGTCAGTATTTCATCAGCTTTGCTGAACACGACAATCGGCCTGCGGCGCGAGCCGCGCTGTCCCCGGCGGCTGGCAGAATCGACGGGTGACCAAGACCGGCCAGGACAACACCCGAGTCCGGCCTCGGTCGATGCAGCCGGTCGAGATGGCGCAGGCCGCGGTGATGGCCGCACTGTGCGCGGCGACGGCGATCATCGCGGTGGTCGTGCCCTTTGCCGGCGGGTTGGCGCTGCTCGGCACGGTGCCAATGGGCTTACTGGCCTACCGGGACCGGCTCCGGGTGCTGATCGCCGCCACGGTGGCCGCCGCGACCATCGCCTTCCTGATCGCCGGCATGGGCGGATTCATGACGGTGGTCAACTGCGCCTACATCGGCGGGCTGACCGGCGTCATCAAACGGCATCGCCGTGGCCTGCCGACGGTGATCGCCGCCTCCGTGGTGGCCGGGGCACTGTTCGGCGCCGTCGCGGTGCTGGCGTTGACCGTGCTGGCGCGGCTGCGCCACCTCATCTTCGACGCGATCACCGCCAACGTGCAGGGCGTCGCCGCGGCCATGGACCAGGTACCGCTACCGGAATTCCACCGGGCCGCAGACGATCTCACCGGATTTTTCGGGATGCTGCTGCGGCACTGGCAGTTGCTGATCCTGGCGCAGTCGATCGTCAGCATCGTGATCGTCTCGCTGCTCGGCTGGTGGGCGCTGTCGCGGGTGCTCGACCGGCTGCGCGGGGTGCCCGACGTCCACAAATTGGAGCTGCCCGCTGACAGCGGCCCCGTCGCGCCGGTCCCGGTCCGGCTGAATCAGGTGCGGTTCCGCTACCCGCAAACCGGCCACGACGCCCTGGGCCCGCTGAGTCTGGAAGTCCAGGCCGGTGAACACGTCGCCGTCACCGGCGCCAACGGCTCGGGCAAGACCACCCTGATGCTGTTGCTGGCCGGGCGCGCACCCACGGCCGGCACCGTCGAGCGTCCCGGCTCGGTGGGCCTGGGCGCCCTCGGCGGGACCGCGGTCGTCATGCAGCACCCGGAGAGTCAGGTGCTGGGCACCCGGGTCGCCGACGACGTGGTGTGGGGGCTGCCGGCGGGCACAACCACCGATGTCGACCGGCTGCTGGAGGAGGTCGGCCTGACCGGCTTCGCCGAGCGTGACACCGGTGGCCTGTCCGGCGGTGAGCTGCAGCGCCTGGCGGTGGCCGCGGCCCTGGCCCGCGAGCCGGCGCTGTTGATCGCCGACGAGGTCACCAGCATGGTCGATCCGCAGGGGCGCGACGTGCTGCTGCGGGTGCTGTCGGGGCTCGCCGGATCAGCCGGGCGGCATCGCACGTCATTGGTGCACATCACCCACTACAACGATGAGGTGGGCAGCGCCGACCGGATCATCGACCTCAGCGGCTCGCCGGACAACACCGCGATGGTCGAGACCGCCGAAGTCCCGGCGGCACCCGCCAACGTCGCGGCCGGCCACTCCGGCCCGCCGGTACTGGAACTGTCCGGTGTCGGGCACGAATACGGCAGCCGCACCCCGTGGGCCAAGACCGCACTGCGCGACATCAGCTTCACCGTCGAGGAGGGCGACGGGCTGCTGATCCACGGCGGCAACGGCTCGGGCAAGTCGACGCTGGCGTGGATCATTGCCGGCCTGACGACACCGACCAGCGGCACCTGCCTGCTCGGTGGGCGTCCCGCCGACGAGCAGGTAGGGGCGGTCGCTTTGTCGTTCCAAGCGGCCCGGCTGCAGCTGATGCGCAGCCACGTGGGGCTGGAAGTTGCCTCGGCAGCAGGGTTTTCGCCGCACGACCAGGCCCGGGTTTATAGCGCGCTGGCGGCTGTGGGCCTGGACGCGGCACTGGCCGGCCGGCGTATCGACCAACTCAGCGGAGGTCAGATGCGCCGCCTGGTGTTGGCCGGGCTGTTGGCCCGGGCTCCGCGAGCGTTGATCCTCGACGAGCCGCTGGCCGGCCTGGACGCCACCAGCCGGGAGGGGCTGCTGCGGCTGCTGGAGGATCTGCGGCGCGACACCGGCCTGACCGTGGTGGTCATCTCCCACGACTTCGCCGGACTGGGGGAGTTGTGCCCGAGGACCCTGCACCTGCGCAACGGGGTGCTGGTGCCGGCGCCGGCGGGTGCGGCATGACCGCGACGACGCGTCCGACCCCGCGTCCGGTGGTGCTGCTGCGTCCGGTGCCCGGCGACTCGGCCGTGCACCGGTTGTGGGCGGGGACCAAACTGATCGTCGTCTTCGGCATCTCGGTGCTGCTGACCTTCTACCCGGGCTGGGCGCCGATCGGCGCGGTGGCACTACTGGTGTTCGCCGCGGCGAGGATCGCCCGGATTCCGCGGGGCGCGCTGCCGTCGGTACCGCGCTGGCTGTGGGTGCTTCTCGTGATCGGCGGAGCCACCGCGGCCATGGCCGGCGGCGACCCGGCCGGCTTGGGTGGGCTGTTGAACTTCCTGCGGATCACCGCGCTGTCGATCGTGCTCCTGGGGTTGGGTGCGATGGTGTCGTGGACCACCAATGTCGCCGACATCGCGCCGGCGGTGGCCACGCTCGGCCGGCCACTGCGTCTGCTGCGAATCCCGGTGGACGACTGGGCCGTTGCGCTGGCACTGGCGCTGCGCGCCTTCCCGATGCTGATCGACGAGTTCCGGGTGCTCTACGCCGCCCGCCGGCTGCGGCCCCGGCCCCGACCGCGCACCCGGCGAGAACGACGGCGGCGGTGGGCGCGTGAGGCGATCGACCTCATCACGGCGGCCATCACCGTCACGCTGCGCCGTGCCGACGAGATGGGGGATGCGATCACCGCGCGCGGCGGGGTCGGCCAGATTTCGGCATACCCGGCGAGAGCGGGACTGGCTGACGCGGTGGCCCTGACCCTGGTCGCCGTGGTGTGTGGGGCGGCGCTGGCCCTGGAGCTGACGGTGCTGACCACCACCGGATAGGTTCGTCGCCACTTCGCCGTCTCCCGCTCGCCGCCACGCCGCGAGATTGCATTCACGCAGGATTTTCGCCGTTTTTTCCTGCATGGTTGCAATCTCGGCGCGTTGTCGGTGCCGACGTGCATGCTCGCCGGGTATGAAGGCATTTCTCGGCAGCGAAGCGGTCGCTGAAGGCGTGGTATCCCGACATCGGCTGGGACGGTACCGACGCATCTACCCCGACGTCTACCTACCCGATGACCGGCCCGCGTCTTCGCTGCGCGACCGGATCGACGGGGCCTGGCTGTGGTCGCATCGCCGCGGCGTTATCGCCGGTGTTGCGGCGTCCGCACGGCACGGCGCGCGCTGGGTCGATGATGACGTGGTGATCGAGATGTTGCTGTGTAATGGCCGGCCACCGAGCGGAGTAATGACGCGCAACGAGACGTTCGCCGATGACGAGGTGACTGTTGTCCGGGGAATCCGGGTCACCACGCCTGCCCGCACCGCTTTCGATTTGGGCCGCCACCTGCCGCGCGGGCAGGCGCTGGCGCGGATGGATGCGTTGATGCGGGCGACGCCATTCGCAGTCGAGCGTGTCCGCATGCTGGCGGATCGGTACCCGGGCGCCAGAGGACTGTGCCAGCTTCGGGAATTACTGCCACTGGTCGACGGCGGTGCGGCATCCCTGAAGAAGAGCTGGTTGCGACTGTTGCTTATTGATGCGGGGTTCCCGGTCCCGACGACGCAGATCCCGGTGCACATCAACTATCACCTGTTCGCCATGCTCGATATGGGGTGGGAAGAGTTCGGCGTCGCCGCGGAGTACGACGGGGACCAGCACCGTACCGATCGTCGTGAGTACGTCCGTGGTGAACGCCGCGAGCGCAAGCTGCCTCAATTGGGCTGGCTCAAGATCAAGGTGATCGCCGAGGATCGGTCCGACGACGTGATCGCGCGGGTCTATGGCGCGCTGAGGTCCCGTGGATGGCGGGGCACTCTCACGCCGAGATTGCACTCACGCAGGTGATTTCGCGACTTTTCCTGCATGGTTGCAATCTCGGGCAGTAGCGGAAACCGCTACCGGCGGGCGGCCGCGTTGGCAGCGTCCTGAGCCCGGCGCAGCGTGGTGGCCACATCGGTACGGCCCAGGAACATTTCGTCGAAATAGGGTTTGATGGCCTGGTTGCCGGCCGGAAAACCTTCGCCGCCGCCCGGGGCGGGGATGCGCGGTCCGGCGAGCACCGCGAAGAACGGGGTGACGTCGATCCCGCGGTGCGTCCAGTAGTCGAAGTAGACCCGCTGCGCGCTGAGCACCGCCGGGATCGCCGCCCCGCGCCGGCCCAGGTATTGGTTGCCCTCGCGGCTGCCGAGCCAGGCCAAGACTTCCCGCACCGCTTCGGGATGGGTTGAGGCGGCGTTGCCGACGGCGGCGATCCCGTTGGTGACGCTGACCCGGCTCCCGAGCGGCCCGTAGGGCAGCATCGCCACCCCCCACTCGAATGCCGCCTGATCGGCGACCGCCGCCAGGTTGTAGGTGCCGGACTGGAACAGGGCCATCTTCCCGGCCAGGAACTGGTTGCGGGAGAAGTCGCCGTTGGTGTTGGTGTCGGCGGCCGGCGGTGCCACGTGGTCGTCGTTGATCAACGCGACCAGATAGCTGAACGCCTCGACCGCGGCAGGGTTGGCGAAGGCGAATTCGTCGCCGCGCTGGAATACCCCGCCGGCCGAGCCGAGGTAGTTCAGGTAGATGCCCTGCGGATCGTTGGCGGCGTTGTAGCCCCACTGCCGGATACGACGCTCGTCGAAACCCGGTGTGCCCGCGGCGCGCCCGGCGGAATCGCGGGTGAGCTTGGCCAACAGCGGGCGCAGGGTGTCGGTTCCGGCATGCGGATCCCAGCGCAGCGCGGCCAGCGCAGCGGGTTTCACGCCGGCCGCGGCCAGCAGGTCGGCGTTGTAGTACACGGCGATACCGGCGTCAGTCAGCTGCGGCACCCCCCACAGCGTTCCGCCCCGGGTGAACTGGTTGACCACCGACGGCTCCCAGTCCGCACCCGCGGCGTCGATCGCCATCAGGCGGCCGTTGTCGGCGTAGCCGGCCAGATAGGCATTGGACAGCCAGAAGATGTCGTCGGCGCCGCCGCCGGCCACATCGGTGCGCAACGTGTCGAAGTACGTCGCGTAGGCGACCACGTTGGCGCGCACCTCGATGTCGGGGTGCGCGAGGTTGAACGCGGCGAACGACTCGCGGTAGGCAGCCGCGACTTGTTCGTCCCACAGCCGCACCGTCACCACGGTCTTGGCGCCGGCCGAGCGGGTCGAGGCGTTGTCCAGCAGCACCGCCGCGGCACCGCACAACGTGGCCAACGCGACCACCGCCGCGGCGAACAGGGTGGAGAACCTCGGCCGGCTCATTTGATCCCCGTGACAACGATCGACTGCACGATCCGGCGCTGGAACACCATGAACAACACGATCAGCGGAATCATCGCCACCGCGGTCGCCGCCATCACCAGCGTCCACTGCGCGTTGTAGCGGGACTGCAGGGCGGCCGTGGCCACGGTGAGCACGCGCCACTTGTCGCCGCTGGTGATCACCAGCGGCCACATGAAGTTGTTCCAATGCGAAACCACGGTGATCAACCCGAGCGTCACCAGGATCGGCCGGCTGGCCGGCACCATCACGTGCACGATCACGTCCAGGGTGTTCGCGCCGTCGAGGCGCGCGGCGTTGATCAGATCATCCGGAACGGCGCGAAAATGCTGACGCAGCAAGAAGATCGCATACGGGGAGCCGAAGATGAACGGCAACACCAACGCCCAGAACGTGTTCCGCAGTCCCAGCTGCGCCATCATCAGATACAGCGGCACCACCGTCACGGTGGCCGGCACCATCAGGGTGGCCACGTACACCCAGAACAACTTGTCGCGGCCCGGGAAGTCCAGCCGCGCGAACGCATACGCCGCCAGCACCGAAAATGTCAGCTGGCCCAGCACGATCACCGCCGTCATCAGCGTGGTGACCGCAGCCGCCCGGCCGAACCCGGCACCGCCCAGATCGCCGTAGTTGGCCAGCGTCGGCGGATTCGGCCAGGCCAGCGGGGTTCCGGTGGCGAATTGGCGTGCCGGGGTGAACGACGTCAACAGCCCGAGCCCGAAGGGCGCCAGGGTGATCAGCGCGCCGAGAGTCAGCAGCGCGTAGACCGCCGCGACGCGAACTTGCTTGTGCGGATTGAGTAAGTCCCTGATCAGCATGACGTGGGTTGGCTCACCGGAGCTGTTGGTAGGCGTAGGCGGCGGCCTGAGTGCGGTTGTGGACGCCGAGTTTGGCCATGATGGCGCAGACGTGGGTGTTGGCAGTTTTGATGCTGATGCACAGGGCGGTGGCGATTGCAGCGTCGCTGTGTCCGGCAGCGAGGAGTTCGAGGACGTCGCGTTGACGCTTGGTGAGGCCGTGTGGGTCAGCGCTGGTGTCTTTGCGCCGGCGGTCGGGATCGCGATCGCTCAGGTGGGCCAGGCGTTGCTGGGCGCGGCGGGCCGCGGTGCGGGCGCCGAGCCGGCGAAAGGTACTCAGCGCGGCCTCGGCGGCGTCGATGTCGCCGCCGAGTTGAGCGACGGCGGCATCGTAGGAGCAGCCACGGACGACCCATTCCCGGGCGGCCGTGCACCAGTCCCCGCTGATTTCGCATTCGTAGGGGGTGACGGCGATGACGTCAATACCCGATCGGCCTCCGGCCAGATGAGCCCAGCGCCGCAGGGAACCCCCCAGCCACGCGTACGCGGTGCCGGACACCGTGAGGACTTCGGCCACGGAGCGGCGGGCCGCCTCGTCGTCGCCGGCCAGCCAGGCGGCCTCGGCTCGCGCTGCGCACACTGGCAGGCGCAGCAGGCTGCCCGTCGCACACTCGAGGGCCTCATCGAGTAGTGGCCAAACGGGTTCCTCGCCACGTCGTGCCCGGACCAAGGCGACGGTGATCAACGGCGCGACCCGGTGCTGGGGAGGGAGTCCGGGCCGGGTAAGGATCTGCTCGGCCGCCAGCACGGCAGGCGACCAGTCGCCGCGAGACAGGGCGGTCAGCGCCTGCAGTCCCGCCACCAGAGTCCGGAACGTGCCAAGGTCACGTCGGTCAAGGAAGGCCGCTACTTCGGCGAGGTAACGCTCCGCGCGACCGAATTCGCCGCGAACAACCGAGAACATGCCGATGAGGACGCCCAAAATTCCGCCGTGCTCCTCAAGCCCAGGGGTTGCGGCCGCTTCTCCCCACACCGCCTCGTATTCGTCCCACCCGGTGTCGCTGCAGAACACGGTGGTGAGCGACGCGTATCCGCGGGCGCGGATCACCACGGCAGGGTCCCGGAATTGGATGCCGAGGGTTTTCGCGCGAGCGGCATACCGGGCACAGGCGGGGTCCAAGGCAAGGGCGGCGATGTGCGCCATGTTGATCAGCGACCAGGCCAACTGGGGGGACGGGCCAACATCTTCGAGCAACCGCAATGCCGCGTGTGCCGCCCGCATAGCCTCGGTAGGGCGTCCCAGCGGCTGCAGGTGATGTGGCTCGAACGGCAGGCATTCAGCGAGGCATTCGCCCAGCGCGCCCGCGGCGCTCGGCGATATCGACTCGAGCAGGGCGGGCTGCGGCCGCGGTCCGCAGGCCGCGGACGCTTGCGCGGTCTCGCCCCCGGCCGCGGTGTCGCGTTCGAGCAGACCGTCCACCAGGCCCCCCTCCCGCCTCGGGTCCACGCATCCCGGAGCAAATATCGGGTAATTACCTGATGCGCCGAGGTCTTCCCGCCTAGCACACTCCCAGTGAGCGTGGTGGGCGGTCTGCCACGGGCATCAGCACACTGCCATCGGATCAGGATGCGGAATTAAGCGTAGCCCGCCAGCCCCCGCCCGCGCCCACCAAACAGCGCGAAATCAGGCACCTGACCACCACCAGCAAGGGAGTACGGATGAAGCGTTCAGTAACGGTTGTCGCAGCAGCGGCAGCAATCGCGGTCGTAGGTCTGTCCGGATGCTCCAGCGACAAGAAGGCGGAAAGCACCCCCGCATCTTCGTCGAGTGCGTCCAGCGCGTCGGTGACCACCGGGGGCGCTGCCGCAAACACAAGAGTCACCATCGATGGCAAAGACCAGAACGTCAGCGGCACGACCGTGTGTACGACGATGGCCGGTGACGTCAACATCGCGATAGGTGGAGCGGCCACCGGCATCGCCGCAGTGCTCACCGACGCCAACCCCCCGGAGGTGAAGTCGGTCGGGCTGGGCAACGTCAACGGTGTGACGCTGGCTTACACCGCGGGTACCGGCCAGGGCAACGCTGAGGCGACCAAGGACGGCAACGGATACAAGATCACCGGTACCGCGACCGGGATCGATACGGCCAACCCGATGCAGCCGGTGAACAAGCCCTTCGAAATTGACGTGACTTGCTCATAGCCCGGTAGGCCTGTTGTAACCCGTTGCGCCAGTCGGGCCGCTTTCAACGATGGACCCGGACCGCTCAGCCAGGAGCACCATGCCAACACCGGCGCTCAGCGTGCCACGGCAGATGCTGCGGCGCCGGCCGGTGCGCGGTGCACCGGTCGCCGACGGGAGCTCAAACCACCTGAGACGTCGTCTCGGCGGTTTTCAGCTCACCATGTTCGGTGTCGGCGCGACGGTCGGCGCGGGTATTTTCTTCGTCTTTCCGGAGGCGGTACCGCAAGCCGGCCCGGCAGTGGTCGTCTCGTTCGTCATGGCCGGGGCCGCAGCGGGTCTGGCCGCGATGTGCTACGCCGAGTTGGCCTCGGCGGTGCCAATATCGGGGTCGGCCTACTCATACGCCTACGCCACCCTCGGCGAATTCGTGGCCGTGGTTGTCGGGGCATGCCTGCTGCTCGAATACGGGGTGTCCACCGCCGCGGTGTCAGTCGGGTGGAGTCAGTACCTGAGCAAGTTGTCGCTCAATGTCTTCGGAGTATCGGTACCGCAGGCTATTTCATCGGCACCATGGGAGTCTGACGGCGGCGTGGTCAACCTGCCGGCCATCATCTTGGTGGCAATTTGTGCGGCGTTGTTGATCGGCGGCACCAGTGAATCAGCCAAAGTCAATGCCGTAATGGTGGTGATCAAGCTCGGTGTGCTGCTGATGTTCGCGGTGATCGCGTCAACTGCGTTCAGGGCGGACCGCTTCAGTGACTTCACGCCTTTCGGATTCTCGGGAATCAGCTGGGCAGCGGGCACGATCTTCTTCTCCTACGTCGGTCTTGACGCGGTATCCACCGCCGGCGAGGAGGTTAAAGACCCGCAACACACGATCCCGCGGGCAATCATGGCGGCACTCTTGATAGTGACCGGTGTCTATGTGGTTGTCGCGGTGGCCGCGATGGGCAGCCAGCCCTGGCAAAACTTCGAGGGCCAGAACGCGGGGCTGGCCGTGATCGTGGACAACATCACCGGAAATCGGGTAGGCAGCACGGTGTTGGTCGCAGGCGCCGTGATTTCGATCTTCTCAGTCACTTTGGTGACGATGTACGGCCAGACTCGCATCCTTTTCGCGATGGGTCGGGACGGTCTGCTGCCGGCGACGTTGGCCAAGGTCAACTCGCGTACCGGGACACCGGTAACCAATACCGTGATTGTCGCGGTTGTGGTGGCGATCCTCGCCGGTCTGGTACCGCTCCAGCGTCTGGCCGAAATGGTCTCCATCGGCGCCTTGACCGCGTTCATCGTTGTGTCGGTGGCTGTGGTGGTGCTGCGGGTCCGGGAACCGGATTTGCCTCGCGGATTCAAGGTTCCCGGCTATCCGATCACGCCGGTCTTGTCGGCGGCGGCGTGTGGATGGATTCTGTACAGCCTGCATTGGTACACCTGGATTGCGTTCACCGGCTGGGTAGCTGTCGCGTTGACCTTCTACCTGGTGTGGGGTCGCCGTCACAGCGCACTCAATGGTGGCCAGAACGGCGGCACGGCAATGGCGCAGGCTCACGTGAGGTCATAGCTGACCCGCCGCCCGAACGAGAACTGCTGAACCACCGTGACACCGACCAGCACCGCGAACAACACCAGCGCCATCACCGCGGCCCGACCGATCGCCGCCGCGCCGAACGCCTCGTCGTAGATGCGGTGCGCGATCAGGTCGGTGCGGCCCGCCGGCCCGCCGCCGGTCAGGGCATACACGGTGTCGAACACCTGCGCCGCGCTGACGACCCCGGTGACCAGCACGAAGAACATGGTGGGCCGCAGCATCGGCAACGTGATTCGCCAGAACCGCTGCCAGCCGCTCGCCCCGTCGATGCGCGCCGCGGACAGCACCTGGGTGGGAATGGCCAGGATTCCGGCCAGGAAGAACAGGGCGACGTAGCCGACGTTGGTCCACACCACCACCGCCGAGGTCACCGGCAGCGCCAGTCCCTCATCGGTCAGCCATTCGATCCGATGCCCCAAAACGGTGCTCACCGCGCCGTCGGTGGGGCTCAGAATCCAGCGCCACAGCACCGCGATCGCCAGCGGCGCGCAGATCCACGGCAGCACGTACACGGTGCGGAACGCGCCGTTGCCGGGCAGCTCGCGAGCCAGCAGCATCGCCACCCCCAGCCCCAGCGCGGTCTGGACCGGGACGACGAACGCCACGAAAAGCACCGTCACCACAAGCGAATTGCCGAACACCGGGTCGGTCAGCACCGATCGCCAGTTGTCGGCGCCCACATAGCTGATCGGTCCCAGCAGATCCCAGCGGTGCAGACTCAGCCACACCACCACAAACATCGGCAGCAGCAGGAACGCCACTACCCCGAACAGGCTGGGCGCGAGCAGTGCGTAGCCGAGCGCGGTAGAGCGGCGCTGCGGCGTGCGCGGCGGGTCTGCCATGCAGGTATTAAAGCCGCTCGTTACCGTGGACCGGTGACAGCGAACCGGGGGGTCGATGCCGAATTTATGGCGCTGCCCCGCCACGAACTGGCCGATGCCGCCCTGTCGGCGGCCAAAGCGGCGGGCGCCGAGCACGCCGACCTGCGGATTCACCGGATCGCCACCGAGATCGTCCGGCTGCGCGACGGCGAGTTGGAGACCGCGGTGGTCAACCGTGAACTCGGCCTGGCAGTGCGGGTGATCGTCGACGGCACCTGGGGCTTCGCCTCGCATGCCGAACTGGCCCCGGGTGTCGCCGCCGACACCGCACGCCGGGCGGTGCAGGTGGCCACGACGCTGGCCGCCCTCAACGCCGAACGCGTCGAGCTGGCCGCCGAGCCGGTGTACCGCGACGTCAGCTGGGTGTCGGACTATGCGATCGACCCGTTCGACGTGCCCACGGCCGACAAGATCGACGTACTGGAGGACTACTCGGGCCGGCTGCTCGCAGCCGATGGGGTGAACCACGTGACGGCAGCGCTGACCGCGGTCAAGGAGCAGACCTTCTACGCCGACACGTTCGGGTCGTCGATCACCCAGCAGCGGGTGCGGTTGATGCCGGTCTGCGATGCGGTCACCGTCGGTCCGGACGGCTTCGACTCGATGCGCACACTGGCGCCGCCGACCGCGCGCGGCTGGGAGGCGGTGGCCGGTGACGACGTGTGGGACTGGTCGAGTGAGCTGGCTCAGCTGCCGGTGCTGCTCGCCGAGAAGATGAAAGCGCCCAGCGTGACCCCCGGGACGACCGATCTGGTGATCGACCCGACCAACCTGTGGTTGACCATCCACGAATCCATTGGGCATGCAACCGAATACGACCGGGCCATCGGCTATGAGGCGGCCTACGCCGGCACATCGTTCGCCACTCCGGACAAACTCGGCACGTTGCGCTACGGGTCGCCGGTGATGAACGTGACCGCCGACCGCACCGTGCGGCACGGGCTGGCCAGCGTCGGCTACGACGACGAGGGGGTGGCAGCGCAGAGCTGGGATCTGGTGCGCGACGGGAGATTCACCGGCTACCAACTGGATCGGGTATTCGCGCCGCGGCTCGGACAATCCCGTTCCAACGGGTGCTCGTATGCCGACTCGCCGCATCACGTCCCGATCCAGCGGATGGCCAACGTGTCGCTGCAACCGGGTCCTGCGGATCTGTCCACCGCCGACCTGATCGCCAGGGTGGACGACGGCATCTACATCGTCGGTGACCGATCGTGGTCGATCGACATGCAGCGCTACAACTTTCAGTTCACTGGGCAGCGGTTCTTCAAGATCCGCAACGGCCGGCTCGACGGGCAGCTGCGCGATGTGGCCTATCAGGCCACCACCACCGACTTCTGGAACGCGATGGAGGCCGTCGGCGGTGCCTCGACGTGGCGGCTGGGCGGGGCGTTCAACTGCGGCAAGGCCCAGCCCGGTCAGGTGGCCGCGGTCAGCCACGGCTGCCCATCAGCACTGTTCCGGGGGATCAACGTGCTCAACACGCGCAGCGAGGGGGGCCGATGATTCGGGCGCAACAGGTCATCGACACCGCGCTGGCGGCGAGCCGGCGGGCAGCCGGCGATAACACGGCGACCATCGTGCTGGTCACCGATAAGGCCGAGGCTTCGCTGCGCTGGGCAGGCAACTCGATGACCACCAACGGGGTGTCGAGCAACCGGACCACCACGGTGATCACGATCGCCCGCGACGATGAGGGGGCCCGGGTCGGCTCGTTGTGCTCGGCGGAGGTGGACCCGGCACTGATTCCCGACCTGGTGGCGGCCTCCGCGGAGGCCGCTGCGGGCGCGCCGGAAGCCCGCGACGCCGCCGAGCTGGTAGCCGGCACCGACGTGCCGGACGACTGGGATGCCGACGTGCCGGGCACCGGCGCCGACGTGTTCGCCGATCTGGCCGGGTCGTTGAGCCGTGGCTTCCGCGGCGCCGACCAGCTGTACGGCTTCGCCCGCCACGAGGTGGCCACGACCTTCGTGGCCTCCTCGACCGGCCTGCGGCGGCGTTTCACCCAGCCCACCGGGACGGTCGAGATCAACGCCAAACGCGACGGTGCCAGTGCCTGGGCCGGCGTCAGCACCCCGGACTTCGTTGACGTGCGAGGCGATTCGCTGCTGGAGCAGCTGTCGACGAGATTGGGGTGGGCGGCGCGCACCGTCGACCTGCCTGCCGGGCGGTACGAGACGTTGATGCCGCCGTCGACGGTGGCCGACATGATGATCTACCTGGGCTGGACGATGAGCGGCCGCGGCGCCCAGGAGGGCCGCACCGCGCTGTCGGCGCCCGGCGGCGGCACCCGGGTGGGGGAGCGGCTCACCGAGCTGCCACTGACCCTGTACTCCGACCCGCACGCGTTCGAACTCGAGTGCGCGCCGTTCGTGGCGACCGGCACCTCCTCGGAGACGGCGTCGGTGTTCGACAACGGCCTGGACATCGGTTGCATGGACTGGATCCGCGGCGGGGTGATCAACGCGCTTGCCTACCCGCGGGCCGCCGCCGCGGAGTTCGGTGCCCCGGTTGCCCTGCCCGCCGACAATCTGTTGATGACGGGCGGTTCGGCCAGCATGGACGAGATGATCGCCTCGACCGAGCGCGGGCTGCTGCTGACCACGCTGTGGTACATCCGCGAGGTCGACCCGACCACGCTGCTGCTGACCGGGCTGACCCGCGACGGTGTCTACCTGGTCGAGGACGGTCAGGTGAGCGCGGCGGTCAACAACTTCCGGTTCAACGAGAGCCCACTGGACCTGTTGCGCCGGGCCAGTCAGGCCGGTATCGCCGAGCCGACGCTGCCGCGGGAGTGGGGTGATTGGGCGACCCGGGCGGTGATGCCCTCGCTCCGCATCCCCGACTTCAACATGTCGTCGGTCAGTCAGGCGCAGTGAGTTCGTCGAACCGCGCGAGCGCGGCGGCAAGGTCTGACGCGTCGAACAGTTCAGAACGATTGACCAGGGTGCCGTCGACGGTCAGTATGTTGATATCTCGCCACTCGGCATCGAATCCTCCTTGCGAAATGCCCTGCGCCACATGGGTGACAACCGCACCGACATCGCTGAGCCGATGCACCGCTGCGATGTAGATCCTGGTGTCAGGCGAGTCATCCCAGGCGGCCTCGATGTACGGGATCATGTCACCGGAGGCGAAAGCAGCCCCGCTACGGTGGTCAATGCTCACCCAGTCCGGCGTTGTCGCGGCGAGATCGCGCCGATTGAACCCGTCATACGCGCCGGTGATCAGCGACCACGTCTGCGCGTGCGCGGCAGCTTCGCCGGCGAGGTAATGGGTATCGAGTTCGGCGAGGGCGGCATCGATGTCGTCGGGGTCGAAGCTCACGGTGTGCTGCATCAGGCCGGCGCTGTCGACTTCCATGAGATGAAGCAGCTCGACGGCGATCGTTCCATTGGGATCACCCACGTCGCGATAACTGTCGCGGGTCAGCGAGAGCCGAGAGCCGCGGACGGCGATGGGCTCGATCTCCAACCGCCAGGTGCTCGGGACCGTCTTCAACGTGGCGTCGATGACCTTCCTCCGCTCAGGGCCGTCGAGGATGGATTGCAGGCCTTTGCGGCGGTCCTCGTAATGCCCATCGTCGTTGGCACGGGCGAAGATCGCGTCCCCGTCGCGGCGGTTGAACGCTTCGGCAATGAGGACGCAGTTGCGGGTGGCTGCGTTCTCCAGCGCCGGCCTCGATCGACTGAGCTCATCGAAACGGGCGAGCGCGGCATCGACGTCGGTTTCGTCGAAGATCTCTACGCGGCAGAGCAACTCGCCGTCGACCGTGCCCAGGATGATTTCTCGCCATTGGGCCTCGAAGCCCTGTTGCGAGGTGCCATGCGCGGCTGCGGTGAGGACGACTCCGAGGCTGCTCAGCCGATGCACGACGGCGATGCAGACTTTGAAGTCCCGGGTGTCATCCCACAAGTCGTTCATGTAGGCGGCCATGTCGCCGGTCGCGAATGCTGCTCCGCGTCGGTGGTCGATGTTGACCCAGTCTGGTGTCAGCTCGGGTAGTTCATGTCTGTTGATCGCGACGAAGGCCTCGGTGACGACCGACCAGGTGTGCGCGTAGGCCGCCGCTTCCCCGGCGACGTAACGGCTGTCGAGTTCCTCGAAGGCGGAGTCCATGTCATCGACATCGAACGCCAGTTGCGCTGTGATCCGATCGTTGGCGTCGACCTCGGCGAGGATGAGCATGTCGCTGCTGAACTGTCCGTATTGCAGATTTCGGTTCGGTGAGCAGACGTGAGTGAGGGCGAGACGCTCACCGCGGGTCGCGACGACGCTCAACGGCATGGGTGCCGCGTCGGCCAGGGCGCGCAGGTTTTCGGTCACGGCATCGCGACCGCTCCAGAACCCGGAACTCGTCACGTGACGGCGATCGTCGACGACGGAATCTTCGGTCAGGGTTTCGGCCAGATCCGTCCAGGCGCCGGCTCGGAAGTGCGCAAGGCTTCTGTCATGTACCCGGCTTGCGGTGTTCTCCAGCTGTTTTGGCTGCGGATGCAGTTCCGTGAATCGCGTGAGGGCGTCGTCGAGGTCGGCCTCGTCGAACAGTTCGCAGCGGGTGATCTGGTTGCCCTCGACAATAAGAACTTGAATCATGCGCCACTCGACATCGGTGCCTTCGAGCGAGGTCCCGTGCGAGTAGGTGGGTGATGACCGCCCCGATATCGCTGAGGCGATGCACCGCTTCGATCTGGATCCTGAACTTCGGGGTGAGATCCCAGAAGGAGCGGATTGCCGCGGCCAGCTCACTGGACGTGAACGGCGTGCCTCGACGGTGGTCGACATTGACCCAGTCCACCGCGGGCATTTCATACCGGTTGAATGTGGCGTAGGTATCTGTGATCACCGACCAGGTGTGTGCGTGGGCGGCAGCTTCGCCGGCGAGGTAGCGGGCGTCGAGTTCGGCGATGGCGGCGTCGAAGTCATCGGGCTCGAACGCGACGTGCGCCGTTAACCGCTTGTCGGCATCGATCTCGATCACGTTGAGAAGGTCGGTGTGAAACGCCTCGTAGCCCTCAGTTCGGGTGCGGTTTAGGGCCAGCCGCGTACCACGGGTAGCCATGACATCTGAGGTGATTGTCTTGATGACCTCGATGAGCCCCGAGACTTCGGCGATCACGGCATCGGCGCCGCGTCGGAGGCCGGCATTGACCACCCGGCGACGGTCCGCGGTCGAAACGTTGTCGGCCAGCATGTCGGTTATGGCGCGCCAGTCGCGTTCCGCGAAGCGCACTTTGAACCGCTCGTACATCTGGCTTGCCGCGTTCTCCAGTCGTCGCGGCTGGGGGTGCAGTTCCTCGAACCTGGCGAGCGCGGCATCGACGTCTGATTCGTCGAACAGTTCGCAGCGGGTGACCCGGTCGCCTTCGACTACAAGAACTTGAATCATGCGCCACTCGACATCGGTGCCTTCGAGCGAGGTCCCGTGCGAGTAATGAGTGATGACCGCCCCCAAGTCGCTGAGTCGATGCACCGTTTCGATCTGAATCCTGAACTGCGGAGTGAGATCCCAGAAGGAGCGGAGGGCTGCGGCCAGGTCGCTGGACGCGAACGGCGAACCGTGACGGTGGTCGACGTTGATCCAGTCCACCGCGGGCAATTCATACCGATTGAATGAAGCACAGATGTCTGTGATCACCGACCAGGTGTGTGCGTGGGCGGCAGCTTCGCCGGCGAGGTAGCGGGCGTCGAGTTCCGAGAACGCAGCATCGATCTCGTCGAGATCGAGCATGACCGCCGACTCGATCCGCTGGTGGGCGTCGAGCTCTACGAGACCGAGCACGTCGGTGCGGAATGCCTCGGGTCGCTGGTCATGGCCCGAGAAACGGTAACAACTCAGCACGAGGCGCTCTCCGCGGGTGGCTATGGGCGTGGAGGTTACGTTCTGAACGCCGACATCCGCGGTCGCCCGCCAGTCGGCGATGACGACATCTCTACCGCACCGTGCGCCGACGCCCACCAGCGGACGACGATCGTCGGTGGACGAGTCGTCGGCCAACAGCTCGGCTATCGTGTCCCAGTCGCGGGTGGCGAAGGATGCCCCGAATCGCGCCTCAGCGCGGCTTGCCGCGTTTTCCAGCCGCGGCACGGCTCGACTGAGCTCGTCAAACCGGGTTAACGCGGCGTGGAGGTCCGCCTCGTCGAACATCTCGCAGCGGGTGAGAAGCTCGCCGTCGACAATGAAGATGACGGTTATGCGCCAGGCAGCGTCGAAGCCCTCTTGCGAGGTCCCGCTCGCCGCATGAGTGACGACCGCACCTACGTCGGTCAGCTGATGAACGGCCTCAACGTAGATGTGATTAGCCGCCATGTCGCTGAGTGCGGCACCGAGGTATGCCTTCAGGTCGCCAGCCCCGACCGCTGCAAAGCGCCGGTGGTCGATGTCCACGAAATCGGGTGTGGTCGGTGGTATTTCGTGCCGATTGACCATGCCGTATGCCCGAGTGATAACCGACCATGTGTGCGCATAGGCCGCCGCTTCGCCGGCGAGGTAGCGCGCGTCAAGCTCTTCGATGGCGGCGGTGATGTCATCGGCATCGAAACTGACGCGGGCCACTCCCCGGCCGTCGGCGCCTACCTCGACCACATCGAGAAAATCGGTGATGAATGCCTCGTAGCCCTCAGTCCGAGCACGACTCAGGACGAGGCGATCGCCGCGGGTCGCAATGGCTTCTGATGTGAAGGTCTTGACGAAATCGACGAGCCCCGAGTATTCGGCCATCACGGCATCCGGGCCCTGTCGGAGGCCGGCATTAACTGTCCGGCGGCGGTCCTCGGTCGAAACGTTGTCGGCCATCATGTCGGCTATGGCGCGCCAGTCGCGGGCCGCGAAGCACACCTTGAATCGGTCATACAGTCGGCTGGCAGCATTCTCGAGACGACGCGTCTGCGAGTCCAGTTCTTCGAACCTTGCGAGGGCTGTGTCGAGGTCTGCCTCGTCGAACATCTCGCAGCGGCTAACCATGTCCCCGTCAACCATCGTAATGGCGATCTCACGCCACTCTGCATCGAATCCTTCGCGCGAAACACCCTGCGCCGTATAGCTGCAGACCGCTCCGAGATCGCTCAGCCGGTGTACAACCTCGACGTAGATCCCGATAGTCTGATCGAGGTCCCACCCGGCACGGATGTACTCAGGCAACTCGCCGGGCGCGAACGCCGTCACCCGACGATGGTCAATCGTCACGCAATCGGGCGTCAACGCCGGAAACTCGTGCCGGCTGACTGATGCGTAGACTCCGGTGATCGCCAACCATGTGCGCGCGTGCGCCGCCGCTTCGCCGGCGACGTAGCGCGCATCGAGTTCCGCGATGGCGGCGTCGAAGTCGTCGACGTCGAACACGACGGCCGCCGTAACCCGCCCTTCCGAGTCGATCTCGATGACGTTGAGGGCATCGTTCTGCACCGTCGCGGGGTCAGGGCCGGACGCCCGGACGCGGGTGAGGACGAGGCGTTCGCCGCGGGTCGCCACGATGCCCAACAGGATCATCCCGAAGCCGACGTCGGCGGTAGCCAGCAACTCCTTCATCCCGGCATCTCGACCGCGCCGGATCCCGATATTGACCATCCGTCGGCGATCTTCGAGGACATAGTTGTCGGCTGCTGCTTGCGCGATGGCGTCCCAGTCACGGGCCGCGAACCGTGGGTAAAACCGCTCGATCACCAGCGCGGCCTTGTTCCAAGCGCGTGGCCCGGATGCGCGGTCGGCCTCGAATCGTGCATGCAGTGCATCGAGTTCGGCGATCGCGGCGTCCATGTCTTCGACGTCGAACCAGATCTGATGCGTGATCCGCCCCTGGTCGTCGACGTCGTACAGCTGGAGCAGTTCGTCCCGCGGTGCCCCGGGACTGGTATCGGCAGTGCCCACGGTCACTCGAGCCAGAGCGAGGCGCTCGCCTCGCACGGCGACAACGATGGCGCTGGCCCGCATGGCCCCCGCCTCGAGGTCCTGCCGCGTCTGATGCATCACCTCGGCCGCTGAGAATTCTGTCGGCTTGAAGCCGACGACCTTCCGGCGACTCTCGATGGAGCCCTGGGGTGCATACAGCTGCTCGAAGGCGTCCCAGTCCCCGCGATCGACAGCGGCCATGACGCGTTGACTCGCTCGGACAGCTGCGTTTTCCAGCTGCGCTTGCGCGCGTTCTCCCTCGAACCCGGCATGCAGCGCTTCGAGTTCGGTGATCGCCGGGTCCATGTCCTCGAGGTCGAACCACACCTGCAACGTGACCCGGCCGGCCTTGTCGATGCCATAAAGGATGAGGAACTCATCCTGTGGTGACCCAGGGCCCACGTCGGCAGTTCCTATCATCAATCGAGCGAGCGCCACACGCTCACCTCGAATGGCAAGAACCACTTGGCTGACCCGCATGGGGACGGACTCGAGAATTCGCCGGATCACATGCGGCGACTCACCCGCCGGAACGTCGATCGGTCCAAAGCCGACGATCTTCCGGCGGCTCTCAAAGGTGCCGTCTGGCGCGAACAGCTGCTCCACTTCGTCCCAGGCCTCACGATTAATAACGGCGATGACGTGTTCTCCTGCTCGCACGCATGCGTTGTCCAGCCCGGCGGCCGGCGCATCCGCTGGGGGCGGTTCGGCAGGCGTGACCTGCTCGCCAAGAACCAGCCGCGCCATGTCGGCAAGTGCGCCAGCGCCTTTCCGCTCATACAGGCCCAAGGACTGCTCGGCGGCGGCGCGCGCCCCGGCGGCGTCGCCGGCCGCCCTCAACACCGTTGCCAGCGCCAGACACGCGTCGCCGTGATCGACCAAGAGGTCGGTGCGCTCGGCCAGGCCGACCGCGGATTGAGCCATCCGCCGGGCCTCGTCGTGCTCGCCGCGACGAGCCAACAGCAGTGCCCGAAGCGTGCGCCAGGAGATCGACGCCTTCAGTGCGTGGCCGGCGAGTCGCTCACTTTCCGAACACAACTCCGCAGCCTCGGCGTCCCGGTCGAGCGCAAGGCACGCCCGGCCCAGCAGCGCGGCGGTCTCGGCGGTGTCGGCGTCCAGGCCCATGCGGCGAAAACCGTGGTAGGCCTTACGTAAATGCGGCTCCGCAGCGCCGGGATCGTCGGCCACCAGCTCGACCATCCCGGCGAACTGCTCAACCTCGAGAAGTGCGTGGCGCAGGCCGAGTTCGGTGATGGTGCGACGGGCCGAGTCGATCATCCGTCGGGCCGCCTCGGTACGGCCGCGAAATGCCTCCAATAGGGCCTGGCACCGTGTCGATGTCGCCTCGACCGCAGGCGAATCCGTCGTGATGCGCAGCAGCCGCACCACATCCAGGCAGCGTCCGCCCGCTCGCGGAACCGGATTGGGGCCCCACAACGCGGCCAGCGGCGCGTTGGCCAGCACGGCGTTGACCCGGCGGTGCTCACCTGCGCGTCGAGCGGCTGTGAGAGCGTCGTCCAAGGCATCTTCGCAGTCGCCTATCCGCCCGAGGCGGGCAAGACACCCGGCACGCACGGTGTGTGCCTTGGCCTCTCCCGACGCATCGGCGATCTCGGCGAGCCTGACGGCGGCCTGCCCAACGGCGACCTCGACGTCGTCCAACCGTTCGGGGTGAATCAGCATCGACAGCTGGCCGTCGAAGCAGGTGGCCCATGCCGCCAACCGATCCGAATCGATTGTTGCCACTTGCAATTGCGCGACCGCACCGGCAGCCGAAGCCACATCGCCCGCGGCCAACAGTGCCTCGCAGCGGGCGATCAGTAGCTCAGCGGCCTGCTCGCCGCGGTCGGGCAATTCCTCGTCGATCTCGTCCAAGGCGTGCAGCGCGTGGTCGTACAGGTCGGCGGCACCCTCGTAGGCGAGGCGGGCCATCGCCTGGTCCGCGGCACGCCGGCAGTATTCAACAGCCTTGGCAGCGTTGCCCGCCCAAGCGCACTCGAAGTAGTGATACGCCAGTTCGGCGAGCAACTCGTCGTCTGCGCCGAGTTCGGCCTCCAGTGTTGTGGCGATGCGCTGGTGCAACCGCATGCGACGCACCGACGGCAGTTCGGCCAGCAGCGACTGACGGACGATCGCGTGGTTGAAACGGTAGCGCCCCCCGGACTCTTCGATGAGGATGCCGGCTTTTCCTGCCTGGTCGAACGCATCGACGAGGTCTTGATCCACCACCCGCTCGACGAGTTCCAGAGCGAAGCGGCTGCCCACCACCGCGGCCGCGGCAAGGGCCTTGTTCGTCTCCGCCGGAAGCCGAGAAAGCCGGCGGCTCACCGCTTCCCGAACACCCTGCGGTAGGGTGCTCGGATCCCACACGCCGCCGCTTTCGGCGACATGGCGCAGTGCCTCGATCAGGAAGAACGGATTGCCGCCGGTGACCGACGCCAACGCGTGGGCGAGCTCTTCGTCATCGTGCCCGGCCTCGGTGACATAGGCGGTCACGTCATCCTCGTCGAGGCCACTCAACTGAAGGCGGTCGGCGGTGCCGTCCCGGTGAAGGTCGGCGAGCATCGCCGCCAGCGGGTGGGAGCGGTCGAGGTCGGTGCTGCGGTACGTCGCGACCACCTGTAGGCGGGTGTGGTCACCGAAGCGCAGCAGATGCCGCAACAGCAGCAGCGTGGGTTTGGCCGCCCAGTGCAGGTCATCGAGAATCAGGACGACCGGTGCATTCGCGGAGGCCAGTTCCAACAGTGCGACGGCGGCGTCGAACAGTGCGTAGCGTTCGGTGTCGGGGTCCGCCCGCGGTGGCGTCACCAGATCGGGCAGCACATCTGCCAGCCCGGGGACCAGGGAAAGCAGTGCTTCGAGACCCCGCAGCCCCCGCAGTCGTTTGGGTTCGACGCATGGCACCAGCGAGCGCAGGGCTTCGGCGAACGGCTGATAGGGCGCACCGAGGTCCTCGTCGGATCGGCCGTACAACACGACGGCGCCGTACTCGTACGCCTGTCGAGACCATTCACCTGCCAAGCGCGTCTTCCCGATACCCGGTTCACCGGCGATCAGCACGGCGTGAATGCCGTCGGTGAGCGTGGTCTGCCACGCCGACGCGAGTCGCTCCAGCTCGCGGCTGCGTCCCACGAACGGCCCGGGTTCATGCGGCGGTCCCAGCTTCGCCTCTCCTCCGTCGAGCCTCGCTGAACCGCCGGGGCCGGTCAGTATCGCGGGAAGGTCGGGCCGCTGCAGCGGAGCATCGCTGGTCTCCTCGGGTCGCTCGGCGGCCTCCAGCCGGAGCTCGAAGACGTGTTCCGGGCGCGGCAGGTTACGAAGCTGGCGCATCCCGAGGTCGGCGAGCATGACGTCGTCAGGCAGTGCGTCGATGACGAGTTCGGCGGTCGCGCCGGAGCACAGGATCTGGCCGCCGACGGCCAGCGAGCGCAGCCGGGCGGCACGGTTGACCGCGCGGCCGAAGTAGTCGCCGTCGCGCAGCTCCACCTCGCCGGTGTGCAATGCGATCCGGATACGCATGGGCTCTCGCAGGGCCCAGGGCTCGTGAAGGATGGCATCTTGCAGTTCCAGCGCGGCGGCGGCCGCCGCTGATGGCCGTTCGAAGACCGAGAACGTGGCGTCGCCCTCGCCGCGCGTCTTGATCAGCCGGCCGCCGCGGGACGTGACGACTTGTTCGGCGAGCTCGTCGTGGCGGGCCAGCGCAATCGCCATCGCGTTCGCATCGGCCTCCCACGCGGCAGTCGAGCCCTCGATGTCGGTGAGCAGAAAGGTCACGGCGCGCGTCACCGGCGAAGGGTGCTGTCCCACCGGGTATTCCAGCGCCGTGTCCTGGGCGACGATCGCGGCCTCGAGGCGCCGGAGTTCCGGGCCGGGGTCGACCCCGAGTTCATCGGCGAGCAGCGAGCGTGCCCGCTGATAGGCACCCAGCGCCTCACCCTGCCGGCCGGCGCGATAGAGGGCGAGCATCAGCTGGCCCCATCGCCTCTCTCGCAGCGGCGCGTCGCCCACCGCGGCCTCGAGCTCGCCGATGAGTTCGGCGGCCCGGCCGGTCGCGAGCAGCGCATCGGCACGGTCCTCGACCATCGCGGCGTGGCCTTCGAGCCAGCGGGTCTTCTCGGACAGTCCTCGGCGCGAATCGGGCAGTTCGGGGGTTCCGCGCCAGAGCGCCAACGCCTCGTCGAAGCTGGCCACCGCCTGGGGGATGTCGCCGCGGGCCACGGCATCCCGGCCCGTCTTGGTGGCGAGTTTGTAACGCGATGCATCGACCTCGGTCGTGCTGAGGATCCAGCCCATTCCCTCGGTGATGACGAAGCCGTCACCCAGTGCCCGGCGCAATGCGGAAATGTGCGTCTGCAGGGCCTTGACGGCGGTACGCGGCGCATCGTCGCCCCACAGCAGATCGATCAGACTCTCGGCCGACACGACGGAGCCGCCGTGTAGGCCGAGCATCGTGAGGATCGCACGCGGTTTGGCGCCCGTGATTGTCACCGGGGCGCCGTCCCGCCGGGCCTGGAGAGGTCCCAAAACCCCCAGCTCCACGGCTTGAATGGTAGTCACGTGACCAATGGTCGGTGGGGCGATTCAACAGGCGGTCAAGGTCGGGTAAAGACGGCTCTCGGGTTCACCCCCGAGTAACAGACCGAAGCCGACAGTAGATTCGACCCCCGCCGGCGAAGGTGTGGAGCAGCGGGCGTTTCAGGCGCCGTGACGGCGCGGGTTCAGACCAGCGCGGTGGCGTCGAATATCCAGGACATGTCTTCGGTTGCGAGGTTCTCGAGGTAGTTGGGTGGTGCGAAGGCCAGCACACTGGAGTAGTCCCAATAGTCCTTCCACACCGTGATTTTCCCGTCGACAACTCGGTGCACGGTGGCGAACCTCAGGGTGCCCCGCTCGCCGGTGGGAAATACCCACGTCTCGGAGTGTTCGTACATGACGTCCGGGCCGTTGGACACCAGTTGGCCGCCGTGGTGCCGGTATTCGGCCAACCGGTCGAACAACAGCCGGAGCCGCTTGACGATGTCCTCGGGCCCGCGGGCCGCGGCTGCCGGCATCGGCATGTCCACGTAAAGGCAATCCGGCGCCAGGAAGGTCTTGAGCGCATCCCAGTCAAATCGGGCCAACGCGTGCCACATGCCCAAGACAACGTCGCCGGTTGCGGTGGTTGAATCCGTCGTGGAGGCGTCCATCATGATGGTCACTGAACCGGGTTGCGAAGCCGGTGTCAATCATCGAGGAGGGAGATCGCAAATGAGCGCGCGCGTGGAGCAGTTGGAATTTCAGGCCGAGGCCCGGCAACTGCTGGATCTGATGGTCCACTCGGTCTACTCCAACAAGGATGCCTTCCTGCGGGAGCTGATCTCCAACGCCTCCGACGCGCTGGACAAGCTGCGACTGGAGGCGTTCCGTAACAAGGACCTGCAGGCAGACACCTCCGATCTGCACATCGAGATCGAGGTGGACAAGGCGGCACGCACCCTGACGGTCCGCGACAACGGCATCGGGATGTCGCGCGATGAGGTGGTGGACCTGATCGGCACCTTGGCCAAATCCGGAACCGCCGAACTGCGCCAGCAACTACGCGAAGCGCAGAACGCCAAGAACGAAGCAGCGTCCGAAGAGCTGATCGGGCAGTTCGGGATCGGGTTCTACTCGGTGTTCATGGTCGCCGACCGCGTCGAGATGCTGACCCACAAGGCCGGCGAGAGCGAAGCCATCCGCTGGGAATCCAGCGGTGACGGCACCTACACCATCGAAGCGGTCGACCCGGGCGAGCAAGCGCCCCAGGGCACCTCGATCATCTTGCACCTCAAACCCGAAGACGCCGAAGACGCCCTGCACGACTACACCGCGGATCCGACGATCCGGGGCCTGATCAAGAAGTACTCCGACTTCATCGCCTGGCCGATTCGGATGCAGGTCGAGCGGGTGAGTCCACCTGTTGAAGAAGGCGGCGAACCGACCGTCACCCTGGAGACCGCGACGCTGAACTCGATGCAGGCGCTGTGGGCGCGCCCCAAAGACGAAGTCTCGCCAGAGGAATACAGCGAGTTCTACAAACACATCGCGCACGCCTGGGACGACCCGCTCGAGGTCATCGCGATGAAGGCCGAAGGCACTTTCGAATACCAGGCGCTGCTGTTCATCCCGTCGCACGCGCCGTTCGACATGTTCAACCGCGACGCGCAGGTCGGCGTGCAGTTGTACGTCAAGCGGGTGTTCATCATGGGTGACTGCGACCAGCTGATGCCCGAATATCTGCGCTTCGTCAAGGGCGTCGTCGACGCGGCGGACATGTCACTCAACGTCTCTCGGGAAATCCTGCAGCAGGACCGGCAGATCAACGCCATCCGGCGGCGGCTCACCAAGAAGGTGCTGTCCACCATCAAGGAGCTGCAGTCGGGCCGCCCCGAGGACTACCGCACCTTCTGGACCCAGTTCGGCCGGGTCGTCAAAGAGGGACTGCTCAGCGACTTCGACAATCAGGAGGCACTGCTGGGCATCTGCTCATTCGCCTCCACGCACAGTGACTCCGAGCCGACCACGCTGGCCGAGTACGTCGAACGCATGAAGGACGGTCAGGAGCAGATCTTCTACGCCACCGGCGAATCCCGCCAACAGCTGCTCAAATCACCACACTTGGAGGCGTTCAAAGCCAAGGGGTATGAGGTGCTGCTGCTGACCGACCCGGTCGACGAGGTGTGGGTGAACGCCGTCGCCGAGTTCGCCGGGAAACCGTTGCAGTCGGCGGCTAAGGGCGAGGTGGATCTGGACTCCGAGGAGGACAAGACCGCCCATGAGGCCGAGCGCAAGGAGCAGGAAAAGGATTTCGCCGACCTGCTCGCCTGGCTGGCGCAGACCCTGACCGAGCATGTCAAAGAGGTGCGGCTGTCGACCCGGCTGACCGAGTCACCGGCCTGCCTGATCACCGACACCTTCGAGATGACTCCCGCGTTGGCCCGGATCTACCGGGCCAACGGTCAGGAGGTTCCGGTCGGCAAGCGCATCCTCGAACTCAACCCGGGCCATCCATTGATCACCGGTCTGCGGCAGGCCCACACCGAGCGAGGCGGCGAGGATGCCGACTTGGCCGAGACCGCGGAATTGCTCTACGGCACAGCGCTGTTGGCCGAGGGCGGGGCGCTGGAAGATCCGGCGCGGTTCGCCGAACTGCTGGCACATCGGCTGGCCCGCACCGTCTGAGCTCGGCCCCTCAGGGCACCAGCACCACTTTGCCGACGTTTTCCCGCGCAGCAAGAATGCGGTGGGCCTCGGCGGCATTCGCGAATGGCACTGCCGCATGCACCACCGGGGCCGCGACGCCGGCCGACAGCGCCTCGGACAGCGGGGTGATCCAGGGTCCGAGGGTGCCGCGGTCGTCCCACAGTCGCAGCATGTTCAACCCGATGACGGTCTTGGACTGCTCGATCTGCGTGATCGCATTGAACCCGCGCAGCATCGCCAGCGCCTGCGGCGCCGCCCGCAGCAGGGATCGCTTCTCACCCTGCTGCAGCGACGAAAGGCCGTAGGCCACGAGTCGTCCACCGGGACGCAGCAACCCCAGCGACCGTCGCAGTGACGTGCCGCCGAGCGCGTCGAGCACGATGTCGTATGGCTGCAGGCCCTTCCACCAGCCCTTTCGGCGGTAGTCGATGGCGCGGTCGATGCCCAGCGCGGCAAGCCGGTCATGTTTGCCCGGTGACGCGGTGCCGTGCACGACCGCCCCGGCGGCCTTGGCCAGCTGGATCGCCGCAATACCGACACCGCCGGCCGCGGCGTGCACCAGTACCCGCTCACCGGCCTGCAGCGACCCGTAGCCGTGCAGCGCCGCCCAGGCCGTCGCGTAGTTCACCGGTACTGCGGCACCCTGTTCGAAGCTCATCGACGGCGGCAGGGTGACCGTGTCGGCGGCGTTGGCGTTGACGATCTCGGCATAGCCGCCGAAACGGGTGCCGGCCAGCACCCGCTCGCCGATGCGGGCCGGGTCGACACCGTCACCGACGGCCTCGATGGTGCCGGCCACCTCGTAACCGACCACGGCGGGCAGCTTCGGGGCGTCGGGATACAAGCCGACTCTGGCCAGGTGGTCGGCGAAGTTGACTCCCGCCGCGCGCACCCCGATGCGCACTTGACCGCCACCGGGCGGTGGAGGGTCGGGGCGGTCCTGGACCTGGAGCACCGATGGGGGGCCGGTTTTGGTGATCACGACGACGCGCATGGGTGCCAGCCTATTGCCGCGAAGGCCATAATCGTCTACGTGGACGTTCTCGATGAGCTGAACGGGTTGGTGGCGCTGTCGGGCGAGGTGGCGGCCGACTCCGATCCCGCGGTGGCCGAGTTTGCCGAACAGTTCGGTGTCGATGTCTCGATGATCACCGATTCTCAACGGTCCCGGCTGTGGGAGGCGTTGGGGGAGAGGACCTTCGGCGCTGTCGTGCAGATGTTCATCGCCGACTTCGTGCCGCGGGTGCGCGCCGGCCTAGACGCGCTGGGTGTGGAAGTGGCATGGCCGGAAGCCAACTCCCAGGATCGCACGGGCAACGTGGCCGACGCATTGTTCAACGGGTTCATGCCCGCCGTCGCCCGGCTGCGGTCCCTGGATCCGGTGACCTCGGAGGTGGTGCGGTTGCGCGGCGCGGCCCAACACAACTGCCGGCTGTGCAAGTCGCTGCGCGAGACGACCGCCCTGAACGCCGGCGGATCTGAGTCGCTCTATGACGACATCGAGCGCTTCGAGGATTCGGCGCTGCTCAGTGACGCGCAGAAGGCGGCGCTGCGTTACGTCGACGCGCTGGTCTGGACACCCGGGCGGATCGATGCCGAGGTGGCCGCCGGAGTGCGCCGGCACTTCACCGACGAGCAGGCCGTCGAGCTGACGTTGGATGTGATGCGCAACGCCGGCAACAAGATTGCGGTGGCACTGGGTGCGGACGCGCCGCGGGTCGCCGAGGGGACCGAGCGCTACCTGCTCGACGCCGACGGCCAGACCGTGTACGGCTGAATTCAGCTGGAGTGGCGGGCCAAGAAGCCCAGCACGGCGTCGGCGAAGACATCGTTGCGGTCACCGGCGACCATGTGACCCGCCCCGGCGACGTCGACGAACTCCACCTGGGGGAACCGGCGCAGGAAGGCCTCGGCGTTGTCGGCGTTCACCAGGTCACTGAGCTGACCGCGGACCAGCAGGATCGGCACGCCGCCGTCGAGGATGGTCTGTACCGCGGCGTTGAGCCGGTCGACGTCGTGGATCTCCATCGGCCCCTGATGCTCGGCGCCGCTGATGAACTGCGGGTCCCAGTGCCAGTACCAGCGGTCGCCGCGGCGGCGCAGATTGGTGG
Organism: Mycobacterium zoologicum; assembly: GCF_020181635.2. Taxonomy (NCBI): domain Bacteria; kingdom Bacillati; phylum Actinomycetota; class Actinomycetes; order Mycobacteriales; family Mycobacteriaceae; genus Mycobacterium; species Mycobacterium zoologicum. The sequence goes on along the minus strand of NZ_JAYJJS010000002.1, from coordinate 39,877 downwards.
CGAGCCCGGTCAGGTCGGTGGGGCGGGGCCGATGCGGGTTGTAGGCGGCGATCGCGTCGGCGACCTCATCGAGCGAGTCGAATCCGGACTCCATGTTCTCGGCCATGAACGCCTGCACCCGCTGCGCGCCCAAGGGGTCCATGTTGGGCACGATGTCGACCAGCACCACCGCGCTGACCGCGTCGGGCGCCAGTTCACCTCCGAGCAGCATCGCGGCGCACCCGCCCAGTGATGCGCCGACCAGAACCGGGTCCGGCGGCAGGGTACGCAGCACCTCGTGGACGTCGGTGGCGAAGCTGACGAGCCGATAGTCGCCCTCGCCGGCCCAGTCCGATTCGCCGTGGCCGCGCAGGTCGACGGTGACGGCCTGCCAGCCCCGCTCGGCCACCGCGGCGGCGGCGCGGCCCCAGGAGCGTCGAGTCTGCCCGCCGCCGTGCAGGAACACCACTGCTCGGGCGTCGGGGTCACCGTGGCGGTCGGCGATGATCCGCACATCGCCTGGTGCGTGGGTAACGAAGGTTTCCGAGGTCATCTAAGCATCGTATGACGGTATCGGCATGCGACCATCGTCTGCCCGGGAAAAAGGCTGTTGAGCTGCGGGTTATCGGGGTTACGATGATGTATTCATCGCTTCGGGAGGGCAATCATGGCCCGTCATCTCGCCCTGGTCTACGGGGCACTCAACTACCTGGTCTTTCTGGTTATCTTTCTGTATGCCGTCGGCTTCGTCGGCAACCTTGTGGTGCCGCGCAGTGTCGACTGTGGCCCGACGACGCCGGTGGGGGCCGCTTTCGTCATCGACGTGGCACTGCTGGGGCTGTTTGCGGTCCAACACAGTGTGATGGCACGCCCGGCGTTCAAGCAGCGGCTGACGCGCGCGGTGCCCCAGTATCTCGAACGCAGCACCTATGTCCTGGCGTCGAATGTGGTTCTGGCCCTGTTGTTCTGGCAGTGGCGGCCGATCCCCGCCATCGTCTGGGACGTGACGACGCCGGCGGTACGGCTGGTGGTGTGGGGCTTGTTCTGGCTGGGCTGGCTCATTGCGTTGGTGTCGACCTTCCTGATCAGTCACGTCGATCTGTTTGGCCTGCGCCAGGTATATCTGGCGTGGCGGGCCCAGCCGTACACCGATGTCGGTTTCCGTGCCCGGTCGCTGTATCGCGTGGTGCGGCATCCGCTCATGCTGGGCTTCGTGATCGCATTCTGGGCGGCGCCCACCATGACCGTCGGCCATCTGCTGTTTGCGGTGGCGACCACCGGCTACATCCTGATCGCGACGCAGCTGGAGGAGCGTGACCTGATCGCCGCACTGGGCGACCGGTACCAGCAGTACCGTCGCCAGGTGCCGATGCTGGTGCCCGGCGCGTTCAGACGAACGGCGCCACGGCGAACCGGCCCCACGCCAGGAGCGCGAACACAGTAATGAAGGCGATGTCGCCGGCCATATAGCCCCACTCGTTGCGGCGCAGTCGGGTTGTGGCGGCGCCGGACATGAACAGCATCAGGCCGCAGGCGGCGATCGGCCCCAGCAGTGGCGCCACCCCGACCGCCGCTGGAAGCACCAGGCCGATCGCGCCGATCAGCTTGATGGTGCCGATGGTCTTGAGATGACCGTTGTCGAAGTCATCGACCCAGTGCTGGTTGGCGCCCAGCGCCCGGTACCTCTCCCTCGGAAGCAGCAGCAGGGCCGCGCCGCCGATGACGAATCCGGTGGCGAGGATGCCCGCGATGATCCACAGGGCGGTGTTCATGGCGTACTCCTTGTCGTTTGTGGTTACCCCGGTCGGGTGGGGCCCGTCATCAGCTGTGACGGACCGACACCACGAGAGGTAACCGATGACGACCGAATCACAGCTGGCGCGGGATTTCGAACGGCAGCGTCGTCGCCTGCTGGCGGTGGCGCATCGGGTGCTGGGCTCGCGTACCGACGCCGAGGACGCGGTGCAGGAAGCATGGCTGCGGTTGTCCCGTCAGGACACCGACGCGATCGACAACCTGCCCGGGTGGTTGACGACCGTGATCAGCCGCATCTGCATCGACACGTTGCGTTCGCGGGCCGCCCGGCCCGAGGTCTCGATCGGTACCGAGCTCCCCGAACTGGTGGTGACCGAGGACGACGACACTCCCGAGCACACTGCGGTGCTGTCGGATTCAGTGGGGCTGGCATTGCTGGTGGTGCTGGGGGCGCTGCGTCCCGACGAGCGCCTGGCGTTCGTGCTGCACGACATGTTCGCGGTGCCGTTCGCCGAGATCGGCCCGATCGTCGGGAGATCGGCCGATGCCGCCAAGATGCTGGCCAGTCGGGCGCGCCGCAAGGTCCAGGAGGTGCCCGCGCCGTCGGGGGATCGGCATGCCCGGCGCGAGGTGGTCGACGCGTTCCTGGCGGCCGCGCAGGGCGGGGATTTCGGCGCATTGTTGCGGGTGCTCGATCCCGATGTCACCTGGCGCCAGCAGACGGCCAGGGGGGTGACGGTCACGACCGGGTCCGACGCGGTCGTCGAAGTCGTTCGCCGCGGCCGGGGGGCGCGCTTCACCGCGCGTCGGGTCCTGGTCAATGGCGAGCCCGGAATCCTGGGCTGGGGTCCGTCCGGCCGGCCGCTGAACCTGATGGCGTGTACGGTGCGTGACGGTCGCCTGGTGGGCATCGTGTCGATCGCGGACCCGGTCCGGCTGGCTGGGATCGATCTGCCCGCGCCCCCGGATGTGGCCGGGCGATAAAGTCGTGATCGCCAGTTGGCACCGGGGGCGGTAGCTCAGTCGGTTAGAGCCGCGGACTCATAATCCGTTGGTCGCGGGTTCGAGCCCCGCCCGCCCCACTTTGCTTCTATGACTTCGGTTGATCCTTGACACTGCCTGAATGAGCTTCCGAATGCCACTCACAACAACGAATCGACGCACAGAAGAACTGCACGGAAGCGCACAAAGACGGCCGCTACAACATTGCGCAGGACGACAATGCCTATTCGTCCAAGCTTGACCGGGACGGCGACGGCCTGGCGTGCGAGCCCAAGCCGTAATGGGGCTCTTCCGGTCAGTGCACTGTCAAGACCTCATCCGCCAAACCAGACATTGAACAGAGCCTGAAACAACTCGTCGGTGGAAAGTGTCGGAATCTCGTTGATCGTGGTCATGCCGTCGACAACCGTGGTAGCCGAGTCAATCTGGTCTGCGGTCAACCCGAGGTAGGCACTGTGCAGTCCCAGCCCGAAGAGCAGCTGCTCCCAATTGGTGCCCCCTAACAGCAGGTCCAGCCAACTCTTGGTCACGTCCGCTACGAAGACGTCGCCGTTGATGTTGAAAATCTCGGTGGGGTAGAGGTTGGTCGGGACGGAAGCGGCGTTGGCGCCCAGCATGACGAAACGCAAAGCGTCAGTGGGAACGCCCGCATCCATGAGTTGCTGTTCGGACAAGGCGGCCACGAGGCTGCTTTGCGAGTAGGTGAAAATTGTCAGCGGATCGCTGCACACACCGGTGGCGTCACAGCCCATGTCGCCGGCATGGTAGTCGGCGAGGATCTGGTTGACTAGGATGGACTGGCCCTCCGGGACGCTCTTGAAGAAATTGAACGTGTTGGGCAGAGTCAGCGCCAGGGTCGAGTCCGTAGTGCCCTCGTATCCCAGGGGATTGAGGTACAGATCCATCCCGCTGCTGATGTAGCTGGCGGGCGGTGTCGGGATGCCGGTCGGTCCCAGGACAAATGCATCCGTTGAGCCGTCGAGGAATTGGCGATTGTCGAAGGTATAGGATTCGGCGTTGGCAGCGGCCGCCCACATGAGGGCGGCACCGCACAGCACGGCACCGATGATCATTTGCTTCATGGCTCCACCTTGAGCGCAAGTTCACGGATGATTTGGGGGATGACGCCCAGCCGAATCTGCTGGGCGCACGAATTCAGTAGCCAGCGCCCTGCCCTCCGGCAGGTATCTGGCGTGCGCTGTAGTACCGGTTGTCGACGTTGAAAATTATTGTAGTCGGCGAAAATTTCGTCTCCGGAATCGAAATATTCGCCGGTAAAAATATGTGCCGGTCAAAGGATCTCGCGCTGGCAGTCCACGTGCATCATGCGGCGCGGAATAAGTGAACGATGCGTCCCACGTCTCAGTGGAGACAAGTGTCACGATGTCGCTTATTGCGCACACGCCGTCTACTGAAATTGCGCCCGAGCGGACTTCGGTCAGGGTCAACCCGGAAGGCCTTGTGCAGTTCGGGTCCGTACCTCTGACCGCGCGGTGGGGCCCCGCAGATGCCGACACCGACAACCGTGCCATTGACAAATGGCGCAATCACTGGTGTTGTATCTGCCGTGGCAGAACCTGACGGCCGTGAACTCCCGGACGTGCCCACCGGCGCACCACTGCGTGCGCGGGCGGCGGCCGCCATCACGCGATGGACGCTGCGGCGGCTCAACAACGCCATTCCGATGAATTCTCCGGGCATAGCCTTCGCGCGCGGACTGATCGCCACCATCATGGGGACCTTCGGGTCGATGCCGGCCGGGACCAGGATCGTTCCCGTGCACGACGCGCCGGTGCGCGGCGAGTGGGTACTCGGGCCGGGCGTCGAGTTCGGCGGGCGGGCCGGCTACTACGTGCATGGCAGTGCCTACGTGATCTGTTCGGCGCGCACTCACCGCAAGCTGGTCGCCCGGCTCTCGCAGGCGACCGGCATGCCGATGTTCTCGGTGGACTATCGGCTGGCTCCCGAGCACCCCTTCCCGGCTGCGGCTCAGGATGTCGAGGCCGGATACCGGTGGCTGCTGGCCCAGGGCTATTCCGCGTCCGACATCGTGATCTGCGCTGATTCTGCCGGCGGCCACCTGACCTGCGAAATGTTGCTCACCCATGTAGGCGAACCGGCCTTCGCGCCGGCCGGCGTCGTGCTGTTCTCGCCGCTGATCGACCTCACGTTGGGCCTGGCCCAACAGCAGGAGGCGGCTCAGCCCGACCCGGTGATATCGGCGGCTGCGGCGTGCCGGCTGGTGGCGCTCTACACCGACGGCCAAGATCCCGCCGACGTGCGGCTGCGCCTTGACTTCACCGCCGCGGATCGGCTGCCGCCGTTCCTCACCCAGGTGGGCGGATTCGAGATGCTCAGCGCCGACGCGCGGTACCTGGACGCCGAGATCCGGCGGGCCGGCGGGGTGAGCACGTTGGAGGTGTGGCCCGGGATGGTCCACGTCTTCCAGGCCCTGCCGCGACTGGCCCCGGAGGCCAAGCCCGCGCTGCGCCGCGCAGCGGCGTTCATCGCCCAGAGCTACGCCGACACCCGATCTGATGAACTCGAGGAGACCTGCTGATGTTCGGAATCGACACCGTGTTGTCCCTGTTCCGCAGTAACCACCGGCGAACCTCCGTCGTCAAGGCCGTGGTCACCGGCGCCGGCAGCGGCATAGGGCGGTCCTTCGCCCTGGAACTGGCCCGCCGCGGCGGCGACGTCATCTGCGCGGACATCGACGCCGAGCGGGCTGCCGAGACGGTGGCGCTGATCGAGCAACTGCCCACCGGCTCAGGGCACGCCGTGCAGTGCGATGTCTCCGACCGCGGCGCGATCGAACGCCTCGCCGCTCAGGCTCAGGAGATCTTCGGCGGCGCGCCGGGCTTGGTGATCAACAATGCCGGCGTTGGAGTCGGCGGAAAGCCCGTCGGCGACATCGGTTTCGACGACTGGGACTGGGCGCTCGGGATCAATCTGTGGGGCGTGGTCTACGGCTGCGAGGTCTTCACTCCGATCCTGCGATCCGCCGGCCGTGGCGGAATCATCAACGTGGCCTCGGCGGCCGGATTCGCCGCCGCACCGTCGATGGCGGCCTACAACGTGTCCAAGGCCGGCGTGATGTCGCTGTCGGAGACGCTCGCCGCAGAACTGGACGGCACCGGCATCGCCGTCACCGTGCTGTGCCCGACGTTCGTGAAAACCAACGTCTTCACCGACGGCCGGATCACACCCGGCTCGATGAACCTCAGCCAGCAGCTGGCCCGCTGGACCGGATTGTCCGCGGATGACGTCGCGGCCCGGACCCTGGACGCCCACGACGACGGCCGGCTGTACGTGGTGCCGCAGTTCGACGCCAACGTCATCTGGCACATGAAGCGGCACTTTCCCGAGCTTTACGTCCGCGGCGCCGGACTGCTCGGCCGCGTGCTGCCCCAGAACTGAACTCCGAGAAATCGACTCGCGAAAGGAACCAGGCGATCATGGCGATGAATCTGGAAGAGATGCTTCAGAAGATCAAGGACAAGCAGTGGGCTCTGGTCGACATCGACTGGGATGCACCGGGAGCCGACCTGATCGAGCCCGAACTGTGGGCCAAGCTCAAGCCGTTCATGACCGACCTGATGTGGATCGAAAACGTCGGCGCTCGCGGCTTCGCTGCACTGGCCAAGAAGGCCCCCACGCCCACGCTCAAGAGCATCTACGAGCACTTCCACGCCGAGGAGCAGAAGCACGCGAACGCCGAGCTGGCCCTGATGCGCCGGTGGGGCATGCTCGACGACGACGAGGTCCCGCCGCCCAGCGTCAACGTCCAGCTGGTCATCACCTGGCTCGATAAGTTCTCCGACAGCATGTCGCTGTCGATTCTGGGCACCGTCATCCCGATGCTGGAGGTGGCACTCGACGGCGCGTTGATCAAGTTCATCACCGATGAGGTCCAAGACCCGGTGGCCCAGGAAGTGTTCAAGCGGATCAACTCCGACGAGTCGCGTCATCTGGCTGTCGACTTCGAGGTGATGGATATCCTGGGCCACGCGAACCTGCGCAAGCTGGCGGTCGAGTTCGTCGGCAGCTGGATGAATCCCGCGCTGCTGATCGGCACGCTGAGCTATTTCCCGCTGCTGAACAAGATGCGCGACAACATCGTGGCGATGGGTGTCGACGAAGAACGCCTATATCAGGCGATGCGCCGCTTCCGGAATGTCGGTGAGCGCAGCGCTTTCGTCCGGCGGGTGCCGATGTACCAGTTCATCTCCTGGCACGGCAAGAAGGTGATCGACCGGACCTCCAAGTACCACTGGCTGGCCGACTCCCTGGTCGCGATCACCGGCGTGATCCCGCCGGCGCTGGTGCACAACACCCCGACCTGGTCAGACGCACTGACCTACGAGCCGGTCGCGTAAGTAAGAGGGACGATCACTGTGACTATCTCAACAGCCATCATCGGCGCCGGATTCGCCGGAGTCGGCGCCGCGATACGCCTCAAAGACCAGGGCATCACCGACTTCGTGATCCTCGAACGCGATTCGCGCGTCGGCGGAACCTGGCGGGACAACACCTACCCCGGCGCGCAGTGCGACATCCCGTCGAGGCTGTACTCCTACAGCTTCGCCCGCAACCCTGAGTGGTCGCAGACCTACTCCGGTAGCGCCGAGATCCTGGGGTACATCGACACCATGGTGGAATCCGCCGGGATCGAACCCAACATCCGGTTCGGGCACAACGTGACCGGTGTCGAATACGACGCCGAGGCGGGGGAGTGGAGCATTCGGCTGGCCCGCCGCAAGCCGCTGCGGGCCCGCAATGTGATCGTGGCGTCCGGCCCGTTGTCCAATCACAGCTTCCCGAACATCCCGGGCATCGAGACCTATGAAGGCAACAAGATCCACAGTGCCCGTTGGGATCACGACTACGACTTCACCGGCAAGAAGGTGGCCGTGATCGGCACCGGATCCAGCGGTGTGCAGATCATCCCGGAACTGGTCAAGGTCGCCAAGTCGGTCAAGGTGTTCCAGCGCACGCCGGGCTGGGTGCTGCCGAAGCTCAACACGTCGACCGGTGACCGGCTCAAGCAGCTCTACAAACACGTCCCGCTGGCGGAGAAGCTGATGCGTTCGGCGTGGTTCTGGGGGCATGAGTCGGTGGCTCTCGGCGTGGTTTGGGACACCCCACTCACCCGGCTGGTCGAGGCCCTGAGCGTCGCCAATCTGCGGCTGCAGGTGAAGGATCCGTGGATGCGTCGCCAGCTGACGCCGGACTTCTCGGCCGGATGCAAGCGGCTGTTGATGACCAGCGACTACTACCCGGCGCTGCAGGCGGACAACTGCACACTGGTGACCTGGCCGATCGCCAGGTTGTCTCCCAAGGGAATTCGCACCGTAGAGGGGATCGAGCACCAGTTCGACGCGATCGTGTTCGCCACCGGCTTCGACGTCTCCAAGGCGGGCACCCCGTTCCCGGTCACCGGGCTCGAAGGCCGGGATCTGGGCTCGGAGTGGAGCGGCGGGGCATACGCCTATCGCAGTGTGGCGGTGTCGGGATACCCGAACCTGTACTTCACCTTCGGGCCCAACTCGGGGCCGGGCCACAACTCGGCGCTGGTGTACATGGAAGCCCAGATCGACTACATCGTCGAGGCGATCGCCAAACTGCTGCGGTTCAACTGGAAGTCGCTCAACGTGCGGCCCGAGGTCCAGGCCCGGCACAACCAGGAGATCCAGCGGCGCCTGCAGTCCACCACCTGGAATTCCGGCTGCCAGAGCTGGTATCTGACCGATGACGGCTTCAACGCCACCATGTTTCCGGGTTTCGCCACCCAGTACGTCAACCAGCTCAAGGAAATGGATCTGCACGACTACACGATCACCGAGGCGAAGACGGCCGGTGACCCGGTGTTGACGGCATAGGGTCGCGCTGGTGACCGAGTACCGCATCGACGACCTTGCGCGGGAGGCTGGAACGACCACCCGCAATGTGCGGGTCTACCAGGAGAACGGCCTGCTTCCCCGGCCGCTGCGCCGGGGCCGGGTGGCCATCTACACCGACCGGCACCTGGGGCAGTTGCAGGCGATAATCCGTCTGCTCAGTGAGGGTTTCACGGTCAAGCACATCTTGAAGTTCTTGACCGGTCTGCAGCGGGGTGAGGCCCTGGCCGAGGTACTCGATCTGGCCGATCTGGGCGAGTTGGTGACCGCGCCGTGGTCGCACCCGGTATCGCAGACCATGGCTCTCGATCAACTGGAGGCGCGCCTGGGGCGCCTCGACGCGCCGATGCTGCGTCGGCTGGTGAGCGGCGGCGTCATCGAGGCGACCGACACCGACGGCGTCTACCGGGTGATCGACGTGCGTCAGGTCGACGACTTTGCCAAGCTGGTCTCGCGCGGGCTGCCGTTGGCAATGATCCTCAAAACCATGACCGCGGTGGACAAGAAGCTCGATGACGCGGCCGCGGCGCTGACCCGCTCCGGTCACACCGAGGTGGTCCGGCAGCGCGGGAAAGGGTGGCTGCCCAGCAACGACAACGAACTCGCCTGGGCCGCAGACTTGGTCGACACCATGCGCCGGGTGGCGCGCCGCTCCGCGCACGCGAGTCTGGACCGGGCGTTCGACACCGCGGTGCGCGCCGAATTGCGGCACTACCAGGAAGCCGGCAAGGAAGTTTGACGACGGTGCGGGATCGGGTACTCCGAGGCATGCCCCGCATCATCGAACTGCATCGCGCGCTGCTGGACCGCATTCTCGGTGGCGCGGCGACCGCGCCGGTCGGGCTACGGCGCGCCGCCTTCGACAACACCGGACTCGACGAACCGATGGCCACCCTGGTCGACAAGGTGGCGCACCACTCCTACCGGGTGACCGACGGTGACGTCGCCGCCGCGCGCGTCGCCGGCCTGAGCGAAGATCAGATCTTCGAGGTGGTGGTGTGTGCCGCCGTCGGGCAGGCGACCCGGCAGTACGCCGGGGCCATGGCCGTCCTGGCAGGGCTAACCGAAGGACCGGGACAGCGATGAGGCTGGCGATCCTCGACCACGGACACCGACCGGGCACCAAAGTGCTGCTGGGCATGATCCGGCTGGTGTCACGACAGCCCGTCGTCGACGCCGTCAAACTGGCGTTCTACCGCCGCGAATTCTATGGCGCCGGTCCGCTCACCCAGGAGGCGATGCGCGGCCCGTCGGCGTGGAGCATCGGAGAACGTGAACTCATGGCAGCCTATGTGTCCCACGTGAATTCCTGCCCGTTCTGCGTCGCCGCGCACACCGCCACTGCCAATCTCTGTTACCGCGATGACGCGACGGCCGCCGCCACGCTCGCCGACCTGGAGACCGCCCCGATCTCAGAGCCGCTGCGCGCGACGCTTCGCCTGCTGGGCAAGCTCACTCGGGAGCACCGTGTCGACGCCGACGACATGCGCGCCGTGCTGGCGGCCGGCGTCACCCCCGAACAGATCCGAGATGCCTTGGCTGTCAGCCTCGCCTTCAATATCACCGACCGGCTGGCCAACGCCTTCGGCTTCGAGGTGGCCGGCCCGGCGGCGATGGCCGCCGGCGCCCGGCATCTGGTCAAGCGCGGCTACGGGTAGGCGCCTGGTTCTTCGGAGCTTTGCAGCTCATCGAAGCGGGCGAGTGCGGCGTCGAGGTCGGACCCTTCGAACAACTCGCTGCGGCCGATCAGACCATTGTCGAAGGTCAGCACGTGGATATCACGCCACTCGGCGTCGAAGCCCTCTTGTGAGATCCCGTGCATCACATGGGTAACGACAGTTCCGATATTACTGAGTCGGTGTACCGCCGCGATGTAGAGCCGAGTGTCAGGCGAGTCGTCCCATGCCGCTTGGATGTAGGCGATCACGTGGCGGGAGGTGACGGCTGCCCCGCGACGGTGGTCGATGTTCACCCAGTCGGGTGTCGCGGGGTTTGGCGCCCGGAATCGTGACCGGCGCACCATGCTGCCGGACCTGGAGAGGCCATAAAACCCCCAGCTCCACGGCTTGTAGCGTACTCATGACACCCATCGTGGGTGAGGTGATTCAACGCGCGGTAAAGATCGATTAAAGGTCGTTGCTGATCATTCCGGTGCGGCACTGAGCAGGACTAGACTCTTGAGTTCATGGCTATCCGGCGCGCGGTGCTGGTCATCGCCGACATCGGCGGCTACACCGCCTACATGAATTGGAACCGGATGCATCTGGTGCACGCCCAGATGGCCGTGGCCGCATTGCTGGAGTCGGTCATCGACGCCGCCAAGGGCATGAAGCTGGCGAAGCTGGAGGGTGACGCGGCGTTCTTCTGGGCGCCCGACGGTGACGCCCAGGAGTTGGTCAGCGAGCGGGTATCGCGAATGCATCAGGCGTTCCTGAATAAGCGGGCTCGTATCGAGAACGGCCGCGGTTGCCGCTGCGAGAGCTGCGAGCAGTTGAAGAACCTGTCGCTGAAGTTCGTTGCGCACGAGGGTGAGGTTGCCGAGCAGAAGGTCAAGCGCCGCAGCGAACTTGCCGGCGTGGACGTCATCCTGGTGCACCGGATGCTCAAGAACCAGGTACCGGTTCCCGAGTACGTGTTGATGACCGACGTCGTCGCGCAACGGCTCGACGAGCCCGTCCGTGCGGCGTGCACGGCGCTGGTGCATGACTTCGAGGGGCTGGGCCAAACGCCGACGTACTACCTGGATCTGGCGAAGTCAGCGGTAGAGCCACCGGCGGATGCCATGGGGTTGGCCGACAAACTGAAATTCCGCTGGAATGCGCTGCCGTTCGTGGTCGGAGCCAAACAGCCCGGCGCGGGATTCCGCAGCCTGGGCCGTGGCGCGGCCGAGCATGCCGTGGGCTGAGGAATCCGGCGCAGCTAGACCTGGGTACGCCGGACCGAGGAAGCGCTCCACCATATTGCGTTGGGCCGCTGGATCACTGAGCGGCCAACACCACAGGGCCACAAGCACCCGGACTGCAGATTCGCGGCTGCTGCTGTTGTGGGGTGCGGCCAACCGTGACTCGAAGCAGTTCGCCTCGTCTCACGAGTTTCGCCTCGACCGCAGCGGCGCCAGGAACCACCTGGCTTTCGGCAGGGGAGTGCTACAGCTTTCCGGCGACGAAGTCAGCTGCCTGGTTGACCATGCCTGACGAGATATACGCGCCGGCCAGGTGTTGCGGCCAGTTCTCTTCCCAGGTGTTCGGGTCGGCCGGGTTGCAGATCGGGTCGGCGCCATGACACTGCTCGATGGTCCGATCGTTGTAGACCGGGCTGAAGTTGGTGATGGGGCCGACCCATTGGCTGCCGTTGCCGAAAAGTGCAACCGCGGCGATGTGCTCGTCGGCGCCCGGCGGCAGGGGATTGGTGAAGCCGAACGCCGAGAAGGGGACAGCGAGCACCACGTCGGTGACTGCGGCACCCAGCGAGTAGCCCCCGGGAACGATGCGGGTGTTGGGACAGCCGTTGATGGTCTTCTGGATGTGGGCGCTCATGTCGTTGGCACCCTGGTCGACCTGATTGTCGGCGGGGTAGTTGACCGCGTACACACTGACGTTCTTGGAGGTTTTGGCGCGCAGGGCGCTGACGAACGCATTGCCGACCGCTCCGGCCCCGGGCGATTCCAGACGCCCACGGGCGAACACCACCTCGGCGTCGGGGCAGGCCGCGCCGGCCGGTGCAACGGTTCCGGCGGGAATCACGATCGGGGCGGTCAGCAGCACTGCCGCGAGCACGGTGCCTCGACCTGCGAGTCTGAATGTGCGGGCCCGGGAATCACTCACGACGGGGATTTTAGTGATCGGTGCTCACCCTGTCGCACCGAGCGTCAGCCGATTCGGGACTGTTCGAGATATGCCGCCAGCGCGTTGGTCAATCCGCGGCGGGCTTCGTCGAGGTCGGCGTATGAGCCGAGTTGACGTTCGGAGACCAGCCCGCGCATCGCGCCCGGGATGAGCGCGGCGACCTCCCGCACCCGCTGCGGGTCGACGCCGAGATCGGCGAACGCGTGGTGACAGGTCTGCAGCCAGCTGCGGCCCCAGGAGAACAGTTCGGCGGCGGTGCGCGGATAGAGCCGTTCCAGCTCGCGATGGTCGCGGGGCAGCGCGGCCCGCAGATTCTCGATGGCGCGCGAATCCTGTGACGCCAGGCCGTCATAGAGGGTGTCGATGATTCCCGCGACTCGATCTCGCAGCGGCGCATCCGATTTCACCCCGGCGAACGCCGACATCGCCGCGTCGCGGCGCTCTGCGGTGCGGTGCAGCACCGCCGCCCAGAAGCCGTCGACATCGCCGAATTGGTACTGCACCGCGCCCCAGGTGGCACCGCTCTCCTTGGCTATCCGGCTGGCCGACACCGCGCCCGGGTCACCAGTGGCCAGTGAGCGCACCGCGGCATCCAGCATCGTCTCGCGGGTCGCCTGCCCCCGCTTGTTGCTGCGCCGCGCCGCCGGTTGAGTCATTTGCGAAAGTCTAGCAATTGTTTCATAGTGCCCGCTATGATTCCTGCGAGCGACAACCGGCGAGAGGATACGCAGACATGGCCAAACCGCCACTGTCGATGAAGCCGACTGGCTGGTTTCAGGTCGCCTGGTCCGACGAGATCGGGATCGGCGACGTCCACACCATGAAGTACTTCGGCCAGGAGATGGTGGCCTGGCGTGCAGAGTCCGGCAGGCTCACCGTGATGAACGCCTACTGCGAGCACCTCGGTGCGCATCTGGGCTACGGCGGCACCGTCTGCGGTGAGGTGCTGCAGTGTCCGTTTCACGGATGGCAGTGGAATGCCCAGGGCCGCAACGTCTGTATCCCGTATCAGGACAAGCCCAATCGCGGCCGTCGCATCGGCACCTACCCGGTGATCGAGCGCAACGAGTCGGTCTACATCTGGCACGACGTGCACCGGCGTGAGCCGTACTTCGATCCGCCGGATGTGTTCGCCGACTTCGACGACCGCAGCGCCGCGGACTACTACCCGCAGCGGCGGCTCTACCGCCAGGCCCTGGAGCTGCACCCGCAGTACGTCTTGGAGAACGGCGTGGACTTCGCTCACTTCAAGTACGTGCACCGCACCCCGATCGTGCCGGTGTTCACCCGCCACGACTTCGCGCAGCCGGTGTCCTACGTCGACTTCACCATCACCTTCGAAGGAGACGACGGCCAGAGGATCGAGGACGTCAACAGCGGCGTGGAGGCCATCAACGGCGGCTTGGGCGTTGCGGTGACCAAGAGTTGGGGCATGATCGACAACCGCACCATCTCGGCGATCACTCCCGTCGACGAATCCACCTCCGACGTCCGGTTCATGGTCTACATCGGCCGCACACCGGCCGTCGGTTCAGCGCGGCTCGACGGAGGAGAGGCGAAACTGGGACCGCCGCATAAACCCGCCGATCCCGCCCGTGCCGACGCCAGAGCCAGCGAATTCGGGCAAGAGGTGATCCGCCAGTTCGAACAGGACATCCACATCTGGTCGCATCAGCGCTATTCGGATCCACCGGCCCTGGCCACCGCCGAGTACGAGGGCTTCACCGCAATCCGCCAGTGGGCCAAGCAGTTCTATCCCGACGGCATCGGCGGAAGTGCTGCCGAGGTCGCTGAAGCCACTGCCCAGAAAGGCTCCACCGCATGAGCACATCCGTCGCACCCGTCCGCGTGTTCCAGGTCGCCACCGGCAACGTCGGCAAGGAGATGATCAAACGGATCGCCACTCGGCCCGACCTAGAACTGATCGGCGTGCACTGCTACTCGCCGGACAAAGTGGGCAGGGACGCCGGCGAGTTGGCCGGCATCGCCCCCAACGGGGTGATCGCGACCGGCAGCGTCGAGGAGATCATCGCGGCCAAGCCCGATGTGGTCACCTTCCACGGCGTGTTCCCCGACGAAGACCTCTACGTCGCCGTACTGGAGGCGGGCATCAACATCGTCACCACCGCAGACTGGATCACCGGCTGGCACCGCGACCACAACCACCCGCATCCCTCGGGCAAGCCTGTGACACAACTACTTTCCGAGGCGTGCGAGAAGGGCGGTGCGACCTTCTACGGCACCGGGATGAACCCCGGTCTCAACCAGATTCTGGGTGTGGTGTGCGCGGCTGATGTCGCCGAGATCGAGAACATCACCACCATCGAATCCGTCGACGTGTCGTGTCATCACTCCAAGGAGACCTGGATCGAAGTCGGCTATGGTCAGCCGGCCGACGACCCGGAGATCCCGGCCAAGCTGGAAAAGTTCACCCGGGTCTTCGCCGACAGCGTCCTGATGATGGCCGACTGTTTCGGCCTGACGCTGGACGAGGTGACGTTCGGCTACGAGCTGGGCGTGTGCACCAGGGACGTCGACCTGGGCTGGTACGCGCTGCCCAAGGGATCGTTGGGCGGCAGCTACATCAAGTACCAGGGCATGGTCGACGGCGTGCCGCGCATCGAGACGCATCTTGAGTGGCAGATGACGCCGTTCACACAGCCGAACTGGAATATCAAGGGCTGCTATATCACTCGGGTCAGCGGCGACCCGTGCGTCTACAACAAGCACATGATCTTCCCCAAGCCCGGCTTGGACCTGTCGGATCCGGACAACTTCGCCTCGATCGGCATGACGGTGACCGGCCTGCCCGCCCTCAACGCGATCACATCTGTTGTGGCCGCCAGGCCGGGGTTGCTGACCAGTGCTGACCTGCCACTGCGAGGATTCGCCGGACGCTTCAAGCTCTGACGCGCGTCACCTACGGCATCGGGGTTCCGGCACTGCCTTCGGTGATCGGGGTGCCCGCGCTTCCCGACGGCGGTGGCGTCGCCGGCACCGGACGGGAGGGGCGCTGCGCCGGAGCCTGCTGCGCGGGCGCTCGATGACTGCTGCCACCGCCGGACGTCGGAGCCTGCTGCTGCGGCTGCTGCCGGGGCGCCTGTTGCCGTGGTGCGGCCTGCGGTGCCGGAGCCGGTGTCACCCAGCGGATCAGGTCGGCACCGCCGGCCTGGTACACCAGGCTGTTCGGGGCGTCGCCGGTCACGTCGAAGTAGACCTTGCCGCTGGTCTTCTGGCCCTGCGTGAGTCCGGTGGGCATGATGCCCTGCGCCGTGGGCACCGTGAAAAGTGCCTGGTAGTTCTGGCCGCTGGCCGAACGGGCGCTGAGGTTGGCGATGATCGGGAAAACCGTGCCCGCAACCGCCTCGTCGGTGGCGGTTGCCTCCCACAGTGTGCCGCGCGGCTGGTAGGGAATGGAATCCGAGCTGGGCCGCAAATCGCTGATCGTCCAGCCGCTCACGCCGGGCCCCTCGGGCACCGTGGCCTGGGTGCCGATCGGATGGGTTGCCGGCGTCGGTGCCGGGTCCGGCTCAGCGCCGGCGATCCCGGTGCCGAGGACACCGGCGGTGGCCAATGCTCCCAGAGCCAAGGCGGTCGAGATGGACTTCATCGGTCTGACTCCTCTAAGCGTTTTTCATCCCGGTGGCGTATGTGTCCAAGTGCTGAATCATTACGGGCTGCCTGCCAGGCTACCCAGAATGACTCCGGCCCGGCACCCGCAGAAAGCGGGAGCCGGGCCGGAGTTCTACGGCGTAAGGGGTTTACGAACCGGAGCTGTTCGCAGCGCCCGCCACGGCGGCACCCGACGAAGCGGTGCCGGTCGAGGGGACCGGGGTGCCCTGATTGCCGGCCGCCGCCGGGGTGCTCTCCGCGCTACCCGCCGCCGGGGCGCCTGCGGTCTCCGCGGGGATCGGGGTGCCGGAGCTGGCGCCCGCCGCCGGGGCCGACGCCGCCGGGGTGCCCGACGAGCCTTGCCCCTCCGGGGCCGAGGCCACCGGGGTGCCTGCCGAAGGGGTGCCCTCGGAGCCGGCAGCCGGGGTGCTCTCCGCGCTACCCGCCGCCGGGGTGCCCTCAGCGCTACCTGCCGCCGCCGGAGTACCCGCCGCCTCAGCCGGTAGCGGAGTGCCCGAGCTGCCCGCGGCCACCGGGGTGCCCTGGCTGCCGGTCGTGGCCGGTGCGTCGGTCTTCGGGCTGCCGACGGTGGCCGGCGCGGGCTTCGGGGCGGTGGCCGCCGGGGCTGACGTGCCGCGCGGGGCGGCGGCCGGAGCCGACGAACCGCCGCCGGTCGGTGCGGCCGGAGCGGCCGGGGTCCACACCAGCATGTCCTTGCCGGCGTGCTGGTAGACCGCGCTGTTGGGGGCGTCACCGGTCACGTCGAAGTAGACCTTGCCGCTGGTCCGCTGGCCCTGGGCCAGGTTGGAGGGGTTGACGCCCTGCGCGGTGGCCACGGTGAACAGTGCCGGGTAGGTCTGACCGCTCGAGGAGCGGGCGCCCAGGTTGGCGATGACCGGGGTGACGGTGCCCTGGATGGCTACGTCGGTGGCGGTGGCCTCCCACAGCGTGCCGCGGGGCTGGTAGGGGATGGCGTCCGAGCTGGGACGCAGGTCGCTCACCGTCCAACCCTGGACGACGCCACCGTCCACCACGGTGCCCTGGCTACCGATGGGCTGGGTGGTGGGGCCGGCTTCACCGGCGTCTGCGGCGGCGATAGCTGCGCTGAATGCGCCGGCTGCGGCCAGCGCTCCGGCTGCGGCAATGGCTGTCGGGATCAACTTCATCGGGGGGTGACTCCTCGGGTTCGACTGGATCTCGGGGGTGCTTGCTCAGGGGGCAAATCTTAACGGATTGACCACGATCGGTGGCCCGCGTCTCAGGTATTTCGCTGGTCACGCAACTGGCCCTGCGGCTATGAATGCAGGCTCCACCAGGAGTAGATCTGTTCCAGGCTCGGTGTGTTGTGCTCGCTGCGTACCGAGCCGATCACCAGGTGCTTCTCGTTGGACCAAGCCAGCAGGGGAGCGCCCTGACGATTGGCGCAGAGCAGCATTCCCGACTTTTCTTGGCTGTTCGCGGCATGCCAGGCGCCCGGCGACAGGATCTTGTTCGGGCACTCGACGACGGTGCTGGAGTGCGTCGTGTTGTCGAAGCTCTGGCGCATCGCTTCGGCGTCTTCGAACAGCGAATAGATCGCCGACGGCGGGCCTCCTGGGTCGACGTTGCGTCCGCAGGTCATCGCCGCGATGGCGCCGTCCAACGGCTGCGTCGACTTGCAGGTGCCCTCCGGATAACCGGCCGGCAGCAGCTTGAGCAGGCGGGCCTCGGCTTCGGCGTTCGCAACCGTCACGGTGGACTGCGAGGCTCCCGAATCGTCGGAATCGACGGCGAAGTCGTCGGAACCGGAGCGGTTCATCAGCCAGGTGATCAGCCCGACAACGACGACGAATATCGCCGCCAGGCGGATCAGCAGCGCGCGCTTGGCGGGATCGCGATAGGCGGGAACTGATTTCGGTGAACTGAACCAGTCATCGTCGGCCGCCGAGACGCGAGAAACGCGGGGCAGGCTCGGGTTGGTGGGCGGGGCCACCGGTTCCGGCACCGTGATCTCGGGCTTCTGCGATGCGGGGGACGACGGGGCAGGGGGTGCCGACGGCGGAGTCTCGGGCGGAGTCGGCCGCGGTTCGGCCGCAGGTGCCGGCGGGGCTACCGGCGGCTGGACAGCGGGACGCAGCACCGGGGGTGTCGGGGGTACTTCGGCCGCCGGAGCGGGCGGCGCAACCGCGGTCGGCGGCTCGATCAACGGGGGCGTCGCCTGTTGGCTGGCCTCGTAGATCTGCACGGTTCGATGCTGGTCGGGAGCGCTCAACGCCTGATAGGCCGCGGTCGCCAGCTCCGCGGCACTGCTGTAACGCTCCGTGGGGTCCTTGGCCATGCCCTTGGCGATCACCGCGTCGAAGCTGGGCGGAATCGTCGAGCCGGCAAGGCTGGGCCGCGGAATCGGCTTGCTCTGGTGGGCGTTGGCCAGCATCTTGACGCTGTCGGCCCGGTACGGCGGCGCACCGGTCAGGCATTGGTAGAGCACGCACGCCAGTGAGTAGACGTCGACGCCCGCACCGAAATCACCGCCGCCGAACAGTTCCGGCGCGGAGTACTTCCAGCGGGCGCCGCCGTGCTCGGCGTCCACAGAGCTGGCACCGGGCGCGCCGGCGATCCCGAAGTCCACCAGGTAGACGAAATCATCGCTGGTCAACAGGATGTTGCGCGGTTTGACGCCTCGGTGGATCACCCCGGCGGCGTGCGCGGCGTCCAGTGCCGCGGCAACCTGCCACACCACGTTCACCGCGCGGGAGGGGGGCAGCACGCCGGTCCGCTTCAGCACCGCCGACAGGTCGGCGCCGGACACCAACGGCATGTCGATGAACACCTCGCCGTCCAGCTCGCCGTAGTCGCGGACCGGGACCACATGCGGCTCCTGCACCCGCCCCACGGTCAGAGCCTCACGCTGCAGCCATTCCCGAAACGCCGGATCGTGGCCCAATGCCGGTGTGACCAGCTTGAGTGCGGCCGTCCGGTTCTTCTGGACGTCGACGGCGTCGTACACCTCACCGGTGGGTCCATGGCCCAGCAGTCGAATCAGGAGGTAGCGCCCAACACGTGACCCAGCCCGCGAACCCGACGCGGTCTCGCCCATCAACGACTCCTCCAGAAAGCGCCCAAAACCCGATCGTCGCGGGCGCGGCCCCGACGACATCGCCGCCCATGATTTCATCATTGAACGCGCCGGGCATCAGCCGGTCGCGTCAAGTTGGGCCCAAATCCACCTGACCTGCCCGGTCAGCGACCGGTCAGGTTACTGATGGTCATGATCTCGAGGTTGCGGTAGGCCAGTCCGGACGGCTGAACCAGATCGTGAAACCACAGCTGGGGGGCGGTGGTGTAGGGACTGTCCCAGGAGTCCCACGGCAGGTAGGTCTGCGTCCGCCCGGCCACAAAACCCCAGTTGTACGCGCCGACGTTGTGCCGCTTCATGATGGGCAGGATGTCGTCGATGGTGCTGCCGCGGGTTCGCGCCAGGTATTCGGTGCACATGATCGGCCGGCCCAAGGGCGCCAGCTCGGCGATCCGCTGGTTGAACGTCGTGGACCTGTCATAGGAGTGGAAGGTGATGAAGTCCGAGCTGCCCAGCTGGGTGTTGACGATCGAGCTGCCTTCACGCGAGCCCTCCCAGATACCACTGGTCAGCGGCTGCCGGGCATCGACCGATCGAGCCCAGCTGAAAACCTGGGGCAGCAGGTCGCTGATCAGGTCGAGCTTGTCGGACCGCTCGACGGCGCTGTACTCGCGTGCCATGTTGTCCGGCTCGTTCCACAGATCCCAGCCGAGAACTCTGTCGTCGTACCGGAATTGGGTCATGACACCGGTGACGTAGTCATACATGGTGCGGTAGTAGTTGCGGTCGCCGAGCCGCTCGGCGCCGGGACTCTGCACCCATCTCGAGTTGTGGATGCCGGGCCGCGGTGCGAGCTGCTGACCCGACTTGGGGTGCGGATCCCAGCAGGAGTCGAAGAGCACGAACAGCGGTTTGATCCGCCGGCGGGCGGCGACCGACACGAATTGGGCCAGCCGGTACTGGAAGCCCTTGCGGTCGTTGGCCCACAGCTGGTCGTGCAGGAACACCCGCATGGTGTTGAAACCCGCGTTGTGGGCCCAACTCAGCTCGTTGTCGATGCGCTGCAGATCGAAGGTTCCGGCCTGGAACATCTCAAGCTGATTGACGGCGGTCGAGGTGATGTAGTTCGACCCGACGGGCCAGCCCTGTGCCTGGTACCACCGGTTGACACGATCAATGGACCACCGGCCCGGGTCCGCGCCGGCGAGCGGGAGCCGGCTCAACGTGGGACCCGCCGCCAGCAGCAGAGGCAGCCCCAGCGCCGTTCGACGTTTCACGAAGTGACCATAGCTCCCGTGACTGTGGGTTGAGGTCTCTATATCCGGCCTGTCGGCGAGCAAATCGGGCGGGCGGAACAGAGGTAACAGCGGCCACTTAGACTGCGCGGAGCACAACCAGTGGCGAATCACGTCGTCGGAAGGCGGATCATGTCACAGCACCTGCAGGGCAAGGTCGTTCTCGTCACCGGTGCCGGAGGCGGATTCGGCAAACTGATCGCCGAGAAGTGCGCCGCCGGGGGCGCCCGGGTCGTGGGGGTGGATATCGGCGCCGACGAACTGGCCTCCGTCTTCGACGGAATCACTGCCGCGGGACTGGCCGGCACCCATCAGGTCGCCGACGTCACTGACATGGAGCAGATGCAGGCCGCCGTGCAGCACGCGGTGGCGACCTTCGGCGCGGTGGACGTCATCGTCAACAACGCCGGCGTGATGCCGCTGGCCTTCTTCGCCGACCACGCGCAGGCCTGGCGGCAGTGGCACCGCGCGATCGACATCAACATCAAGGGCGTGGTCAACGGAATCTCCGCCGTCTACGACCAGATGATCGCGCAGGGCCGCGGTCACGTCGTCAACATCTCCTCGATCTACGGCAACGCCGGCGTCGCCGGTTCGGGCGTCTACAGCGCCACCAAGGCCGCGGTCACCGTGCTGTCGGACTCCCTGCGCAGCGAGGCGAAGGGCAAGATCAAGGTGACCACGGTCAAGCCGACCGGAGTGCTGGGCACCAAACTCGGCAGCGGAGTGGTCAACGGTGCGGCGATCATTGGCATCGTCGGGACACGCGGCGGGGACTACATGGCGTCCATGACCGCGTTCGCCAACGGCACCCTGGAGCCGGAGCAGGCCGACGTCGACTCGGTGAGGTACTGGCTGATCACCCCCGACGATCTGGCCGAGGCGGTGGTGCACGTGATCGACCAGCCGTGGGGAATCAGCATCAGCGACATCACCGTTCGGGCCAGCGGCGAAGACTACATCTACTGACCGGAAGGCAGCGCGTGATGAGGAGTTGCTGTGCCTGATTGGGAGTCGCCGGCCTACACCGCGGCCGAGGTGGCCCGGTATCACGCCGCAGGCTGGTGGTCGCAGACCACGTTGTCGGATGCGGTTCGCCGAAACGCGCAACGCTCACCGGACAAGACCGGCTATCTGGATTACCTCGGTTCGACGGCGCTGACCTGGCGCGAATTCGACGCCGCCGCAGATGAATTGGCTGGCCGACTGGCCGGTGCCGGGGTGTCGCCCGGCGACCGGATCGCGGTGTGGCACCGGGACTCCGCGGCCATCCACGTCTTGTTCGTCGCGCTGGAACGCTGCGGGGCGGTGGTGGTAGGCATCGGCGCCCGCGCCGGACTCCGTGAGGTGAACGCCATCCTGACCGCATCGCAGTCCAAGCTGCTGATCACCGACCAGCAGCACCACGCCGGCGCCGGCGGCCTCGGGATCGAAGTCATGAGCAGCGAGGCGCTGGGTACCGAAATCGGGGTACCGGGACCGCAACTCGGCCCCGACGACGTGTTTCTGATCAACTCGACGTCGGGAACCACCGGCCTGCCCAAGTGTGTGGTGCACACCCAGAATCGGTGGCACTACTTTCATCAGTTGGCAGTTGCCAACGGGCGGTTGAGCGCCGACGACGTCTTCCTGCCGATCATTCCCACCCCGTTCGGGTTCGGCCTGTGGACCAGCCACACCACCCCGATCCACCTCGGGGTGACCGCTGTGCTGCTGGATCGCTTCACGGCAGCGGCGACCTGCGCGGCGATCGCCGAACATCGGGTAACCGTATTGTGCTGCGTCAGTACGCAGTTGACCATGATGATGGCCGATCCGGCGAGCCGTGAATTCGATCTGAGCTCGCTGCGGGTGGTGTTCACCGGCGGGGAGGCGCTGCCGTACCGGCCGGCCGCCGAATTCGAGGAGCTGACCGGCGCCACCATCCTGCAGTTCTACGGCTCGAATGAGACCGGCGTGCTGAGTGGAACCACCCTCGACGACCCCCTGGAGCGGCGACTGCGCACCGGAGGGCGCATCGTCGGCGAGATGGCGGTCCGACTGTTCGGTGGCGAGCAGGGGGACGTCGACGTTACCGACACCGGCCGGGGCCAGCCCGCCTGCCGCGGCCCGGCCACCAGCCTCGGGTACCTGGGCGGCACCGATCACGACAAGCTGTTCACCGCCGACGGCTGGATGCGGATGGGCGACATCTGCGAGATCGACTCCGACGGCTACCTCAGTGTGACCGGACGGACTTCGGACTTCATCCTGCGGGGCGGCAAGAACATCAGCGCCGTCCAGGTGGAGGATGCCGTGATGACCCACCCGGCGATCGCGGTGGCCGCCGCGGTGCCGATGCCCGACGAGGTGTTCGGTGAGAAGGTCTGCGTCTACGTCGAACTCGTCGGAGGCGGCACGCTTGAGTTGGCTGACCTCGTCGAACACCTGCTGGGGCTCGGGGTGTCCAAGGAACTGCTGCCCGAACGGCTCGTCGTCGCCGAACTACCGCGGTCCTCGGGCGGGAAGATCGCCAAAGGGCAACTGCGCGAACAGCCCTACTCGTAGCCCTCGTAGACCTGAGACGGCCCGTCGGGTGTGATGAGATAGCCCACCGTCGCTATGTGCACCTCGCCCAGCGGGTCGAGTTCCCGGTATCCCCCGAACAATTCGACCGCGTCATCGGTCAGGCCCACCCGGAAACCACCCCACAGGTAGGGCACCGGGAACCACAACTGCTTGCCGGTCAACTCGTGCAACACCTCGACCGGGGGATAGCGGAACATCTGCCGCAGGTCCACGCCGCGGAACAACGGCTGAATCAATTCGTCGATGACCGCGGCGAGTTCGCTGTTGAGCGCGCCGATCCGGTCGCGGTCCATGGTCGCCGCCGGCGGCTTGAGGATCTCCAGCAACTCGGCGGGCCGGTTGTGCTCGACGGCCAGGTCGTAGGCGGTGCGCCCGGCGGCATCCGGTTGGGCGCGCAGCGCGCCCTGCCCGAGCATCCACGACGCCACGTCTGTCGGGGCCCCGTGCCAGCCGGCCTGATGCAGCACGGTCAGCCAGCTCTTGCCCTCGGGCCGCCAGGACTTGACGTCGACGACATGGTCGCCCCGGTCGAGTTCGCGGACCACGTGGCGCCACTTGCCCCGCTTGGCCGCATCGGCCAGATACAGCGCGGCCTGGGCCTGCCGGTTACCCAACAGCGAGCGGTCCATGACTCCGGGCCACAGCGGCGCGTTGTTGCGGATCTCGTTGTAGGTCGTCACAGCTGCCATCATGCCCTGACGCCGCGCCGCGATGTCGCTGCAGGGCGCTGTCGGAACGGTTCGGTAGGGTCCGTCGGCGTGACCGCGAACGTATCCCTCAAACCCGTGAACGCCCGTCTCGCCGAGGAACTGGCGGTGGCCGAACGGCAGGTCGCGGCCGCCGTTGCGCTGCTCGACGAAGGGGCGACGGTGCCGTTCATCGCCCGCTACCGCAAGGAGATCACCGGCAGTCTCGACGACGGCCAACTGCGCACTCTCGAAGAGCGCCTGCGCTACCTGCGTGAACTCGACGACCGCCGGGTTGCGGTGCTCGCCTCGATCTCCGAGCAGGGCAAGCTCACCGACGTGCTGCGCGCAGCCCTGCTGGCCGCCGACACCAAGGCCCGTGTCGAGGACATCTACTTGCCCTACAAGCCCAAGCGCCGCACCAAGGCGCAGATCGCCCGCGAAGCCGGGCTGGAGCCGCTGGCCGAACGGCTGCTGGCCGACCCGAGCATCGACCCACAGCAACTCGCGGCCGAGTTCATCGGCGAGGAGGTCGCTGACGCCGCAGCGGCATTGGAGGGGGCGCGCGCCATCCTGGTCGAACGCGCCGCTGAGGACGCCGAACTGGTGGGTGCGGTGCGGGAGCGGTTCTGGTCGGCCGGCGCGCTGCGGAGCGGCCCGCGATCGGATGAGGCAGCGAAAAGTGCTGCGGCGCAGAAGTTCCGGGACTACTTCGAGTTCAGCGAACCGCTTGAGGCGATGCCGTCGCACCGGGTGCTCGCCGTGCTGCGCGGTGAGAAGGAGGAGGCCCTGGCGCTGAGCTTCGACGGCGGCGACAACGAGCCCTACCAGGCGATGGTGGCGCGCTCCCTCGGTGTGGACATGACCGGGTCGAGCGCGGCGACGCCGTGGCTGGCCGACACCGTGCGCTGGGCGTGGGACACCCGGCTGGCGTTCTCTGCGGCCGTCGAGGCCCGGATGCGCCTGCGGCAGCGTGCCGAGGCCGATGCCGTGGCGGTGTTCGCCCGCAATCTCAAGGACCTGCTGCTGGCCGCTCCGGCGGGCAACCGGACCACGCTCGGCCTGGACCCGGGTTTTCGCACCGGGGTGAAGGTGGCCGTGGTGGACGGCACCGGAAAGGTCGTCGACACCTGCGCGATCTTCCCGCATCAGCCTCAGCGGCAATGGGATGCGGCCAAGGCGACGCTGGCCGCACTGGTCGCCCGGCACGGGGTGGACCTGATCGCCGTCGGCAACGGCACCGCGTCGCGGGAGACCGACGCGCTGGCCGCCGAGCTGATCGCCGACATCAAGGCCGCCGGTGCCCCCGCACCAGTCAAGGCGATGGTCAGCGAGGCCGGCGCCTCGGTGTACTCGGCGTCGGCGTATGCCGCGCACGAACTGCCCGACCTGGACGTCACCCTGCGCGGCGCGGTGTCGATCGCCCGGCGGCTGCAGGATCCGCTGGCCGAGCTGGTCAAGATCGAGCCGAAGTCGATCGGCGTCGGCCAGTATCAGCATGATGTGACGCCGGGAACCCTGGCGCGCAG
Source organism: Mycobacterium zoologicum (assembly GCF_020181635.2). Classification (NCBI taxonomy): domain Bacteria; kingdom Bacillati; phylum Actinomycetota; class Actinomycetes; order Mycobacteriales; family Mycobacteriaceae; genus Mycobacterium; species Mycobacterium zoologicum. The sequence continues at coordinate 14,651 of NZ_JAYJJS010000002.1, read as the reverse complement.
CCTCGATGCGGTCGTCGAAGACGCGGTGAACGCGGTCGGGGTCGACCTCAACACCGCGTCGGCGCCGCTGCTGGCCAAGGTGTCGGGGGTGTCGGAGTCGCTGGCGGAGGCCATCGTGTCGCACCGTGACCAGACCGGGCCGTTTCGCAGCCGGGCCGGGTTGCTCGATGTCCCGCGCTTGGGGCCCAAGGCATTCGAGCAGTGCGCCGGATTCCTGCGGATCCGTGACGGCGACGACCCGCTGGACTCCTCCGGGGTGCATCCCGAGGCATATCCGGTGGTGCGGCGCATCCTGGACCGCTCGCAGGTGACGTTGGCCGAGATCATCGGCGACGAGCGGCTGTTGCGGAAACTGCAGCCCGCCGACTTCGCCGATGACCGGTTCGGCATCCCGACGGTCAGCGACATCCTCGCCGAACTGGAGAAGCCCGGACGTGACCCGCGTCCGGCGTTCTCCACGGCCACGTTCGCCACCGGTGTGGAGAAGGTCGCCGACCTCAAGGTGGGCATGGTCTTGGAGGGCGTGGTCACCAATGTTGCGGCGTTCGGCGCCTTTGTTGATGTCGGCGTACACCAGGACGGCCTGGTGCACGTCTCGGCGATGTCGGATCGCTTCGTCTCCGACCCGCACGAGGTGGTCTACTCCGGCCAGATCGTGAAGGTCAAGGTGCTCGACGTCGATGTCGAACGCCAGCGGATCGGGCTGACGTTGCGACTCAGCGACAAGCCGGGGGACAAGCCGGGGGACAAGACCGGGGGCAAGCCGTCCCGAGGCCCAGCCGGCCAACCCGCTGCGCGCCGCGACCCGGGCAAGCAGAATCGGGGACAGCGTCCCGCAAACACCGGCGGCCGACGGGATGCGAGCCCGGCAGGCGGATCGATGGCCCAGGCACTGCGGGATGCCGGATTCGGAAGGTGAGGAACGGATGGGCGCGCTGAACACCGACGTCGCAGAGAGTTTCGCCGATATCGTCGGCGCCGGCGATCTGCTCACCGGCGAGCAGATCGGCCCCGACTACTCCCACGACGAGGCGCTGGTGGGCGCACCGGTACCACCGCGTTACCTCGCCCGCCCGCAGACCGCCGAGCAGGTCGCCCAACTGCTGGCCGCCGCCACCGCCGCCAAGGTGCCGGTGACCGCCCGCGGGTCGGGCACCGGGCTGTCCGGCGGGGCGCGGCCGTGTTCCGACGGACTGCTGATCTCGTTCGAGAAGATGAGCGCGATCTGCGAGATCGACACCGACAACCAGGTCGCGGTGGTGCAACCCGGGGTGAGCCTGGCCGACCTCGATGCCGCGACCGCCGAGGCGGGACTGATATACACCGTGTTCCCCGGTGAGCTGTCCGCCAGTGTCGGCGGCAACGTCGGCACCAACGCCGGTGGCATGCGCGCGGTCAAATACGGGGTGACGCGCCACAACGTGGTCGGGCTGCAGGCCGCGTTGCCGACCGGCGAGCTGATTCGCACCGGCGGCCGCATCACCAAACTGTCCACCGGCTACGACCTGACCCAGCTGATCATCGGCTCCGAGGGCACCTGCGCGCTGGCCACCGAGGTCACCGTCCGGCTCTACCCGCGGCTGGCGCACTCGGCCACCCTGCTGGCCCCGTTCGGCGACCTGCCCGCGGTGATGGCCGCGGTGCCGACGGTGGTGCGCAGCGGCGTGGACCCGGTGATCCTGGAATACGTCGACAAGCTGACCCTGGCCGCGATCACCTACTCGCAGAACCTGAACCTGGGTATCCCCGACGCCGTGCGCGACACCGCCGAGGCACACCTGGTGATCGGGCTGGAGAACCGCGACCGGGATCGCCTCGACGACGATGTCGCCATGCTGGGCGAGCTGCTCGGTTCGCTCGGGGCGGCTGACGTCTATGTGCTGGAAGGTAATTCGGCGCACGCCCTGATCGAGGCCCGGGAGAAGGCGTTCTGGACCGCCAAGGCTGCCGGTGCCCACGACGTGATCGACGTGGTGGTCCCGCGGGCGGTCATGCACCGGTTCTTCACCAGTGCCCAAGAGCTGGCCGAGACCGCAGGCGCCGGGGTGGTCGGCTGCGGGCATGCCGGCGACGGCAACGTCCACCTCGCGGTGTTCTGCGCCGACGACGACATCCGGCACCGGCTGCTGCACGACATCTTCGCCGCCGCGATGGAGTTGGGCGGGGCGATCTCCGGTGAGCACGGCCTGGGCCGGGCTAAGACACAGCACTTCCTCGAACTGGAGGATCCGGCCAAGATCGCCCTGATGCGCCGGATCAAAGCCGCCTTCGACCCGGCCGGGATCCTCAACCCCGGCGTGCTTCTATAGGACAGCGGCAGGACGAAAGGCGACCAGATGACCAACGGAGCACAGGCGCTCATCACCACCCTGGTCGACAGCGGAGTGCGGGTCTGCTTCGCCAACCCCGGCACCTCGGAGATGCACTTCGTGGCCGCGCTGGATTCGGTGCCACAGATGCGCGGGGTGCTGTGCCTGTTCGAAGGTGTGGTGACCGGGGCCGCCGACGGCTACGCCCGGATCGCGGGGAAGCCGGCGGCAACCCTGCTGCATCTGGGACCCGGCCTGAGCAACGGCCTGGCCAACCTGCACAACGCGCGACGCGCGCACGTCCCGGTGGTCAACGTCATCGGAGACCACGCCACCTATCACAAGAAGTACGACGCGCCACTGGAATCCGACATCGAGCCGCTGACCGACTGGACCCACGGCTGGGTGCGTCGCACCGGCTCCGGCGCCGACATCGGCCGCGACGCCGCCGAGGCGGTCGCCGCCTCGATGGCCAGCCCCGCGCAGGTCGCCAACCTGATCCTGCCCGCCGACATCTCCTGGAACGACGGGGCACAAGCCGCGGCGCCGACCGAACCGGTGCCGGCGGGCGCCCCCGACGACGCGGCCATCGCCGAGATCGCCGAGGTGCTGCGCAGCGGAGAACCGGCTGGGCTGCTGATCGGCGGGCCCGCCGCCGGTGATCTACGTGCGCTGGCGGCGGTGGACCGGATCGCCGCCGCGACGGGTGTGGTCGCACTGGTGGAGACCTTCCCCGCCCGGCTCACGCGCGGGGCCGGGGTGCCGGCGATCGCTCGGCTCGGCTACCTGGCCGAGCAGGCCACCTTCCAGCTCAACGGGATTCAGCACCTGGTGGTCGCCGGAACCCGAGCCCCGGTGTCGTTCTTCGCCTATCCCGGCAAACCCAGTGACCTCGTACCCGAGGGTTGCGTCGTCCACAACCTGGCCGGTCTGGAGATCGACGTGGCCGCGGCGCTGGAGGCACTCGCCGACCTGGTGGCGCCCGACGTTCAGGCCCGGCCGGCGCCCGCCGCCGTCCCGGAGCTGCCGACCGGCGAGCTGACCGCACAGAACTGGGTGCAGGTGATCGCGGCGCTGCTGCCCGACAACGCGATCATCTCCGACGAGTCCAACACCGCGGGACTGATGCTTCCGGCGGCCACCGCCGGCTCGCCGCGCCACGACGTGCTGACCCTGACCGGCGGCGCGATCGGGCAGGGCCTGCCGGTCGCGCTCGGTGCGGCCGTCGCGGCGCCCGATCGGCCGGTGATCGCGCTGCAGGCCGACGGCAGCGCCGCCTACACGATCTCCGCGTTGTGGACGATGGCGCGGGAGAACGCCGACGTCACCGTGGTGCTGATCAACAACAGCGCCTACGCGATCCTGCGCCTGGAGCTGGCCCGGGTGGGCGCCGAGAGCGAAGGGGGACACGGCCCCAAGGCCGAAGCCCTGCTCGACCTGTCCCGGCCGAACATGGACTTCGCCAAGATCGCCGAAGGCTTCGGCGTGCCCGCCACGGTGGCGACCACCTGCGAGGAACTCGCCGAACAGTTCAGCGCCGCACTGGCCGAACCGGGTCCGCACCTGATCGACGCGCGGATCCCGGCGCTGATCTAGCTGGTGGCGGTCGACGCGGCGGTCAGCCGCTGCGCCGCGAACGTGGCGGCCTCCACGGCCTTCCCGTCGTTCACGTACATCAGGTGCGGGACCACACTGCCGCTGTCCTCGCAGTAGATGTCGCCGGCGAGGCAGAAGGCGATGCTCTTGGGGTGGTACGACGCGGCCAGAACCGGCAGCGGGCCGCCCCACAACGAGGTCGAATACGGGCTCGACGGGGGGCCGAACAGCGCCACCGCGGCGACATGCTGGGCCACCGTGGCCGGCAGCGAATTGCTGGACATCTCGATGACGCTGGCGCCCTGGGAGTAGCCGCCGAGCACCAGCCTGGTCTTGGGGCAGTTCGTGACGGTGGCCTGGATGTGGGCGGTGGCGTCGGCCTCACCGAGCAGGGCACTGTTGTGGTAGTCGGTGCTGGCCGGGTACTCGACCGGGTAGACCGCGACGTCGCGGCCGGGCAGCTGCTCCTTGAGAGAGCCGACGAACGCCTCACCGACATCACCGAGCCCGACGGGCTGCCCGGAACCGCGGGCGAAGACCACCTCGGTGTCCGGGCAGGGCTCGGCGGCCGCGACCGGGGTCCCCGTCGGCGTGCACAGGAGTGTTCCGGTCAGCATCACCGCGGCAGCAAAAGGACGAATGAGGTCACGCAAGGTCATGCCCTCAATGCTGACATGCCGCGGTGGGTCTGCTGGCCCGTGGGTCGGCGTTGGGCGCCGCCACCTGGGCTGACAGCAAAGAAACGGCTCGGTTCCAAACGGCGAATAAGGTGCTTACACCCTGTTTGCCGCGTAGGCGGCACCCTCGTCGGTGATCCCGTCGTACGCCTCGGGCGTGTGCGCGGAGAAGTTCATGCCTTCCGAGCAGACCGGGTCCTCGGTCGCACACAGCTGAATCGTCTTGCCCGTGTAGCCGGGCCCGATGACGACGGCCGGTTGGCCGAGGAAGTTCATCGCCCGCTCGTTCGGGGTCCCGAAGAGCACCACGGCGGCGACGTGATCGGCCACCTCGGGCGGCATCGGCGGTGGTACATCGGTGCCGTCCACGCCGTCGGGGATGACGGCCGCGGTGGTGAAACCCATCACCGCGGCGCCCTGGGAGAAGCCGCTGAGCACCATCTTGGTCTTGGGGCAGGCCGACGCGGTGGTCTGGATGTGGTCGGCGGCGTCGCGGATGCCCTGCACGCCGGTCGGCCAGTCATTGCTGGCCGGGTAGTTGATCGGGTAGACGTCCACGGATCGCTCGGGCAGACGGGACCGCAGGGCGCTGACGAATGATTGCCCGGTCTCGCCGAGGCCGGGGGCCTCATCGGTGCCTCTAGCAAACAAAACCTGAACATCTGGACACGGCTCGGCAGCGGCCGGGGAGGATGTGGCGACGGTGCTCTGCAGCAGCCATGTCAATGCCAGAGCAACACCGAGGGTGCGAAGAATCCGAGGTGTGTTCACCCGCCCATGGTGGCATATAGCTGCGGTATTGCGCTGTGTGTGTCGTTTCGATGAGCTGAGGCTTGGCTGAGCTCGACATCTTCGGGGTGTGGTCACGGGGACCGGGTCTCCTGCCTGCCCGGGCGCGCCATCACGTTCGCATCACCTGCTGAGCAAACTTTGAGAACGATTGCCAGAGTGAGCGCGAGCAGTTGGATGCCGGCCACCGTGGCGACCAGAACACCGGCGGAAACGTCGTAGAGCCACCCGGTGAGCACACCGCCCGCGGCGGCCGCCGCGCCCAGACCCGCAGCGAACACCCCGTAAGCGCTGGCTCGGCGCCCGGGTCCGACCATGTCGGCCACCGCGGCTCGCAGCGTCGATTCCTGAACTCCGACCGCCGCGCCCCACAGCAGCACTCCTGCCGCCACGGTGCCCAGGCTTCCGGCGAACGCACACGCGGCGACCGCCGCCGACAGGATCGGCAGCGAGAGCAGGACCCGACCGCCGTACCGGTCGTAACACCAGCCCGAGGCCAGGGCCGCCAGTGCGTCGGCCCCCATCGCGGCCGCATACAGCAACGGCACCATCGCCGCCGGCAGCAGACCGCCGACGACCAGGTGATACGAGATCAGCCCGAAGGTCGCGAAGCCGGTCATGGTCAGTGCGACGAAGCAGCAGTAGTGCCAGAAGACCGCCGGCAACCGGCCACCGCCCGCACCTGCCCGGTGTGCCGGCCGGGTGTCCGGTTCGTAGCTCGCGGGATCGGGAACCCGCACCCGCAGCCACACCAGCAGTGCCAGCGTCGCCGCGCCGGGCAACGCCAGAACGCCCAGCGCAGGGGTGTAGTCCCCGCCGGTGACGGCCAGCACTCCCGCGACCGTCAACGGCCCGATCACGGCGCCGATCTGGTCGAGTGCCTCGTGCACTGCGAAACCCCGGCCGCGGCCGGTGGCGCTGGCAGCATGCGACAACAAGGTGTCCTTGGCAGGACTTCGGACCGCCTTGCCGACTCGCTCGGCGACCACCAGGGCCGCGGCGGCCCACAGTGTGCCGACCACGCCCAGCAGTGGCACTGTGATCACGGTCAGGGCGTAGCCGGCGATGGTCCACGTCCAGAACCGTCGAGTGCGGTCGGCCAGGGGACCTGACACCAGCCGCAGCCCGAGTGCAGCGGCCTCACCGATCCCGGTCACGGTGCCCACCACCAGACCCGTCGCCCCCAGTGACGCCAGCAGCGGGCCGGTGATCGATCGGGCGCCTTCATAGACGAAGTCGGCCAGCAGGCTCACGACGCCGAACACGGTCACGAACCGCCAGGCGCTCAGTGCCGGGCGGGATGCAACGGGGTGCACCGTTCGCATGGTTACCGATGCTAAACGCGTGCTGAATGGACCATTGTGACTTCTCCGGCACACCACGGGCCCTTCAATGCCGGGTAAATCAGACGCACGTCGATAAAATCCCGACAGCCGGCGTTTTTCTTCATTGCCGGTAGGCAGCGTGGATGGGACAGCATGGCGCAAGACACCGGCCCCGCGATGGGCATGTCCGTCGGGGCGACCACGCTTGCCGCGGTCACCGCCGACCGCGCGATCACCCGGCGGCCGGTCCTGACGCTGTTCCGCGACCGGCCCTCACAGATCGGCATGCCCTCGGAGAAGTCCACCGGCAACCCACTTCTCGACGACCGAGGACTGGTGGTCACCGACTTCGTCGACCGAGTCGGCGGCGGACGGCCCGTGGTGGCCGGTGACGGCTCCACCCACCGGGCCGAACAACTGCTAGGCGACGGAATGCACGCGCTGGCTTACGCCGCCACCGAGGGACGCCCGATGCCGCCCGCGGTGGCGATCACCCACCCGGCGCACTGGACCAAGGAGGCCGTGGCCGCATTGCGCACCGCCTTGGGGCGGGTGTCGGAGTGGGCGCAGCAGCCGGTAGCGCTGATGTCGGACACCGTTGCGGTTCTGACTGCGCTGCAGGCCAATCCGGGTCTGCCAGACCACGGCGTCATCGCGGTCTGCGACTTCGGCGGCAGCGGAACCAACATCACCCTGGTCGACGCGCGGCGTGGATTCGAACCGATGGGCGCCACACTGCGCAACACCACATTCTGCGGCGACGTGATTGACCAGGCACTGCTCGATCATGTGGTGGCCGATCTCGGCGGCAACAGCGACGGCCCCCCGACGGTCGGTTCGTTGACCAGGTTGCGGGGCCAATGCCGAGATGCCAAGGAGCAGCTGTCTTCCGAGACGGTAGCCGAGCTGGCCGGTTTCCACGGCGGAGTCTGGCTGACCCGGGCCGAACTCGATGAGGCGCTGCGCCAGCCGCTCACAGGATTCTTCACGGTGTTGCAGGAGGTCTTGGACGACAACGAGATTGCCTCGGAAGGTCTGTCGGCGATCGTGGCGGTGGGCGGCGGAGCCAATATGCCCGCTGTCACGACCGGACTGTCGCAACGCTTCGGGACCGCTGTCATCACTTCTCCGCGGCCGCAACTGACGGCGGCCATCGGCGCCGCGCTCAGCGTCGCCGGCAATGTGGTGGCGACCCCGAAGACGGCGCCGCCGGTTGAGCCGGAGCCCTTTTCGGAGACCACGCCGCCGCCCGAGCATTCTGTACCGCCGATGGACAGCGCCTCGACGGTCACTCCGCAACCTTTGATGACTCCGCCGCCACCGCCGCCCAGGCCGGCGCCGCCGCGGCCGGCCGAAGTCCCCCAAGTCGACGACGGTCGGGCCGGGTCCGGGTTGCCGTGGTGCCGGCAAACGGTTCCGGTGGTGATCTTGGCGACGGTGATCGCGATCCTGCTGGCCACCGCGGCCGTGCTGGTGCTGCGTCACGCTGCCGAAGGTGACCAGGATTCCGGTGTGTTCACACCGACATCGACGACCACCACGTCGGTGTACACGCCGCCGGAGTTGCCTCCGGCGTTCGCGCCGTCGTTCGAGTTGCCGCCGCCGGCGCTCACCGAACCACCCGAGTTGCCCGAGGGGCCGGCCAACCCGGAGATCCCGACGCATCCTGCGCCGGAGAGCACCGAGTCGGCCCCACCGGGGTGAGCGCGCGGTGGGTCGCCCGACGCATCTTGGTCATGATCGCGGTGGTGCTGATGGTCGTCGGGGGCCTTGGCTTCGCGATTGCGTTGGCGCTCAACGCGTTTCTGTTCGACAAGTACAACGCCTACGGCGAGGTGCCGATCCCGGGCACGAGCAGTATCCACCTGCCCGCGGGTGAGGTGACGATCAATCTGCACACCCAGGTCATTTCCAGCCCCAGCGGCGGCGGGCTACCGGTGCCGCCGTTGAGTCTGAGGGTGCAGCCGCCGGATGGGGTGGCGCAGCCGGCCGTCGAGGAGAGCGTCGGGGGCACCACGACGGTGAACAATGACGCGCACCGGCGGTTGTGGCGCATGCACGTTGTGGCAGACGGGGAGTACCGGATCACCACCGAGGGCCAGGTCGGCGGCTTCATCGCGCCGCGGCTGGCCTTCGGTCACGGCGGCCGGTACGGATCGCTGGTCTGGGTGTTCGCGGGCATGTTCGGGCTCGGCGCCCTGGACCTGATTGCGGCGCTGTGGCTGCTGCGCGGCAGCGGCAGGCCCCGGATTTCGGTGGCAGACGTGCCGGACCACGACCCGGAGACGATGTTCAGCCCCGACGCCACGGGCGTGCGCCTCGAGCAGCTCAAAACGATTACCGCGCTACGTGATTCCGGTGCGTTGACGCGGCGCGAGTTCGAGGCCGAGAAGCGGCGAATACTCGACGGCCCCTGAGGACTCCCGGCTTCAGTGGCCGCGCTTTACCCACTCGTCGTAGTTGACCAGTTCGTCGCCGATCCGGGTGTTGTCGCCGTGCCCGGTGTAGACGGTCGTGTCGGCCGGCAGCGCGCCGAGCCGCCCGGAGATCGATTCCAGGATGGTCGGGAAGTCCGAGAACGAGCGTCCGGTGGCTCCCGGGCCTCCGCAGAACAGCGTGTCGCCACTGAATACTGCGCCCAGATCCGGGGCGTACCAGCAGACCGAGCCCGGCGAGTGCCCCGGCGTGTGCAGCGCGTGCAACTCGATGCCGCCGGCGGTCAACCGCTGGTCATCGGCGACCGAACGGAATTCGTTGTCCGGGTGCGTCATTCGCCACAGCATCTCATCGGCCGGATGCAGCAGCACCGGCGCGTCGAGCCGGCGGCCCAGCTCCGGTGCCACGGTGATGTGGTCGTTGTGGCCGTGCGTGCACACCACCGCGATCACGTCGCGTCCACCGACGGCTTCGATGATCGGGGCCGCGTCGTGGGCGGCGTCGAAGACGATCACCTGCGAGTCGTCGCCGACGATCCAGATGTTGTTGTCGACTTCCCAACTGCCGCCGTCGAGTTCGAAGGTGCCGTGGGTGACGACCCGCTGGATGGCGCTCACAGCATCACCACTGAGCGCAGCACCTCGCCGCCGTGCATCTTGTGGAACGCGTCCTCGATGTCGGTCAGGCCGATACGTTCGGTGACGAACTTCTCCAGCGGCAGCCGCCCCTGCTGATACAGGCTGATCAGGGTGGGGAAGTCACGTTCGGGCAGGCAGTCGCCATACCAGGACGACTTCAAGGACCCGCCACGGGAGAAGAAGTCGATCATCGGCATGTCCAGGCGCATATCCGGGGTCGGAACGCCTACCAGCACAACGGTTCCGGCCAGGTCGCGGGCGTAGAACGCCTGTTTCCAGGTCTCCGGGCGCCCGACCGCGTCGATCACCACATCGGCGCCGAAGCCGTCGGTGAGCTCCTGGATCGCCTCGACCGCATCCTGGGTGCGGGCGTTGACGGTGTCGGTCGCACCGAAGTCGCGGGCCCAGGCCAGCTTGGTGTCGTCGGTGTCGACGGCGATGATGCGCCGGGCGCCCACCAGGGCCGCTCCGGCGATCGCGGCGTCGCCCACGCCACCGCAGCCGATCACCGCGACGGTGTCGTCGCGGGTGACGCCGCCGGTGTTGATCGCCGCACCGAGACCGGCCATCACCCCGCAGCCCAGCAGTCCGGCCACCGCGGGGTCGGCTTGCGGGTCGACCTTGGTGCACTGGCCCTCATGCACCAGAGTCTTGTCGGCGAATGCCCCGATGCCCAGCGCCGGGGTGAGCTCGGTGCCGTCGGTCAGGGTCATCGGGACCGAGGCGTTGAAGGTGTCGAAGCACAGGTGCGGGCGGCCGCGCTTGCAGGCCCGGCACTTTCCGCACACCGCACGCCAGTTCAGCACCACGAAGTCGCCGGGCGCCACCGCGGTGACCGCCGGCCCCACCGACTCCACGGTGCCGGAGGCCTCGTGGCCCAGCAGGAACGGGAAGCTGTCGTTGATCCCGCCGTCGCGGTAGGTCAGGTCGGTGTGGCACACCCCGCAGGCGGTGACGGCCACGACGACATCGTTGGGGCCGGGGTCGGGGATGACGATGTCGGTCACCTCGACCGGTTTGCCCTTTTCTCTGGCGATCACGCCGCGCACTGTCTGACTCATGCGCCCAACCTTATGTTCCCGTCTGTGCGCCCGGCACCGGGACCTTGGCTTGGGCGTCGACCGCGGGAGTGCGGGTGTCGACACGCAGGAAGCTTCCGGTGCGCTGTGTGCCGAGCACCTCGGTGGGTCGGCCGTCGCGGATCACGTTGCGCCCCGAGATGAACACCGCGGTGACGGCGTCGTCGTTGCGGTTCACCATCCGTGACAGTCCGCCGTAGGGCTCGAAGGACTCCTCGGCGTAGGCGTCCAAGGTCGCGTCGAGGTGGTCGGGGTCGAGGACCAGGATATCCGCGCGGTTGCCCACCCGCAGGTGGCCGGCGTCGATCCGGTACCAGTCCGCCAGTTCTCCGGTGAGCCGGTGCACCGCCTGCTCGACGGAGAGGAACGGGGTGCCGGCCCGCTCCGCCTCGACGACGTGGCGCAACAACCGCAGCCCCATGTTGTAGAACGCCATGTTGCGCAGGTGCGCGCCGGCGTCCGAGAAGCCCATCTGAATGCCAGGCTCCTGGGCGATCTTGCGGAGCATCTCGGGCCGGTGGTTGGAGATCGTGGTGTGCCACCGCAGGGCGGTGCCATGCTCAAGCACCAGATCCAGGAAGGCGTCGACCGGATGCACCCCGCCGCGGTCCACCCCGACCTGTCCGAAGGACTTGCCGATCACCGACGCATCGGGGCAGTCGACGATCTCGGCGTCGAAGAAGTCGCGGTGCCAGACCCGCGGTCCGTACTTGTTCGCGTAGTCCTTGCGGAAGCGTCGCCGGTAGTCCTCGTCGCGCATCAACTCGTCGCGTTCGACGTACTCCCGCAGGTGCAGTGCTTCGGCGCCTGAGCCGAACTCCTCGAAGATCACCAGGTCGATACCGTCGGCGTAGACCTCGAACGGCACCGGCAGATGCTGCCAACGGAAGTCGGCGCCCAGCTTGTTCAGTGCGCGCGCCGCCTTGATCATCAGCGGAACGGCCACCGGGTTGGCCTTGACGTCGGCGGCGGCCAGCAGGCTGGTCTTGAGTGGCCGACGGAAGATCCCCAGCGCCTGAGCCAGTTGGGACACGATGTCGAGCGGGTTCTTCACGTCCGGCCCGGCCTGCAGAATCCGCCCGCTGCGGCGCAGCTTGGACTTGAGGCGACGCAGTTCCTTCGCCTTGGCATAGGTCGAAGGCAGGGTACGTGATCGACAGACCTCACCATCGAGCTTGTCGAAGAGCAGTTGCTGGGAAGACATTCCGACGAAGCCCTGTTCCAGTGCCTCGTCGAGCATGGCTTCCATCCGGTCCTGCTCGGCAGTGGTGGGGGAGACGTCGGCGCGGGTGGCGCGGTCCAGGCCCATCGTTGCCGCGCGCATGTCCGAATGTCCGATGAATGCAGTCACATTCGGGCCCAGCGGCAGCTTCTCCAGGCTGGTGATGTAGCCCGCGCAGCTCGACCAGTCCTTCAACTCGTCGATGGTGTCCACCACGTACTTGCGCGGGATGGCCTCCACTCGCCCGAAGATGTCGCCGGCGTCCTGGCCGTCGACGTGGATGGTGGACAGCGAGCACGAGCCGACCAGCACCGTGGTCACGCCGTGGCGCACCGACTCCGACAGGGCGGGCGCGACGAGTATCTCGACGTCGTAATGGGTGTGGATGTCGATCAGCCCGGGCAGCACCCACTTGCCGGCGGCGTCGATCACCTGCGGGCACCCCGTCTCGTCGAGGGGTTCGGCGGTGATGGCGGCGACATGTCCGTCGCGGATGCCGATGTTGCGGATCGCCGACGGGGCGCCGGTGCCGTCGAACCAGCGGCCGTCGCGGATCACGGTGTCAAAGCTCACGGGGGAGTTCCTTTCAAACGGGATGCTGCTCCCAGCATGGCCCGCCGGGGGAGGTCAAGTCTTGACATCTGCGGACATTTCTTTGATATTTGCGGACATGTCGGTGGTGCGCGGCACGGCGTTGTCGGGTTACACACGCCTGGTCACGGAGCTGGGCGGTGATCCAGAGCAGTTGCTGACCTCAGCCGGCGTCCCGGCCGGGGCAGCCGGAAACCACGACGTGTTCGTGCCGTACCGCGCGGTGATCCTGGCCGTCGAGGCGGCGGCGGCGACGACCGCGACACTGGATTTCGGGCGGCGGCTGGCGCTGCGCCAGGACATCGGCAACTTCGGGCCACTGGGGATCGCCGCGCGTACCGCCGGCACCGTCGGTGGCGCCTTCTCGATCGTGGAGCGGTTCATGTCCGCCTACAGCCCGGCGATCTCGGCGCGGGTCACCCCGGGGGCCAAGGCCTCCGAATCGTTCTACGCGTTCGAGGTCCTGGTGGACCGGGCCCCGGCGCACCCGCAGACCACCGAGCTGTCACTCGGGGTGTCGCTGGGGGTCATGCGAATGATGTTCGACGCTCCGTACGCGCCGCTGTCGGTGCACTTTCCGCACGAGGCGCTGACACCGGTGCGCGAGTACCTGGCCTACTTCGGCTGCCGGCCCTATTTCGCCCAACCGGTCGCGGGCTTCACCTTCCGCACCGCTGACCTGGACCGGCCACTGCACCGGTCACCGAACCACGAAGACCACGCCCATCAGGCGATGGTGCAGTACCTGCGCGGCGTCACCGCCGGGTCGCCCGGCCTGGCCGCCTCGGTGCGCGCCCTGGCGCGTCAGCTGCTGCCGACCGGCACGGTGAGCCTGGAGTTGATCGCGGGGGAGCTGGGCCTGCATCCCAAGGCGTTGCACCGGCGGCTGGCCGCCGAGCAGACCACGTTCGCCGCCCTGGTCGACAGTGTCCGCCGTGATGCCGCGGATCGCTATCTGCGCGACACCGACCTGAGCCTGGCGCATCTGACCCGTGAGCTCGGGTACGCCGAGCAGAGTGTGCTCAGCCGGTCCTGCCGGCGCTGGTTCGGGTGCAGCGCCAGCACTTATCGCAAGACGGTCCGATTACAGGGCCACGGTTAGGCTGGCGGCGATGTCCGCACTTGATGCCATTGATGATTGGCCGGTAGGTCACGCGGCCGCCGCGGTGGTCGGCCCGCAGGGGGTGCTGGCGTTTCACGGTGATACCGCGCGGCCGTTTTATCTGGCGTCGGTGACCAAACCACTGGTCGCCCGGGCCGTGCAGGTCGCGGTCGAGGAGGGCGCCGTCGAACTCGACACTCCGGCGGGGCCGCCCGGTGCCACGGTGCGGCATCTGCTGGCGCATGCCTCCGGGTTGTCTGCAGACTCCGAGAAGGTGCTGGCCAAGCCCGGGGTCCGCCGGGTCTACTCCAACCACGGCTTCGCGGTGCTGGCCGCGGCGGTGCAGGATGCGTCGGGGATCGAGTTCGGGCGGTATCTGACCGAGGCGGTGTTCGAGCCGCTGGGCATGTCGGCCAGCCGGCTGGACGGGGGGGCCGCGGCGGCCGGCTTCGGCGGCACTTCGACGGTCGCGGACCTGGCCGCCTTCGCCGGTGACCTGTTGACGCCGGTCACGGTGTCACGGGAGCTGCATGCCGAGGCCATTCGTGTGCAGTTTCCCGGTCTGGACGGTGTCTTGCCTGGTTACGGACCGCAGCGGCCCAACGACTGGGGACTGGGCTTCGAAATCCGCGACGGCAAATCCCCGCACTGGACGGGTGCGGCCAACTCGCCGCGGACGTTCGGTCATTTCGGTCAGTCCGGTACGTTGATCTGGGCCGATCCGGCGATCCAGCGGGCCCTGGTGGTGCTTACCGACCGTGATTTCGGGGACTGGGTGACGCCGCACTGGCCGGCGCTTGGTGATTCGGTGGTGTCGGAGTACGGCCGGGACCGTGATGCATCAAGTCAAGATGCCCGCGAAATCTGATCCATGCATCACGTAAGAA